>SLDR01000008.1 GCA_007125155.1 Candidatus Campbelliibacteriota bacterium | reverse complement strand
TCACCTCCACGCCTTGCGGCATCACTCCGAGGCTCCTGTGTCTACCAATTTCACCACCCGCCCAAATATTTATCTATATTAACCTAATTTTTTTGAAAAAGCACTTTATCGGATCACTTTTGAACATAAATTAAATAACCTTAAAAAAATCCAGCTCTTTTAAAAAAGCGAGGACATGTTCTATCCATTATTGTACTTGTCCGCCCACTAGGGCTCGAACCTAGGACCTACCGGTTAAGAGCCGGTTGCTCTACCAGCTGAGCTATGGGCGGATGACCATTTCAGCTTAAATAAGATTAACTCAAGTTCATTATTTTTTCAACCGGACATATCGGCCATGTTCACTCATGTCGGTTTGTGCCGGGGGCGGGACTTGAACCCGCACGGGCGAATGCGCCCAAGAGATTTTAAGTCTCTCATGTCTACCGGTTCCATCACCCCGGCAAGGGCTTAATGAATACTATCAGCTATTCATTTCTTTTTCCATAGACCATAACTGATATTGAGGGCTCTTTGGAGGCCTGGGGGGGAATCGAACCCCCGAATGTCGGTTTTGCAGACCGATGCGTTACCACTTCGCCACCAGGCCTTACGAATCAAGATTAACACAGTATGATCGAAATAACCAACGGATCTTGTGTTTATGCGGACAGATCGGACTTATATATCTTTCGAGATGTCATCTATTCTTTGGCGGTGCATTTCTCCTTTATCGATCTCGAAATTGAAATACGGAATGTTGATTATCCTGGTCTTTGTTTTCACATGTTTGGCGAAGAGGCCTCTTCCACGATTGATTTTACGCAGAACTTTTTCGTTCTCTTTTTCCGGATATACGGTTACGAATACGGTTGCTTTTGAGAGGTTTCCTTCAATATTCACCGATGTTACGGTAACCATTGCATTTTCGAATCTTTTGCTTGCCAAATACTCGCCGGCCGCTTCCCTGATGGCGGAGTTCAACTTTTCCCTTTTGTGTTGCATATGGATGTAAATTATTCCTTGACTATTGTAAAGGCTGAAAGTACATCACCTTCGTTTATTTCGACCGGAGAGTCCAAGAGTACGCCGCATTCCTGTCCTTCCTTGATGGATTTTTCGGCAACCTTAAGTTTTTGGAGTTCCTTTATCCGACCCTGTCCGACAACCTCTTCTCCTCTGATGATCTTTACGCGGTCGTTCTTTGATATTATTCCGCTTTTGACCTTCCCGCCCAAGACCGATCCCTTTTTGCTTGAGCTGAAGTACTTGAGTATCTTAAGACGTCCGTGTTCTTTTTCAACGTCTACCAATTCTCTGGTTTCGGCAATATGCTTTTCCATCCATTCGGTGAGTTCATATATTATTGTAAAGAACTTGGGCACCACACCTTGATTTTCGGCGGCTCGGGCGGCCGAGTCGTGAATGGTGGTGTTGAAACCTACGACGAGGGTTTTCTTATCAACTCCCGCCGTCTGTATGTCGTTTTCCGAAATGTGACCGGCTTCCGCCGTTAAAAATGAAAAACTGACATCCGAATTCTTTTTAGATATCTTTTCAAGCTCTTTTTGTATGGCTTCAACGGATCCGGCGTTATCCGCCTTAAGTACGATGGGGATGATCCGTTTATCGGCATCGTCGGATGTCTCTTGCGTGCCGGAGGCGTCCTCCAGTGGGAGGACGGAATCCTTTATGTATTTTTCAGCTTCTTTTTTTGTTTTAACAACATGGAAAATTGAACCTACCATCGGAGGGATGTTCCAACCGGTAATGTTAACGGGACTTGAAAAACTTGCCTCTTTCGTCGGCGTTCCGTCGTAGAGGTATATTTGGCGGACCGGCGAGTATGCGTTTTCCGCAACCACGAAATCTCCGACCTTGAGGGTTCCATTCTTGATTATGAGCATTGAAGTATTACCCATCTTCGGATCTCTGGTTGATTCCGTCACATACCCCTCCGCGCTCTTTTCGGGATCACCGGTCAGTTCTTCCATCTCCGCCATCAGAAGTATCATATTCAGCAGTTCAGGTATTCCTTCACCGCTCTTGGCGGATATGGATACGGACGGAACATCTCCATGCATAGATTCGAGATAAACTTCGTTCTCCGCTAAAGATTGGATCGTTCTTTGAATGTTCGCTCCCGGGGAATCTATCTTGTTTATGGCAACCATGAAAGGGGTCTTGGAAGATTGAAGGTAGCCGATAACCTCCTTGGTCTGAGGCATCACTCCGTCTTCGGCCGATACTACGAGTATAACTATGTCGGCAACCCTTGTTCCGCGCTCTCTGATGGAGGCGAATGCCTCGTGTCCCGGTGTGTCCAAAAAGGTTATGGACCTTTCATCGCCTTTCTCCTTAGATCCGTATCGGATCTCGTATCCGGAAAGTCGCTGAGTTATTCCTCCGACTTCGCTCTCCGTGGTGTTAGTTTTACGTATCTTATCAAGCAGAGTGGATTTACCATGATCGACATGGCCCAGCACCGCTATGATAGGAGGACGTGGATATTTTTTTTCTTGGATATCTTTTGATTTCATGGTGATTGGTTTTATTTATGAAAATGCAATATTCTTATTCTTTAAAGATCATTGGATATGTTTGAATACTATGAAAATTCTATCAATATTAAGATGATCAAATGAGCAAAAGGTTAGACAGATCAGTTGTTTTTCAGTTTTTGCCTTGATCTGTAAAGAACCTTTTTTTCCTCTTCCGAAAGGGTGTGTTCGGAAGCGAAATTATTAATGGGTTTGGCGTAAACACCGACCCTTTCTCTTGAATATAGAGTTGAAATTACCACACCGTCACCATTTTCGTCAATAAAGGTGGTCGCGAAACTTTGATTCCCGCCTCCGCCATGACCCTTAAAAGGGTTAAAACGAAGGGTTTCCACTCCCTGGACACTCCTGGAGACCCTTTCTTCCAAAGAAGACAGATGTTGCTCTTTATCCTTGAGGAGCTTTTCGTGATCTTTAATTTTTTTCTGCATATTTTTCAATGAATCTTCTATGGTCTTGGCGGAATCGCCACCCAAAAGGCCTCTGATCCTGTTCTCTGTCCTTATTAACCGAGTAAAGATAAGAAGATTCGCGATGATCACCAGCAGTAACAAAAATGCGGTCAATAAAAAAGCGTATTCGTAAGGTATGTTTTCCGGAAAACTCATTATTTTTTAAGAACCTCGGGCCTTTCCCTTGAGGATTAAAGGTTAATAACTTATGATTATACTTGAAACCCAATCAAAGAGCAAAAATGTTTTCCATCTTTTCCCGAAAGAACAGTGGTCGCGTTTTTTTGGACCATGCTTCCACCACTCCCATTGACGAGAGAGTCCTTTTAAAGATGCGTGAAGTTGAAGGTTTTTTCGCCAATCCTTCGGCTGTTTACAAAGAGGGGGCGGACGCTAGACGGGTCTTGGAGGAGTCGAGGGAAATGATCGCGGAAGTTCTGAATTGTAAAACGGCGGAAGTAATATTTACGGGTAGCGGGACGGAATCTTGCAACTTGGCAATAAGAGGGTTCGTTACGGAACCGGTCGGCTCTCATATCGTTACTACCGCCATTGAACATCCCGCCGTACTGGAGTCATGCAGATCGTTGGAGTCTGCCGGGGCTTCCGTTACTTACGTCGATGCGGAAGAGAATGGGGTAGTCTCCGAACAGAGAGTGTTGGATGCGATAAGACCCGAGACCCGAATGGTTTCGGTCATGTATGTCAATAATGAGATCGGTACCATACAACCTATAAGGAAGATCGGAGCGGGGATCGAAAAGATAAACAGGGACAGAAACTTACCTATATATTTTCATTCCGATGCAAGTCAGGCTCCGTGCTATCTTTCCGTTCGACCGGAGGCCCTTAAGGTGGACTCCATGACATTGGACGGATCCAAGATATACGGACCGAAGGGGGTTGGGGTGCTTTACTCTCGCCTCGGCTTCAAACTGAGCCCCGTAATATACGGAGGCGGACAGGAATTTGGCATAAGATCCGGTACCGAGAATAATGTCGTTTTGCGGGGTATGGCCGAAGCTCTTTGTTTGGCCGACCGGATCAGAGATGAAGAGTCGAAGCGAGTTGAAGGACTTCGGGACGCTCTTTTAAATTCCATTAGATCAAAAAATCCTTCCGTAACAGTGAATGCGGATAGGGGAAAGAGGGTGCCTCATATTGCAAATATCTGCATACCCGGTATCGACAGCGAATTTTTGGTCATGAGATTGGACGCCCTCGGAGTTGCTTGCTCATCTTCAAGTTCGTGCAAGGCCCAACAGAAAGGCTCGGTTTCTCACGTGCTGGAGGCAATTGGAAGAGGCGAGTGTGCGTCTTCATCCTTGAGGTTCTCGCTCGGTAGGCACACGACCAAGGAGGATATATTTTTCGCATCCGAAGCGCTTTGTAAGGCGCTTGATGGTTGATCTCCTTTGATCGAATTTGCTTAGCGGGTTCTTTTCTTTTAAAATTATGTAAACTTAAATAAGATGGAAGATCTAAATCAAAGACAACTTGTTCTCCTTGTAATACTTGTGAGTTTTGTTACATCGATCGCGACCGGGATAATGACCGTGTCTCTTTTGGATTACGCTCCACCGGTCGTTACACAAAATGTCGAGAGGGTGATAGAAAGGACCGTAGAGTATGTATCTCCTCAAGAGGAAGAAAGTGAACCCAAACAGGTTACCGAGATAAGAGAGGTCGTTGAGCAGAGGATAATTGACAGGGGCGACGACATCATAATTGAGACGAACGAAGAAATGAGACCGGCCGGTGTTTCGATAATGGACAAAGATGGAGATCTTATGGGTAGAGGGTTGATAGTCTCGAGCACGGAGGCTCTTCTTCCTTTCACTTCCGAGAAGGATACGGTTTTTGATATAAAGGTTGCGGGAAGGGAAGATCCCATAAGAGTAAAGGTGCTCTTTTCTTCACAAGAAGGTTTTTCCATCGCGGAGGTTAAAGATGAAAGTAGGTTCTCATCTTTTAAGATAGCCGAAACGACACCAAAAGTAGGTGCAACTGTTTTACATATAGGAGGAGTTGAAAGGGATGAACTTTATGTTGGAAGGGTTGCTTGGTTGGACGGTAGCGAGGAGGACGGTTTTAAAGTTTTGGGAATCGAAGGTATTCAAGCAACGTCTCCCGGATCTTTCTTGGTGAATCTGTCGGGGGATATATGGGGAGTGCAGATAAATGGGGTTGCCGGTCAGTATCTGTCCACATCTTTTGTGAAAGAAGTTATCGAGAGACATAAAAGCGGAGCCGAGGACATCGAAGGGGATGATGTTTCCTTGGGAGAAGACTCCGAACATAGCTCCTAAATGAAACGGAAGAAAGGTCCGGAATAAAAAGAGTGATTTTGACTCCGTGTTAAATCTATAGTAGAGTTTGTCTGTAGTATATTAATTATGCCACCATTCAATCAATTCACAACAAAAGCGAAAGACGCGATCCGCAAAGCGCATGAGATGGCCATCGAGCGAGGGCAGAACCACGTCAATCCGATGCATCTTCTGGCGGCTCTTGTCTCTCAAGAAGAGAGTATAATCACCTCATTGCTGGACAGGCTTGATGTGGATCATATCTCTCTTATAGACACCATAACCGAGGTTCTGGAGGCTCCCAATGTCGGTACGACAATGTCGTCTTCATATCAGATATATCTGACGCCGGAATTGGCTCAGGCCATCGATCAGTCGGCTAGGATCGCTACGGATATGGGGGATGAGTATGTTTCGACCGAACATCTTTTTATAGCGGTCATAGAGAGTTCTAACACAACAAAAGAACTGCTGGCTCGTTTCAGGGTGGACAAAGATTCGGTGATGAAAGTGTTGGAGAAGGCCAGGGAAGCAAGCGAGGTTGAAGGCCATAAGACCAAGAAATATCGTTCCTTGGCAAAATATACGCGTAATCTTACCAAGTTGGCATCGGAACATAAACTGGATCCGGTCATAGGCAGAGAAAATGAGATCTCAAGAGTTGTTCAGATACTTTCGCGTAGAACAAAGAATAATCCGATACTTATAGGTGAAGCCGGGGTTGGAAAGACGGCGGTGGCCGAGGCGTTGGCTGCTCGTATAGCCTCAGGAAACGTACCCGAATCATTGAAGGAAAAAGAAATAGTATCCCTTGATCTGGGGATGCTCATAGCCGGTACCAAGTACAGAGGGGAGTTCGAGGAGAGATTGAAGAATATCATCAAGGAAATAGAAAAAGCGGAAGGAAAGACCATCCTTTTCATTGACGAGATACATACTTTGGTTGGTGCCGGTGCCGCGGAAGGGTCATATGATGCCGCCAATATGTTGAAACCGCCGTTGGCTCGGGGAGAACTTCGTGCCATAGGGGCGACCACTCTTAAGGAGTTTCAGAAATACATAGAAAAAGATCCGGCTCTGACCAGGAGGTTTCAGCCGGTCCATGTTCAAGAGCCGAGTGTCAATGACACCATCGCCATCCTTCGCGGACTTAAGGAGAAATATGAACTTTATCATGGTGTCCACATAACGGATGACGCCATAGTAGCGGCCGCTTCATTGAGTAGTCGTTATATAACTGACAGATTTTTGCCCGATAAAGCCGTTGACTTGATAGACGAATCATCTTCACACCTTAAGATCTCCCTTGAGAACATGCCTCCGATATTGGAGCAGACTCAATCTAAGATAACGAAGCTGGAAATAGAAAGAGAGGCTTTGAAGATGGAATCAAGCGAAACCGGAAAAAACGGAAGAGCCAAACGTGTAAAAGAAATTGAAAAGGAAATAGCGGATCTTAAAGAGGAGATCTATGATATTGAGATACGATGGAATAATGAGAAGGAAACGGTCTCCAGAATGAAGCAGATAAAGAAAGAGTTGGACGATCTTCGTATTGAGGCGGAAACGGCCGAGATCCAGCTTGATCTTACCCAAGCCGCAGAGATCAGGTACGGCAAGGTTCCCGAACTGGAAAAGGAGCTAAAAGAGAAGAACAAACGTTTAAAGAAACTTCAAGCATCCAGAAGGATACTTAAGGAAGAGATAACGGAGTCGGATATTGCCGATGTGGTCTCGCTTTGGACCGGGATACCGGTATCCCGAATGCTCGAGGAAGAGGCGGAGAAGCTCGATAGAATGGAGGAAGAGATAAGAAAGAGGATAATCGGACAAAACGAAGCAATAAAGAAGATAGCCGATACCGTAAAACGTTCACGCGTCGGGATAGCTGATCCAAACAGGCCCATAGGTTCATTCATATTCTTGGGTCCAACCGGGGTGGGAAAGACCGAGCTGACAAAGGCTCTCGCTGATTTCATGTTTGATGATGAGAACGCCATGATCAGGGTTGATATGTCGGAGTATATGGAAAAACACTCGGTATCAAAGATAATCGGTTCGCCTCCGGGATATGTGGGACATGAAGAAGGGGGCGGTTTTACGGAACTGATCCGTCACCGGCCTTACTCGGTCGTCTTGCTCGATGAGATAGAAAAGGCTCACCCTGAGGTATTCAATATTCTTCTGCAGGTCTTTGATAACGGTCGTCTGAAGGATGCAAAGGGCAGAGTGATAAACTTCACGAACACCATAATCATAATGACGTCGAATGCCGGCGCTCAACATATCGACACTATGCAGAAGCTGGGATTCGGCGAAGGTCTTGAGGATAATTACGCTTCGGTAAAAAGCAAGGTGATGGAAAGCTTGAAAGATTATTTCCGACCTGAGTTCCTCAACCGCCTTGACGATATTGTTCTGTTCGATACTTTAGGTAAGGATGACATAATGAAGATCGTGGAGATACAGATAAAGGAAGTACAGGAACGTCTAAAAGACAAGGAGATCACTCTTAAGGTCTCTCCCGGGGTTATAAAGTATCTTTCGGAAGAAGGGTATAACCCTCAGTATGGAGCCAGACCGATAAAACGTCTTATCCAGTCAAAGATAATGACACCGATCGCTTCAATGATGATATCGAAGGGAATAATGAAAGGAGGTTCGGTTTCGGTCGGTATAAAGAAGAACGGCGAATTCAGTTTTGATGTGAAGAAAGGAAGGAAGGGAAGCATAATGCGCCGGCGTTCGTTTGAGCTAAAAGAAGCAAAGGTCTGATCCACACTTAACACGGGGGGTCCTTATATGCTATATTATTTAGGCGCCACATTAATGCGTCGGTGGCAGAGTGGTCAATTGCAGCGGACTGTAAATCCGCCGTCCTCAGGACTACGGGGGTTCGAATCCCTCCCGGCGCAC
>SLDR01000034.1 GCA_007125155.1 Candidatus Campbelliibacteriota bacterium | reverse complement strand
CAGTTCCATCGGTGGGGATCGAGCTCTCACTCCCCCTAGCCGTCATAGCCTTGGTAGGCCATTACCCTACCAACAAGCTGATAGCCCGCAGGCCGATCCGAAAGCGCCTGAGCTTTACCCCGTACTTTACAAGTAAAGTACGGGGACCATCAGGTATTAGCTACGGTTTCCCGTAGTTATCCCTGTCTTTCGGGTTCGTTCCTACGTGTTCCTACCTCGTCTGCCACTCCCCGCTCTTTTAAGCTTCGCTAATACTGTTTTACATCCTTCCGCAAAGAACGTAAACATAATACATATAAGCAATATACCAAAACCTAAAAGAGCGGGGCGTTCGACTTGCATGCCTTATCCACGCCGCCAGCGTTCATCCTGAGCTAGGATCAAACTCTTAGTTAAATTGAATGTTAAACTCAATGACCTGTCAAAGACGGGTCCGTTTCGACACTCAAAAAACGGGAACGAAACAAAATAAAAAGCAGTTCCTATTTGATCGATCTTTATGCTCGGGAATTATATTTTCATAACTCTAAAAGAAATACGACGGATCGTATTCTTGTTGCTTCGTATTCGGTTTTCAAAGGACGTGCGCACCTCTCTTTTTATGCGCAATCATCATTATACGCACTGACGCCTCAGAGTCAAGGCCGGAATTTTTTCAACAAATACAAATGTGATGCTCCCTATCGGATCAATTCGATACCGCCTTCTTTTTTTGTCTTTCTTCAATGAAAACAAGAAGAGGGCTTGCCATGAAAAGAGAGGAATATGTTCCGGCAATTACTCCGGTCATAAGTACGAGGGCAAAAAACTGGGTAACCTCGGGGCCTATAAAGAAAAGAGTGGAGAGTACGAACAATGTCGTTAAAGAAGTGTTTATTGACCTTACATAGGTCTGTTCCAGACTCTCTCCCACTGTTTGTGGAAAACTCTTTTTTATCTGATATTCCTCGTTTATTCGCAAATTTTCCCTTATCCTGTCAAAAACAACTATGGTGTCGTTAACGGAAAAACCAAGAATGGCCAAAAGAGCCGTTACGAACAAAACGTCTATCTCGGCACCCAGATAAAATCCCAATACCGCGAAGAGTCCTACCGGAACAAGCATGTCGAAGATCAAGGCAATGATAGCCGTGGTCCCATATTTCCAGGAAGATACCGGCTTTGAAACCTTTCTGAAAACATAGGCTATAAAGAGAATTATGGCGGTAACGACAAGAAGGATGGCCACTATGGCTTTATTGGCCAACTCCTCTCCTATCGAAGGCCCTATGGAACTGAATCTCTCTTCCCGCGCCTCAAAGCCGTTGAAAGAGAGTGAATTGATCAATCCCAAACGCCCTTCCTCATCAAGATCCCGAGTCCTTATTATATAACCGTCATCACCGGCTTCCTGGAGAACAAATGAACGCTCAGGATCAACGGCGGTCACCGCTGACTCCACTTCGGCAAAAGTAGGAACGCTCTCTTCCTCATAAGATACCTGAAGTATAGATCCTCCGGTAAACTCAATACCGAAGTTAAGACCGAAAACCATTACGGCCACCAGGGCCAAACCGGCAAATATACCTGATATGGTGAGAAATATTTTTTTGTTATTTATTATGAACATGATTATTTTTCAAAACTCCCCTCCGGCTGATCAAGCCTGACTTTGGGTCTCTCAAATCCGGAATAAAACATTATATTCAGCCATTCACTCTTTTTTTCACCTTCAGCTATGGCCAACAGGAACGTTCTGGTAACCGAAATGGCGCTTATCATACTAACGAGAACACCAATAAAGAAAACCAGAGCGAAGCCTTGAACAAGCGGAGTGCCGAACCAATAAAGGATGACCGCGGTGATCAAACTACTTATGTTTGCATCCCTTATGGATAGCCAAGCTCTTGAAAATCCTTCTTCCACTGCATCTTTGAGTTTTTTACCCGCCCTCAACTCCTCTTTCATTCTTTCAAAAATTATTACATTCGCATCAACGGCCATACCTATCGATAGGATGAATCCCGCAATACCGGCGGCGGTCAGGGTAACGGGTATCAACTTAAAGAGCGAGAGCATAATTATCAAGTATATGGCCAGTGCGGAAACGGCAACCAAGCCCGGAAGGCGGTACCAGAGCATAATGAAAAAAGCCACAATAAGTAGACCGATAATACCGGCCCTGACTCCGTTCTCCAGAACCTTTTGACCCAACGTTGCTCCAACGGTTTCGGTTGAAACTATCTCTATAGGGACGGGAAGTGCACCCGACTGAAGTCTTCGTGCCAGATCCCTGGCCTCCACAACGGTAAAATTCCCGGAAATAGTCGCCTCTCCACCGGTTATGACCTCTCGAATGATAGGGGTCGTTATCGGTTCACCATCCAAAAAGATCGCCAGTTGCCTACCTACATTATTCCGAGTGATGTCGGCAAAAAGGTTTCTCCCTTCCCTATCAAACTGCAATCTCACCAAAGGTTCGCCTGTGTTAGGATTCCTACCAAACTGAGCATTGCTCAACATGCTTCCGTCAAGGCCGGTGAACACGAATTTATCCCTAAGATCCTCTCTTATATTAATCTCGTTATTTTCATCATCCTCAAAGACCTCTGGTCCCTCACTCTCAATATCACCGTCTTCATTTGAAACGGCGTCAACAGTGTTCTCTTCTTCGTTTGGAGAATTCTCGTTTCCATCTTCCGGAAGGTCTTCGATCTCAAGCTCGATATCATCATTACTTTCCAAAAGATCGATGTCCATACTTTCCGTATCCAACTCGAACGGATCCGCATCCTCAGCCAACAGGAGGAACTCCAGTACCGGTGTTTCTCCTATGGCGGCCATTGCCTCATCGACATCCTCAACTCCGGGAAGCTCGACGATAAGGCGGTACTCGCCATCACCCAAAAGACCGCCCCTTTCGACTTGGACCAGCGGTTCGGAAACACCCAGAGCATTGACTCTATCTTCTATCAAACTTCGGAGAGCATCCATTCTTTGCCTTATCTCATGCTCTTCTTCTATTCCCGATACATCGGCACGGTACACAAGGTGCGCCCCCCCTTGGATATCCAAACCGAATTTAAAGGGGAAATTGCCGGCCAACCCATCCTCGCTGACCTCGGAGGTGTATATGAAGTAACCGAACAATACGGCTACGGCCAGAATAGCCAAAGAAATATACCTCATTTTTGACATCATAGACCGCATTATACTTAAATATAAAGAAAAAACAACAGTAAAAGCGCAGGAGCGCAATAAAGAATATTTAAATTAGAAACCCGAAACAATAACGAGATCAGAATACTGAATATCAAAACCGGAGATCCGAAATAACCCTGTGGAATAGCGCTTTGCGCTAATTTCACCGGAGGTGAAATTGTTCCACGGGCAAATTCCCCCGTCTCCAATTGTGCGAGATACATTAAATTAAAGCGAAGAAACAAAGCTAAGTATTGCCAATTATGTGTTCAACGCTTCGCCCGAAAAGGGATGCGCCATTCGCGCCCGCGTTGAACGAGAAAACTCGAGAGCAAAATTGGAGAGGGGCACGGCAATCCCCTTTTTTTCTTTTTTCCAAGTAAAGTATGATATGGGCAAATTTCAAAGAGGAATTTTCGGATTGATAAAGAACTTTATCTATCAAAAGCTTTCTTTATATCATGAACCTCCTTCTCGGCACTGACCCCCAAAGTATCCATATCTTCGCGTAACTGCTCTTTTATCTTTTTCTCTTCTTCCGTAAGTTCTCTGCTTCTCTCAGCCTTATTCAATAGGGAAAGCTGGTAAGAGTTCTTCTTTCTCAAATTCTCAAAGGTCTCGTGAACTTCTTCTTCAGCCTCTTTTATCTCCTTACTTAAACGGCGTCTGAATATCCTCCATTTGTGCATGCCCCAGTAGGAACCCACGACCAGAAATACCACCATTGCAAGAAGTGACACGAACATTGAAAGACCGTTTACCACTATCCCGCCTAAACGGATGAAGCCGGGAGGCTGAACGGCCACCGTAATAGCATCAGTGAAAAGACTTTGCGCACCTCGCCCATCCATAGCTTTGGCTTTTACCGTATAAATACCGTCTGCGGGCTTTTTGGGAGCAATGAAGGTGAAAACACCTTCCTCATCGGCTTTAACGGCATGGGTTTCAGGTTCTTCTCCTCTCCTCTCAAGAGAGACCAAAATGGTCGAATTTGGAAAAGACCTTCCTCTCATAGCCATGATGGAACCGCTATGAATTACCCCGGGAACTTCAATAAAGATCGGCGGGTCAATAGGTTCGATTTCCAATACCAAGGACTCGGTTCGGTGATTACCGGCGCCATCCACCGCGCGAGCTATCAGAGTATGAACTCCCGGCGGTAAAGGACCGAGTTCCACCTCTCTTCTCGTGCCGGAGAATCTCTCGTCCAATATACCGTCTATATGAAAAGAAAAGTGATCCATCCCCGACATCTCATCCGTCGCCAATATTGAAAAACCGATCCTTGGGTCACTCTTATCGTCTCGATGTTTCTTCTTTAGCTCAAAGAGCTCCGGAGCGGTGGCGTCTATCCTTACCGAACGATGCAAAATATCTCCCCAGCCGGCATTGTTCTTGAACTGCAAATGAAAGAACCATTCCCCGTCCAATACATCCTCGTATTCCATTGAATCAACGCTACCGATCTCGCTCTGTGGGATCGTAAAGGGCCTCTGATTGAACTCAGCCCTGACCGCAATAACATCTTCCGGTCTTTCCCAATAAAAACGAACATCTCTTTCGGAATACCATATGTCGTCATCGGGGTGTGTGTCGGATGAGACCACGGGTACTCCCGGAGACCCCGAAGGAGCCATGAATTCAGGGTCGGGAGATAACTCATCGGCGGGTGAAGCCACGAAAGTATAAGCACCGGAGGTTAACTCGGAGATAACATTTTGGGCGCCTACCCCGTCCGGGGCCATTATCGCTCCCGAGAGAAAGCGTATCCTTTTCACTCCTTGATCCTCCGACCGGATCCTGAATGTGAACATTGAAGATGCATTGCCGGATAAGAGAGAGGTCCTTCCTCCTCCGAACACTATCTTGCCACCATCGGCTGAGACCGATGGATCCTGCGTCCATATTCCAAATCCCGATCCCTCTGTTGAAATATCGATCAACTCCAGTCCCGACTCGGAAATATCGATCTCACCTTCAACGGCATTGATCGAATGAATACCCGGGTCGACCATCACCCTGACCTCCAAGATCTCTCCGACCTCGTAGACCCCCGTCGGCGGAGAAAGATATAAACCGGCACCATTTGCCATTGTAACGGGCACTGAAAGTGCTATGAAAAAAATGATCGTGCTTAAAATGTACCGCATTTTATGATCCGGGATCATGGTTAATGTTTCCTTCAATGAAACTGCGTTTCGGGTTTCTTATCAATATCTGACGCAGATAAAAGAGGGAGAAAATGAGAAAAGCGATGAACATCATCGTAAAAGCAAAGGAGATGGGATGCTGTGATACTATCTTGGATATAGTTGCAAAAAAAGGCCAATCGTCCGATATTCTCAGATCCTCGTCCGGCGTCAAAAACGCAACCCTGTGGTTACCGACGTTATCAACCGCGCGGACGGTTATTCTACTGTTTAAGGTCTGGTCTTTAAGCAAATAAGGGCTTTGAGCTCTTTCAAAAAGGGCTTCTTCTCTACTACCTCTAATAAATCCCTCTCGATCAATATCCTCCTCTTTGACCTCATAGTGACTCAGTCCGCTACCCTTATCGGTCGTAGAGAAAACGATATAGTATTTACCTTCAAAAACAGATTCATCCTGCATCAAGATGACATCAAATGAAACAGGTGGACGACCATCCTCGCGGATGACCTCAAGCCATTCGTCGGCATTAACAGTCGCCTCCTCTCCTGTTTCATATGAGGCGTTTATAAATTGAGTTTCAGCAAAAGTCCCAAGCCCGTCACTTAGAAGAACAGAGCTTCTTTCATCAAAAACGATCTCGACATTTCCCGAGAAACCCTGATGACCGAGAGGTTGAAATACTATCGTAGCCAATACATTGGTGAGCTCGGGGTCTCCCGGAATACGCCCGCAATAACCACCCGGGACCCCGCCGGTGAACTTTATCTCTCCTTTATTGTTGTCGATAAAAGGCTCGACCGTCCAAAGAGAAAGAATGGAGCGCCCCCTGCTCACCGAGGTTGCTTCCACCATGTCAGCAGGGTAATGAAGTTTTACATCAAATACATTCAAGCACTCGCCCTGTTCATCAACTCTTATATCAACGGAGAACATCTGATCGGGAGAAACCACTCCGGCATCCGGATCTATGTACAAAACAGCGCCTGAAGCGGTGATCGGAAAAACCATAAAAGTCAACAGTATGAGAGAGGAAACCTTTTTCAAAAAATTAATGTCGGGATTTCTACTTTTCATATTTAAAGTAATTATATATGACCGAATCAAAATTAAAAAGGTAAAATATTTTAAATTACAAATTATAAACCCGAAATCATAAACAGTATTCAAATCTCAATATTGAATAACGAAACTTTTTGCTTTTTTTTGATATTCCAATTTCTTTATTATTTCGAATTTCTAATTTAGATATTAATACTTATTCCTTGACCGAACTTGTTCGGTCAAGGAATCAACCTGTCCACTGAAAAAGCATTATGGAAAAATCTGCCAAACCGACATTACCATCACCATTTATATCTCCCGCCGGGTTACTCGTCCCCCAGTGAAAAAGCAGGATCGAGAAATCAGCGAGATTCACCCTCCCATCGCGGTTCAGATCGGCGGTCAAACCCGGATCCGGAGCATCTACCCCGAGAAAAAAGGTCTTTGCTCGGCTATATGAGCTCTCCAACACCGAACCCTCAACATCGAGCTTAAAAAGAGACCGGGCCGTGTGCTGACCCACCTCAAGCGGGGTCGTATCAAGCTCGAACTCCCAACGTCCGTCCTCATCGGCCCTTGCGTTTCTTATCAACTTTGCCTCAGAATGTACATGGGTCTCGATATCGACATCCGGGACCGAAGTTCCGAAAACTTTGACCGTATCACCCGGTTCGATCACTGTCTTTTCCATATCAATTGTCGGAGGAATGAAAACACCGGAAACCATAGTGCTTGCTCCTTCCGACACCTCGAATGTAACCGTGTAAGAGATCGAGCGAAGTCCGAGTCGATCTTCCGCCCAAAAACCGAATGTTGAAACACCCGGCTCAACCCCGTCGGTCGAAAAAGAAAATCTGGCTTGAGAATCTGAAGAAACTACACCTATAACATTCCCGTCTTTTAAGATGTTAACGTTGGATCTGGGGTAAGCCCTGCCTTCTACGGTCACGAAGGTTCCGGGTACGGGCTCGTCTTCACCCGGTGAAAACGAACCTCCGCCTCCGCCGGAACCTCCCGGAGGCGGGGAAACGGGAGGCAGAGCCTTGCAATCTGAGGTACAGAAGCCCTCATCTGTATTGGTACCGTCGTCGCACTCCTCTCCATATTCAGATTGCACTATCCCGTCACCGCAGTAAGGTCCCCATCGACAATCCGGACCGCATGCTCTACCTTCAATGGTTATTGAGTACTCCCCTGTATTAAACTCCTCTCCATCATCACAATCCTGCCCCGGATGAACAACACCGTCACCGCAAATACCTACAAAAACCTCCGTTACCGCCACCTGTGGAGAGCTTTCCAAAACGCCCGAAGAAAAAGCTCCGGGGGTCACAACGGTGCATATGAAAAGCATCCAAAATAAAGGTTTAAAGATGCTTGAGTATTTCATGTTACGCTTGAACCTTACCTAGTCCCTGCTCAACTTCCTTCCACCGAAACCCTTAAAAACGAGACTGACAAATCTTCTTACCCTCTCGATCGGATACCTGTATATACTCCTCCATGAAGATAGGGCTTTCATGAACAAAAGGCGTGATCTTTTTGAAAAATAAAGAATCAGAGAAAAAATTAGAGTAACTGCGATAATAATGGGACCGACAATGGTCGTTTTATGCCAAAGAGAAAGACCCATGAATCCATACCCGCTATCCCCGGGAATGGTCCCGGCCGGTCTTATGTTGAAAGTGAGCTCACCGCTTCTTACCTCTTTGTCATCATTGTATATTCTGAATTTACCGCGGTAACTTCCCGGTGGGAGATGAGAGGGCAACTCGGCAAAGACCTCTTCGGTCTTAAAAGGAGGAACTCTCTTGATCTTGTTGGTATGCGTGGTCCTCTCAAGCAACTTCTTACCGGAACTGTCGTATATATCAACCTCAACCTTGTCAGGTGAGACCGGTACGTTACCAACATTCCGCAAGGCCATATTAAAGATCATTTTTCCGGGATATTCAAGCCAGCGAACCTTTCTTCCTTCATTAAAATCCAATATCTCGACCTTTCTGACCTCGAACTCTCGGATAACACGATCTATCACGGAAAGATTAACATTGATTCGCGCACCGAGAGCTATGCTTACCGCTCCGCCACCTCGGTCCTCATCATGAACCGGGCTTGTTCGGATCCTTATGTTCCCTCGGTAATCGCCAAAGTCGGCTTTGTCGGGAACAAGAATACTGACGACGATCGAAACCATTCTTTCGTCCTTCGGCATCAATACTTCTTTGCCGGGTTCTATCGTTATCCATTCATCCGCACCGGGAACGTCAACCTCTATTTCCGCCAAAAGATCAAAATCCGGACGGCTTCGAACAAGCAGTATCTTTTGCTCATATACGGAATTACGGGTCAATTCGCTATTTTGAAAGTAAGGTGGAGTAACACCGAATCCCGCATCAACCGCACCAGGAACAAAGAAAAAAAAATGAAGAATCAAAAACAAAAAAATCCCCTTGAATATCCCGGGTCCAGATATTGATCGCATTTTCATAAATTCGAAAATATAAACAGCATCGCAAGTTCGATACTGTTTATGTTAACCTATGTGAAAATTATTTACAAACCCGAAAAACCTTTCACTACCAATTTCCGGGAGCGCTGGCTACGGCAATGAAAGTATTCTGTCCTCGGTAATTTCCGGCAATTTGTATTTCCGAAGGTATCATGATACCCCATCCTATCTCTTTACTTTGAGGATCAAAGACGACAGTGCTTTTCAAAACATTCAAAGCGAGATAAGCCTCTTCTTCTTCCAAAT
>SLDR01000037.1 GCA_007125155.1 Candidatus Campbelliibacteriota bacterium | reverse complement strand
TTTGGTGAAATGTGCATGCCTTACGGCACTCATGTGCTCGGAAAACTTATTGGCCGAAAGATCAAAGAGAACTATAAAATAAATATACCCGAGGGAAGAAAAAAAATTATGCCAAATTGATTGACTTAGGGCCGGAATATAGTATACTTTAGATGAATCAAGTATCTATCGAGAAAAGGATAAGGTCAATTCTTAGCTTCGATAAGCATGATATTTGATTGTTTATAATTAGTTAGAGTAATAATGGAAAAAGGTACCATAATTCGCCTGATGGACAAAGGATATGGATTCATCAGACGAGAAGGAGAAAGCAAGGACCTCTTCTTTCATTCTAACAATCTTCAAGACGATGTTGATTTCAACAGTCTTAAAGAAGGCCTTGAAGTAGTATTCGAGGTTACTGAAGGAATGAAAGGACCTGAAGCTGTCAAAATCAGTTTGTCATAGGGATTGTCTTTCAAAAAACCCCGCCATACTTTGGCGGGGTTTTTTATTTTGAACTTTATGATCTTTTCTTTTTTTTCTTATCCCCCTTTAGTCGTAACTTCGGCTTTAGATATCGACCGGTATACGATCTTTCGGACATTGCAACCTGTTCGGGTGTACCTTTGGCTATCACTTTCCCTCCTTTCTCTCCGCCCTCCGGTCCAATGTCTATAATGTGATCTGCCGACTTTATAAGGTCCAGATTATGCTCTATGACCACCACCGTGTTGCCTTTGTCAACAAGTCTTTGCAGAACATTTATTAGCTGATATACATCCTCGTAATGGAGACCTATGGTCGGCTCATCGAGGATATATATGGTTTTTTGCGTATGTTGCCTGAAAAGTTCCGACGATATTTTCACCCGCTGTGCTTCGCCTCCGGACAAGGTTGTGGCCGATTGTCCCAGCTTTATGTAACCGAGACCTACGTCACTTAAAGTACTCAATCTGTCATATATCGCAGGAATATCAATAAAAAATTCTATCGCTTCTTCAACCGTCATTTCCAAAACCTCATAAATGTTCTTTCCTTTATATTTAACTTCCAACGTCTCTTTCATGAACCTCTTTCCCCTGCAAGTGTCACACGGCACGTAAACGGTTGGAAGGAAATGCATCTCGACTTCTATCACGCCTTTCCCGCAACAGGTCTCACATCTGCCTCCTTTAACATTGAATGAAAAACGTCCCGGCTTCCAACCCTTCATCCTGGCCTTCGATGTTTCGGCAAATAATTCCCTTATGAATTTGAAAGCGCCGGTATATGTGACGGGATTGGATCTCGGCGTCCTTCCTATCGGAGACTGATCGATAGATACCTCCCTGGCGAGATACTCTGTGCCGGAAAAAACCTCGCAGTTATAAGTCTCAACCGAACGGTAACGCCTGTTAAGCCTGGCTCTTAGATTCTTGTGAAGGATCTCGTAAACGAGAGATGACTTACCGGATCCTGAGACGCCGGTCACAACAGAAAGTTTTCCCAGTGGAAAACTGACGTTAAGACCTTTTATATTATGAACATTGCCACCTTTTATCACTATCTTGCCGGCCGGGGTATCCCTCCGGAAGTCAGGCACCGGAATCTCCTTATCTTCCCTCAAATACTTAAGGGTTAGTGAATCAAAGTCCGATTCACCGTATAGAAGTTCATCCAAGTAACCTGAAACGACCACCTCTCCCCCGTGCACTCCAGGACCGGGACCTATGTCGACCAAATAATCCGAAGAAAAAATGGTTTCCTCGTCATGTTCAACGACAATTATTGTATTACCCAGGTCACGAAGCCTATGGAGCGTCTCTATGAGACGGGCGTTGTCCCTCGGATGGAGGCCTATGGTAGGCTCATCCAAAACATACAAGGCTCCCACCAGACCGGCGCCCAGTTGGGAAGCGAGTCTTATTCTTTGAGCTTCTCCTCCGGAGATGGTATTGGCCCTGCGGTCCAAAGTGAGATACTCTATTCCGACATTCTTCATAAAATCCAACCTGGATCTTATCTCTTTTGTGACCACACCCGATATATCCCTCTCCCTTTCGGTAAGTTTCATATCGGAAAAAAGATCAATGCAATCCTTGATCGAAAGCGATGTCACATCGGCAATATTCTTACCTTTAATTAAAACATTCAACGCTTCCGGACGAAGTCTGGTGCCGTTACACTCGGGGCATTTCTTGTTGCTGAAAAAGTACTTGCTCCCGGTGCCTTTACATCTCTCACATGCTCCATAAGGAGAATTGAAAGAGAACAATCTGGGCTCGATCTCAGGATAAGAATAGCCGTCATACGGACAGGAATACTCCGAAGAAAGAAGGAATTCTTTCTTTCTATCTCCTTCACTGTCAATGAACGTTATCCTAACCAGACCATCCGACTCGGTTAAGGCCATTTCGAGATCTTCACTGAATCTTTCTTCCGCATCTTTATCGGCTTTATGCAAACTGCCCGCTTCAATACTGTCAACAAGAACATCTATGTCGTGGCGTTTGTTTCGAGACATCAATATCTTTTCTCTAAGACTCTTCTTTTCTCCGTCTATAAGGACCTCTTCATATCCTTTTCCCAATAGGTCATAGAGTAGTTGATAATATTCCCCTTTTCTTCCTCTGACCACCGGGGAATATATTTCCACGAACGAGATCTTCTCTTTTTTCTTCCCTGAGACGTAATCGGATACCCTTTTCAATATAAGATCTTTGATCTCTTCATTCGAAAGCTTGCTTATCTCCCTCCCGCACTCAAGGCAATGAGGTCGACCGATCCTTGCAAAGAATATCCTCAGATAATCATATATTTCAGTTATTGTGGCTACGGTCGAACGAGGATTATTGGATCTAGACTTCTGGTCGATCGATATGGCCGGTGAAAGTCCTCTTATCTCATCAACATCGGGCTTCTGCATCTGCTTTAAAAACTGACGGGCATAAGCCGAAAGGGATTCTATGTATCGCCTCTGACCTTCGGCGAATACGGTATCAAAGGCCAAAGAAGACTTACCTGAGCCGGATAGCCCCGTAAAAACAACCAGAACATTTCGCGGTATCGAAACCGAGAGGTCCTTTAAGTTATGGGTTCTCGCCTTTATAACTTCTATCATCGGTTCGGTGTTCAGGTCGTCATTTCCCGATCTTTTTTTGTTTCCTTGGCTTTTCATGGAGGCGCAAATTATAACACAAAAAAGCACTTATTATAAGTGCTTTCCGTTCTTTATCTTGGGAAGTTCTAGGAGATGGCCTCTTTTACATTTTCGACTATCTGATCAGGGGTCATATTGGATTTAACGTAAAAATCAAGAGCTCCCATTTTTTTCGCTTTTATCATGTTCTCTTCATGGCTCAGATTGGAAAACATTATGACCGGAACATCATTAAGGCGAGAACTTCTCTTCACTTCTTCCAAAACCTCAAATCCGTCTTTATCCGGAAGCAGAACATCCAAAAGTATCAGATCTGGAACCAGATCTTCCAAGGCCTCCAGCGCTTTGGCTCCGGTGTTCATATATATCACCTTTGCCCCTTCCGCACTCAGCTTCTTGCTGATCACATTTCCCAGGAAATTGTCATCTTCAACCCATACGATCGTCTTTTCATTCAAATTTTCAGCCATAATAGTAATTATTTACCTTTTAATGTCTTCTTAACCTCCGCGACTATCTGATCAAGTGAAAAAAGAGCTTTTACCAGGAACTTTTCAGCTCCCTTCTCCTTTCCTTTTTCTATATCACGATCCTGACTCAGATTTGAAAGCATGATAACCGGTACATCGCCCAAATTCTTGTTATTCTTCACGGTCTCCAATATCTCATAACCGTCCATACGGGGAAGGACGATGTCCAGCAGAATAAGATCGGGTTTTACGGTTTCAACCGCCGTCATTAACTCTTCCCCATTCGTAACATGTGTAACATTAGCCTTTTCAACCTGAAACTTTTCCTTAAGGAGAGTACTTAAGAAATCATCGTCCTCAACAATGAATATATTTCTTCCTTCCAAAGATACGTCCTCAATATCGTCCGCCTTAAGATCCCCGAGACAGGCAACAACCTTGTTCATTACCTCATTGGGTCCAAATTGAGCTTTTATTAAATAATCACGAGCCCCAAGTTCCAGAACTCTCTCGATCTCTACAGGCTGGCCCGAGTTGGATATGACTATCACCGGGATATCCTTTATCTCGTCATCCTTTCCTTTTCTCTCAAGGATCTCATAACCGTTCAAACTGGGTAGTAGGATATCCAGCAAAACAAGGTCGGGTTTCAGTTCCTTTATTTTTTTAAAACCTTCCAGTCCGTCGGCGGCGCAGTGAACATCACACTCTTGGCTCTCAAGCTTCTTCTTCAAAACATCGGCGAAAAAAGAATCATCTTCAATTATTAATATTTTATTAGCCATAAAAACTTTATTATGTAATGAATTATATCATATAAATTGGGCTATTCCTTAAAGTTATCCGCAACCGGAATACGAACATAAAATACCGTTCCTACGCCTTCCTTGCTTTCAAAACTTATATCTCCATCGTGTTTTTTGACTATTTCTTTAGAAACATACAGGCCGAGTCCGTTCCCTTCGGTCTTGATCTTTACCGCATTACCTCCGCGGTAAAACTTCGTAAAAACATTATCCCTGAAATCTTCGGGTATTCCTATGCCGTTATCTTTCACACTCAAAACGACATTTTCATTTTCAGTGTATATATTTATGTCTATGTCCCCTTCTTCTTTTGAATACTTTACGGCGTTCTCTATGATATTCTGTACCACCTCTCGCATTTTTTCCGTATCAACATTAACGAACGGCAACATATCCTCCGCGGAAAGATTTATCCTTATATTTTTCCTCTCAGCCTGAGGATTGACGTAATACAGAACGTTATCAACTATGTCCTTAAGATTCACTCTGACGAATTCGAACTTGGACCTCCCGGACTCAAGCCTGTCTATCTTAAGAAGATCATTAACAAGGAGTATCATCCTCTCATTACTCTCATGACTCTTCATCAGAAGTCTCTTTTGTTTTACATTTACCGGACCGAATGTTTCCTTTACAAGCATATCCAAACTCCATTTTATGCCGGATAGCGGTGTGCGCATCTGATGAGCCGCAACGGAAATGAATTCCGACTTAAGTTTATCGATCTCCCTTAAACGCTTATTCGCATTGGTTAAAGCCCGATCACGCCGTATTAGCATTCTGGCGGTTTTGTCCTGCTCTCCCAGTAAACATTTAAGCCTGTTTCTATTTACCTTCTCGCTTTTTGTCTTGTAATTCAAAATGTAGAACTGAAAAAGGAAGGAGATAACGAAGAGAGAACTTAAAAGAGAGAACCTGATAAGGTCGTGGTCGAGGTCGGGTATGAATATGACGACCATGGTGGCAACATAAAGGACCAAAAATGATACCGTTACCTGGAAAACCGATGATAGGTCTTTCTTTTTTTTCTCCATATCACTTCAGTAAACAAATGCCGATCGAACTGTCCTGAAAGTAACTGCTGCGATCAGCTTCACCCTTTATCGCACACATGCTTCCGTAACTGTAAAATCCGACGATCGGGACCTTGTAACCCAAACTCTCTTCGACCTTTCTTACCTCGTCATCAAGGCTTTCTCCGTATGAATACCTGCGCCCGGCACCGCTTACCAACAAAGCCAGCGAGGCTTTTTCGTCCTCACCCAACATTGACTGAGCCTTTTTGGCAGCCCTATCGACACTTTTCAGCGACTCATCCTTATCACTTATCATTATCTGAACATAACTACCCTCGGGCACATTATCGGTACAGACCATTGAACCGTCACTTTTCAAAAGAAGAGGAGCTCTTACAATGAGATCTTCATCAACGATATCCCATCTGTATCCCAAGGGATAAGATAAGGAAAGTTTACCGATCGGTTCGGCAATGAAAGGCTGCAGATCTTTGTATCCGAAATATTCCCCATACAAACTGATCGCCGGTTTTCCATCAATGTTATTCACATTGACCCCTTTTGATTCCGTTACCACCCTGGGCATACCCACCGGCAACATTCCGTGATCGATCCCTATCCCAAACTTTAGGTCCCCCTTAAGTGAAGCGAAAACGGCGCTATCAATAACGACGCTGTCCTTAAAGTATTGAAAGGTTCTTTTGAACTCGAAATTATCAGCCGAACCGCCTCCGAAGATCGGCGCTCCGGTCGCCTTCAATAATCCTTCGGCCACCTTGTGTTGCTCCACCTCGGACAGAACGTCACTGAAAATAAAAGAAATATCCGGTCTTGCTCCCATCTCGCGCATCAATCGTTCCCCGGCCTCCTTCCCGATCAAATCGGGTGCCATGGAATGACTGAATCCTTTAGAGCAGGTTGAAAAGAATATACCGTCACCCCCCATAAGCACGACCAGTACCGAGTTCTTATTAACTATACTGCCGTGAACTATCTCTCCCGCCGAGGAAGCTCCTATCAATGGAACATCTTTAAGGACCGACTTGATACCGGTAACCACCTTCTTGTGGTCATACGAACCGGAAGAAAATACCAACCCGAAAAGCGGACTGTCCATTTTGACCTTCCTCAAAGCGTCAAGACAGGCATTAACGCCTACGGCGTAAGCATCTCTGCCATCCGAAAAACCAATACCGATCTGCAATGACATAAATAAGTCTTGGCAAAACTTTAAAGGCGTCCGTGTTCCCTTAAAACATTGCGTATTTCTCCGGCTAAATTTTCCAAAAAAACCGTGGACTTAACAATGAATCTGGACGCTCCCAGTTTATACCCTTTATCAAAATCATCCTGATGGCTCAAATTTGAGAATAAAATGACCGGTATATCCTTCAGATCGGGATCCTTTTTCATATCTTCCAAAATGCTAAAACCGTCAATGTCGGG
This sequence comes from Candidatus Campbelliibacteriota bacterium, assembly GCA_007125155.1. Lineage (GTDB taxonomy): Bacteria > Patescibacteriota > Minisyncoccia > Phycocordibacterales > CSBR16-193 > SKVL01. The sequence goes on along the minus strand of SLDR01000037.1, from coordinate 20,309 downwards.
CAACATTATATCCAAAAGAAGTATGTCGGGACGTTCTTTCTTCAGTAGCTCCAAACCATCTGTACCATTAGTGGCATGAACCAGATCTACGTTATAACGAGCAAGCCATCTCTCCATTATTTCATTTAAAATCGGGTCGTCCTCCACCCACATTACCTTTTTTCCCGCAATATCCTGTTCGGCCGCACCCATTATGTTTTTGTCTTCCATTGATAAAAAATTAAGGTCTGTTTAAAGATTTGAATTTAAGTATACTAACACGACACGAAAATAACAAACCGTTTATCCACGTTTTTTTATCATTTCCCTCAGCATATAGACTTCATCGCGAATTACGGCGGCGGTCTCAAAGTCCAACCTTCGGACCGCTTCCTCCATCTCCTTTTCCTTGGCTTTCAGAGATCTTCGGATTTCGGCTTTTCCGGTCACCTTCTCCATGTCCAAAATATTACCTGCAACGTCCCTCCGCTTTTTCTCCAAAGAAGACGTTATTTCATGTATCTTTTTATCGATACTCTTCGGAGTAATACCGTGTTTTTCATTAAAGGCTATCTGGATCGCGCGTCGTCGTTCCGTTTCTTTTACGGCATTATCTATCGACCCGGTGAGATGATCCGCGTAAAGGATCACTCTGCCGGATATATTGCGAGCCGCTCTTCCTATTATCTGTATAATTGCGGTTTCCGATCTCAAAAATCCCTCTTTGTCGGCATCGAGTATCCCTATCAATGAAACCTCGGGCAAGTCCAGGCCTTCCCTTAACAGATTAACACCGACCAAACAGTCAAAATCACCTCTCCTTAAAGAAGCTATTATCTCCATTCTTTCAATGGTCTTTATATCACTATGCAGATACTCCGCCTTTAACCCTTTTTCCTTCAGATAATCGCTCAGGTCCTCGGCCATCCTTTTGGTAAGTGTCGTGGCCAACACCCTCCCACCTTTATCTATCTCCATCACCGCCTCATTCACAAAATCATCAACCTGACCCGTATATGCCTCCCCGTCGCTCTTTGATCGTGATCTGCCGGCCCTTCCAGGACCTTTCGGTGATCCCCCTTCCCCCGCAACCGGTCTGATAGACAGCTCGGGGTCGATGAGGCCTGTGGGTCTTATTACCTGTTCAACTACTTGCTCACTATTTTCCCTTTCATATTTACCCGGGGTTGCTGAAGTATATATTACCGGCCCCACTCGAGAGGCGAACTCATTAAAGGTAAGAGGTCTGTTATCCAGAGCCGATGGCAGTCTGAAACCATGGTCAATGAGAGACTTCTTTCTTGAACGATCCCCCGCATACATCCCGCCTATCTGGGGTATCGTCACGTGAGACTCATCTATTACTGTAAGAAAATCCGGCTCCCCTTCTTCATTGTGAGGAAAATACGAAAGAAGCGTATCGGGCGCATCCCCCTTGGCGCGACCGGAAAAATGTCTTGAGTAGTTCTCTATACCTTTACAATAACCGACCTCTCTGATCATTGCCATGTCATATCTGGTCCTCCTGGAAAGACGTTCGGCTTCCAAGTTTTTTCCCTCCCGCCTAAGCTCTTCAAGTCTTAAATAAAGCTCGTCCTCTATGTCTTTCAATGCCCTGGATATTTCATTCTCCGGAGTAACGAAATGATGAGCCGGAAATATGAATACCGTCTCAGGTTCTCCAATAACGGAAGATGTTACCGCATCCAGAACGATCACGGAATCTATCTTCCCTCCCTTTATCGCGATCCGATATGTTTTCCTTTCGTTGACCGGCATTACTTCGACAAAATTTCCGATGACACGGAAGAATCCGGGGTTCAGATCGGCGGTGGTGCGTTGAAAGTGTATTCCGACCAGTCGTGAGAGCATGGCGGTTCGAGACATTTCCATCCCCACCTCTATCTTGAAATTCACTTTTTCATACTCAACAGGACTTCCCAAGCCGTATATACATGAAACCGAAGCGACCACAATAACATCGCGAGATACGAGCAAGGCCTGTGTGGCTTCATGGCGAAGGCGATTTATCTCTTCATTGATCTGTGCTTCTTTCTCTATGTATGTATCTGTAACAGAAACGTAGGCCTCAGGTTGGTAGTAATCGTAATAAGAAACAAAATAAGATACCGCGTTATCGGGAAAAAAATACCTGTATTCTTGTGCAAGCTGAGCCGCCAAAGTTTTATTATGAGCGATCACCAACGTGGGTTTCTGATACTTCTCTATGACGTTGGCAACGGTGAAGGTCTTCCCCGATCCCGTAATTCCCAAAAGGGTCTGATGAGGATACCCTTTTTCAAGGCCGTCGGAAAGTAAAGATATGGCTTCCGGTTGATCTCCGGCCGGCTCATATTCACTTGCTAATTTAAAAAGACCTTCTTTCTTCATAAGCAGGCAAACTATAACACGATGACACCTCTTTTAAAAAGCCGTGACTTCTTTAGCCAAAGACGCATTATCCGGGAAGGCTTCTCATTTATGTTTTGCCGTAAAATTCTTCAAAAAATGTATCTTTGTGGTCAAAGAATGATCCTTCCACTATTGAATCTCTTATCCCTTCGACCATGGATATCAAAAATCTTAGATTGTGAATGGAACCGAGGGTGGGTCCCAACATCTCTTTGGAACGGAACAGATGGGAAACATAAGCGCGGGTATAGTTCCTGCATGTATAACAGTCGCATTTCGGATCTATGGGAGTAAAGTCCTCCCTGAAAGAGCTGTTCCTTATATTGAGAATTCCAGATCTTGTATAAAGGGTGCCGTTCCGGCCGAGTCTGGTCGGGGATACACAGTCGAACATATCCACCCCGCTCTCCACGGCGCCGAATATATCTTCAGGGTTCCCTATCCCCAACAAGTGTCTGGGTTTATCTTCAGGCAATTCTTCCGTGACCCAACGTACGGCAGTCTCTATGTCCTTCTTCTCGAAAGAGCCTCCTATGCCGAAGCCGGGAAACGGCATCCGTGAGAGAGTGCGAGCACTTGACCTTCTAAGGTCCTCGAACCTTCCTCCTTGGACCACACCGAAGAGAAGTTGCTTTTCAAAGGCGGTACGGTTGGAAATATGTCTCTCAATACATCTTTCGGCCCATCGATGGGTTCTCTCCATGGCCGATCTTTGATAGTCATGATCGGCCAAAGGAGAAGTGCACTCATCGAAAGCAAAAAAGATATCGGGACCCAGATCATGTTGAATATCCATACTCTTTTCAGGCGTGAACTCATGAAGACTCCCATCCCTGAAGGAAGGAAATATCACCCCGTTTTCATTTATCTTTACTTTTGAACAGATCGTACCCGAACATCTGAAACTTCCTCTTTCCCGGATCCCGGCCGATATCTTTGAAACACCACCGTCAAGGCCGGAACCCAAAGAAAACACCTGAAAACCTCCCGAATCTGTCAAGATGGGGCCGTTCCAGTTCATGAATGAGTGCAAACCACCGGCTTTGGCGATCACTTTGTGACCCGGCTCAAGATATAGATGATAAGTGTTGGCGAGAACCGCCTGAGCACCCACACTCTCCACCATTTCAGGAGTCAATGCCTTCACGCCGGCTTTGGTACCGACCGGTATGAAAGCCGGAGTATTGATGACCCCGTGTGGCGTCATTAGCTTTCCGGAGCGCGCCATTGACCCGGTCTGGTGTTTTGACACTTTAAAAGAGAAAGAACTGTTCATGGTTAGACGGACAAACTTAATTAAAATATGTGTTATCATGTCCATCATACCAGCAAATTTAAAAATACATAGACATGCTTAAAGAAGACCAGCACCCTGAATCACAAACCGCCCCTTTTACCCTTGAGATGATGCAAAGGGAGGCCGAAGAAAGAATAAGTATCATAAACAAGGAATTCAAAAGAGGCTTCGACTTCCTTGCAAATCATCCTTCTTCAGTCACGATCTTCGGTTCCGCGGTTCTGACGGAGGAAGACCACTATTATCAAAAAGCAAGAGAACTCGGAAGTAGAATAGTTAAAGAAACGGGGTTCTCCGTCATCACCGGAGGAGGTCCCGGAATTATGGAGGCGGCAAATCGCGGAGCCCATGAGGCCGGAGGAGAATCCATAGGCTTCTGTATAGATCTTCCGAGGGAGCAAAGAACCAATGGATACGTAACGGAATCCCTTAAATTCCATTACTTTTTCAGTCGAAAAGTCTGTCTTTCCTTTTCCGCTGAAGCTTTCGTCTATTTTCCGGGCGGATTTGGCACACTGGATGAATTCTTTGAGGTGATCACACTGGTTCAGACAAACAAACTTCACCAGATCCCCATTCTTCTATTTGGAGAAGAATACTGGAGACCTTTGGACACTTTTTTAAAGGATTCTCTTGAGAACCGAGGAACGATAAAGGACGGGGACAGAAAACTATACACCATAACCGATGACCTCGACACCATAGTGGATACAATAAAGAATGACTCCAGGGTCATTGCCGGAGTCAGAAGACGAAAAAGTTAAGAAACTTTAAATATAAAACCCGCCGATATATCAAGCGGGTTTTTAGATCATTCACCTCATCTCTTGGGGTCAGGGCATCTCCCACTCGGAAGATACCCATTTTTTCCTGTACCTGTCTCCGATCTCAATCTGATCGGGGTCAAAATACTTGCCGTCGATCTCGATAGCAACTATCTCTCCCGACGGATCATACTTCACGACCGGCAGAGAGAAGTACCAGTTACCATAAGTTACAACGACAAAAACAAAGATAATACTCAAGCCGATCGAAAAAAATATCCGGCTCATTTTCTCCTCCCTTTGACGAGATTTGACGAGATGTTGATGTTAAGAACTTCCTTTATTATCTTTAACACAATTTAAAGAATTCGTCAATGTTTTACCCCTTGTCCTCCTTTCCTTTTTTTAAGATCTTAAGGGCCTCTTCGCCGACAGGTTTTACCCTCTTATCGTCCCTAAAAGACCCTATTTTCTTCACCAGATCCAAGGGGTGTTCTTTCCTATAATTGCCAACAAAGACATTCTTCACCCTGTCTTTCATCTCCGAGGGAAAAGATTCGAGTATGTGACCTTCCATGAAATCCGGCGTGAAAAGAAAGACCGAATCAACCCCCTCCGAAACCTTCAACTCTTTAAGTTCCACGCGAAGCTTTTTCAAAAAATCTTTCGTCGTCTTATCTTTTATCTTCTCTTGCTTGTCTTCGAAAGATACTCCGTGGTGGACCATCTTGGGTCTTTTCACCCTGAATATACCCGACTTGTCGGTATCCTCGATCTTATCCGCCTCTATCTCCGACACCAGATCAACTTCCCCTTCATTGGCAAAATAAACCAACGCTCCCTGAGCCCCGGTGACCAGAATGATGGTTTTTTCGTTTGAAAATTGATAATTCTCCGAAGGTATTTTCATAAACTGAAGAATTAAATTTTTAAAGATATCTATCTATGTTCTCCATTGTAACATGGATGCTCGAAAACTCGAAAAAACGTTCAGAGTGGGTAAAAACCACAAACCGAACACGGTGCGGAACCGATCTTGGTGCGACTCAATGAAAAAACCCCTCATTAAATATCAATAAAGGTACTCTAACGGATCCGCCCGCCTGCATGGAATCCGACGGAGCTTAACATACCGGTCATAAAGTAGGAGCATGAAAAAACCGCTCAAAAGAGCGGTTTTTTACTTAACAAATCATGGTTAATACCAGATATGGACCGTCCGGCCGATCAAGTGCATGTCCTTCTCACAGGTGGGACACTTGAACATCTCACAGTGTCTCGGCATGACCCCCAAGTATCCGCAACCGGGGCACTTCAATCCGCAGGATCCTCCGATGTCATGAACCTTAAGATCCTTTTTGGGAATCGGGACCGCCTGCACTAAAGGAAACTTGGGAAGACTGGACACTGATCGGTTTCTCCATTCCCCCAGGTCAGAGCATACCAATTCACCGTTTGAATGTTTGTCCTTTTTAAAAGAACTCAAAAACGACAAAGGAATGGCGAAGAACATCGCCCAAGCCCTCTCCCTTAACATGGCCCTTTACCTCCTTAAAGTTTAATATTCGATCTGACGGAATGATACTTCCTATTATCAAATATGTAAATAGTGGATATCGACGAGGCGAAAAAAGTTGAAAACCGCTTGAGATGCAAGCGGTTTCCGCAAGGTCAGCGCTTATGCTCCGTTTGACTTCACATCACATCAAGCTCATTCTAACCCACGCTCTCTTAATGAGGGATGTCGAACAAAAAGATTCGGACCGCGGATATATATGGTCATTCCGCACTTGACACAGTAGGTTTCACTTTCTTCTCGATACGGAACACCGGAATAACCGCAACCCGGACACATCAACATACTCCTATCACTCTTTGATCTAAAATCCGCCAGGTCAAGCTTTCTATTTTTTTTCCGGCTTATTCTAAAGTCTTTAAATAGCCCTCTTCGAGGTGATCCGAGATAACGAGAGTCGGAAAAGAAGATAATAATAAAGCATATAAAAGAAATGACAAGAATAACTAAGAAGATCCAATACACATCCACATCGGAGTAGATAAAAATGTCCGTCATTTGACATACCTCCTTTTTTTAAAATTTACGATCTACTCGTCAATATATCAAACCGACCATAAATAGGCAATTATAAAAACACGCGGATACCGGACCCGCGCGTTTTTTATAAAGAAAACCATTCGGTTACTCGGTGGTCACCCCGTCAAAATGTTCCTCTGTCTCATCGGCCTTGGTTTTCTGTACAACTCCATCTTTATGCTCCGGGGGAGAATAAATAGTATATATCTTCAGTGGCTCATCACCAACATTGATGACATTATGCCAAACACCGGCCGGGATCACGACCGCCCAATCATCCTTCAACTCATACTCCTCCGTTTTATTCAAAACCGCCTTCGCCTTGCCTTTTTCTATTCTGATGAACTGATCAAGCTCATGAACTTCTTCACCGATCTCTTCCCCCGGTTCTATGCTCATGACCACAAGCTGACTGTGCTTGCTTGTGTAAAGAACACGTCGATAATCGGTATTATCTTTGGTCTCGTCTTCTATGTTCACAATATATCCTTTCATATTTTTTTTGATTAATCTTGTAATCATATCTACTATATCACAATCAATTGATCTAATAAAAAACATCCCCCTTTGGGGGATGTTTTGGAAATTCATTCTTATCTATCGGTGTTACGGTTGAAGTATCTCTTCAGTTTCACCCTCAACGCTGATAACCACCTCATCGATGTTGTCAAACTGCGTAAGGGTCTCTTCTATCTGTCCCCTGACGGCCATAACCATTGCTGAACCGGCAACTCCCTCGTCCAACTCAGAACTGAAATCCGCCATGGCCACACCGTCCTCTATGGTAAGGCTGATAATGGAAACACCTTCGTTTATGGCGGTGGTATAACCCATATCCTCCTCTTCTTCGGTGGGTCCGGCAAGAAGAGCCTCCAGAGTGGCGTGTTCAACGTTCTCATCAACCACGACCCTCTCGACACTCGCAAGTTGCTCCTCTCCATCCACGACCGTCATGAAATAAACGGAAACCGTCTGCTCGGCCGGCTCATCCTCTATCATCTCTTCATCAAGTTCTGAATAAACACCATCCGTAATGGCGCTTACGACCTCACCTTCTTCCACAACCACTACGGTGGTGTGAGGAGTTATGACCTGCGCAACCATCTCGTCAGTTCTGTCTCCAAATCCCGCGGCCGAGGATTCGAAATCAAAAGTGAACTCGAAGGTTGATTCGTCTATTTCCCTCTCGTCAACCAATTCCAATCCGGATCCGTCGAAAGTATATGTAGGGGAATGGTTTTCCATCCAATTCTCGGCAATGGACCTCGCATCATCCATGGTGTACTCTACGCGCTCTTCTTCACGCTCACCAAATACCATGACAGCAAGGACAATGGCGATAATTGCTATTAGAGCGATTATTATAAGATTCCTCATAATCGTTATTTTTAATAAGCTGATAATTTTAAGTTCGCGGTCCGCACTCATTCGCGCTCAAACACTTTAAACTTAAATAACTCAAAATAGAATCGTGTAAATTTTGCCGCTTAAATTCCACGAATCAAATCAAACAAAGGGGCATAACCACCCTTATTTAAAGTCATTATAATAAAACTTGATAAAAACGCAAGATTTCTGTCAATATCCTTGTTTATGATCTAGCCGGTAATTTTGAGGGATGATCCGAAAAGTCTCGATATTGACACTCTGATATCAAGCAACAAAAACGGGCATCAGACTCTTGGCGACCATAAAATAAATAAATATGGTGACAATATCTATGATTATGGTGGCAAAAGGCCCGCTCCCGACTGCAGGATCTTTCTTTAAAAAGTCAAGAAATATGGTCATAAAAAGAGCTATCGATACAGCCACCAAAACAGACAAAAATAGAGCTATCCCCAGTACCAGGGACAGGCCCGGATCGGCGAACCACAGCAAACTTACCGAAGCCAATAAAACTCCCATTATGGAAGCCAGCAATAGACCAAGGCCAAGCTCGCGGAAAACATATCGCCAAACCGAGAATGAGTGATCCAAAGCCATTGCACGTATGAATATGGTGATGGTCTGTCCGGCAACCGCATCACTCATATAAACTACCAGCGGTAAAAAGAAGGCCAGAACGATATAATTTTGCAGAACCTCTTCAAAACTTTCCACCGCCAAGGCTGCCAAAAAACCTCCGGCCAAACCTATCAACAGCCACGGCAGACGAGCTGATACGAGAACCCGTATCCGACTTTTTATAATGGCACTGGCCGAATATATTTTTTGCACTCCACCGATATGAAGCAAGTCTTCACTATGTTCTTCCAGAAGTATCTCAAAAAGGGTCCTGGCGGTAAGAACGCCCATGAATGTCCCGTCTTCCTTTAAAACCGGTATCGCCTTTATCTTCTTCCTTAAAGCTTTGATGGCGGCTTCCTCTTGGTCCGTTTCCGGCGAAACATGAATGAAAGAACCGGACATAACCTCTTTGGCCGAAGTTTTCGGGGGGTTGGATAGAATATCGCGCATTGATAAAACACCGAGAAGTTTTCGATCATCATCCAAAACATAAACGTACTGAAAAGTGTCCAAACCGCTTTCCTGCTTTCTGAATCGCTCTTCTATTTCTTCCAAAAGATCATCGGGACTAACGGTCATTACCGCAGAAGTGGCCCTTATGACAGCTGAACCCTCAGGATATATATTGTCTTCCATATTTAACGTAAATTTATCAAACGGCCATCTTCAAATCTGAAAAGTGATGATGGTGGGCCGTCCTTTCTACCTGCATCGATATAAAGATCGACAGTATCTCCAAAGTAAAGGCGGGCTTCCGAGACTGAAACCGCAGGTCTCATACCTTCAAGGTTCGCACTCGGAGCTACCAAGGGTCCTGTCTCTTTCAAGAATAACCTGAGGTCATTATCGGCAGGTACGCGAAAAGCAAGAGTGCCGGATCCTCTTGTCAAATACTCGGGTCCGCTTTCCGCGTCCAATATTATACTGTTCGGTCCGGGCCAATATTCATTCAAAAACTCTTTTTCATCTTCATTTAAACTGACCCCAAAAAGGCCCACGGTCTCAATATCACTTATCAATATGATACAAGGTTTTCGGCTATCGCGCCTTTTGATCGCATAAACTCTCTCTACCGCATCCATATCTGCGGCAAGAGCAACCAAACCATAAAGTGTGTCGGTCGGAATTACGCAAACAGCTCCACTCTTAAGAGGGCGAACCGCGGATTTATAGAAAGTGTTCCTCATTTTCTTTCATGGCGGATAGATCGATCGAAAGATCTAAATTAAGTGACCGTCTGTTGATCGGATTGAATATATAAAGTGCGTGTCGGGTAGGCGAATCCGGCCCCTTCCCCTTCAACCATTTCCTTTATCTTTAGGTTGATCTCTTGCTGAGTGTCCATGTATTCGTTGTACTCTGAGGAAAGAAGAAAATACACCACCTCAAAGGTCAAAGAAGATTCATCAAAACGATAGAAATGCGCCCTGTCAAAGCGTGACCTTTCGGAGTCTTCTATTATTTTCTTGACACCCTCGGCTATTTTTTTGAGTGTATCATTCGGAGTGTCATAAGTGACCCCGAAATGGAAAACAACCCTTCTTTCCTTAAGCTTCTTGAAATTCTGTATCCTTGCGCTGGTCAGTTCTTGATTGGAAAGTACGATTTCTTCACCTTGCAATGCTCTTATGCGAGTCGTCTTGACCCCGATATACTCCACCACTCCCATGTGGTCTCCCACCATTATGAAATCACCCACCTCGAATGGTTTGTCAAAATATATCGAGAATGAACTGAATAGATCATTTAGGATATTCTGAGCCGCAAGAGCAATCGCAATACCCCCGATTCCCAAAGCTCCCATTATCGATGTGACATTGACACCCATATTGGAGAGCACAAAAAGTATTACAACGATCCAAACGACCACTTTAACGATCGTACCCAAAAGATGCATTGCGGCCTGAGTATGGGCTTCCTTTTCAACAGAGGTCTTTTTTCCAATGATGTAATCTATCAAAACGGAAAAGACCACACCAACCTGATATCCAACCCATATGATCAGAACGTAGGTTATCCCCGTCATCACAGAGGGATGAAGTTCCACGAAAAATAATGCCAGATAAAAAGAAATGAAAAAGTAAAAAGGAGGCCTCAGAGAGCGCACTATGCCTATTAATGTCTCATCAAGGTCCGTCTCCGTCTTCTTTGCAAGCTCTTCCAAACGTTTAAGGATCATCTCTCTTAATATCTTAAAGAAGATCAGAGCTAACAAAAAAACCGCGATCGCGATCAGATAATCCGCAATGGTGTTCCCAAGAAATGCAATATCTAGAATGTTAGAAAGTTCTTCACTCATGATCTACCTTCAAAATTTTACATCACTATCAGATATTTCTCTCTCATCCTTAGTTTTTTTAATGAAGTCATCGATTTTTCGAATAGAAGACCCGAGACTTTCCGACTCTTTGAGAAATCCTCTATAACGATTTTCCAGATACAACATCTTATTTTCCAACTCCTTTAAAGTATCTTCAAGCTCCCACCTTCTTTGCTCTATGTCCCGCCTTCTCTTTTCGGCCTCCCATCGGCTCTTTTCAATTTTATGCACAGTCGCCGCGTCATGAGTGGTGCTTTCTTTCTCCTCTATCTCATCTATGTGTCTCTCCACCTCCTCTTTCTTTTCTTGAAGAGAGACGATTTTCTCTTTCGCGGCTTCTTTTTGATCATTCTTGATATCCCATTCGTTTTCAAGCTCCTTCTTTTTCCCTTCCAACTCGGTAAGTCTTTCCTTGATCTTTTCTTTCCTTTCTTCCGAACTCAGAATGTCTTTCATCCCTTCAAATCTAAGCCTCTCCGTGTCGATCTTCTCCCTTTTATCATTCAGACCCTCCTTTACCTTTTGTATATCGAGTATCTCCTCATCTATTCGGGAGATCTCCTTGTCAATATCCCACCTCTCCTTCTCTTGCCTCTGCCTCTCTTCTTCGATCTCCCAACGTTTCTTGCTCAGACTTCTCTTCAATTCCTCATCAGACCGGGCATTATTTTCTTCTTCTGTTATCTTAGCGATCTCACTTTCCGCCTGCCTTTCACGTTCAATAAGGGGTTTCCTTTTATTCTCGAGTTCTTTGCCGTCTATCTTCGCCCTGTCAAGTCGCCTATCCAGTTCCTCGATCTCTTCCGTGACTCTTGCCAACTCCTCCTCCTTTTCTTTAATGACTTTGTTTATTTGCTTTCTCTTTACATCGATGCTTTTTTCCGGATGGACATTTTTAGGAGGCATCTTCACATCATCCTTTTTTGGTGAAACCCTCGAAGGAACGGGGCTCGCCTCTTCCTCTCTCTCACCTTCAACCTTCTTTGGAATGTCTTCCCTCTTTTCATTCCCGACATCAGGCTTCTTATTCTTTTCTTTATCTTCAATTACCGGAACTGATTCTTTTTTTGCTTTTTCCTCCTTACCATCCTTTTCGCCGATCATGTCTTCACCGGCGAATCTCACAACGGGTTTGTCTTTTACCGGGACCTCGGGCTTAGAAACTTCGGCGGAACTTTTTATCTCAGTTTCCGGCTTCTCTTCTTTTTTCTTCGGCGCCTTATCCAGAACTACATCTTTTTCCTTTTTTTCCTCGGTAAAAATAGGTTTATCGTCTTTAGGGTTGAAAAAGACCGTCTTTGACTGCGTGGGAATGGAACCTTCTTCATGACGTTTGATCGCCACCCGGATCCTTTCGGGAAGTTTCTGAATAGCATTGTCATCAAGACCTCCCTCTCTTTTAAGATCTACAACATCGCTCACAAAAGTTCTGACCGGCTTAATGTTGGATACCACGGTTTTATTACCGTGTGTAACAGGGGTCTGTTTAAGAGAATAACCTTTTCCTTTCATATCAAATGACATAAAAATTCAGCATCAAGTCCTCTTGGACTTGCTATTTTATAATAACATTTACAAGCATAAAACCAATATCCCGATTGTTCATATTTTAAATGATGTCCACTAAAAACCCCTGCGCCTCTCTTCTTCCCTGACCTCGTCCTCTTCCATTCCAAAATGGTGAGCCACCTCATGCCAGACAGTGGTTCTTACCATGCGTTTGATACCGTTTTCAGTTCCGGCGACCTCTTCGATCGGTCTCCTGAAAATGGTTATCTTATCCGGCAACCCTTGATACATGCTCCCCCTTTCGGTCTGCGGAATGCCTTCATACAGACCGAACACCGTCTCGCCTTTACGGATCTTTAATGTTTTCCTCTGCTCCGGTGAAGGCTCATCCTCAACTACCACCGCAACATTCGACATCTTTTCCAAAACATTGGACGGCAGTTCATCAATAGCCTCGGAAACAAGCTTTATGAAGTATTCCCGTCCTCCGGCTTTAGATTCAACCATATCTGATATGATACAATAAAAATACTTTCAAATACAGAAACGCTTTCTAATAATTAATTGAGAGAACTACCATAGGATAAATTCAGATAGTGAACGATGAGTAAAAAGCAAAAAACTGCGATATTCGATATAGACGGCACCTTATTCCGTTCCAGCTTACTGATAGAGATGGTGGAAGGTTTGATAAAAAAAGGTATTTTCCCTCCGGAAACCAAAGAAAGGTACGAAAGGGAAAAGATCTCTTGGCTGGAAAGAAAAGGGCCTTATGAAGATTATATAGATGCGGTAATAGTTGCATTCACAGAGAACATAAAAGGGGTCCCCTATTCCGACTTTATACAAATAGGCGAAGAGACGGTTAAAAAAATGCAATGGCAAACCTATACCTATACCCGTTCTCTTATAAAAAACCTAAAAAATAAGGGATATTATCTGTTGGCTATTTCACAGTCACCAAAGGGAATTCTGGACAAGTTCTGTTGCAATTTCGAATTCGATAAGGTCTACGGGCGCATATATGATCTGGGACCGGGTGATAGATTCACCGGGGACGTAAAAGAGCTTCACTTGATCGCCAACAAGGCAAACATAGTAAGGCGAGCGGTGGAAAGGGAAAACCTGACACTGGAAGAGTCGGTGGGCGTCGGAGATACGGAGTGCGACATATCCTTTTTAGAGATGGTTACATATCCGGTATGTTTCAATCCAAACCGGGGACTGCATAGGCATGCGATGATGAACAAATGGAATGTAATAGTGGAAAGAAAAGATGTGATCTATAGCATAAACATATCCGAACCGTACCCGGATGTTTTGGATCACTCCGGATCTTAACGAACAGAAAGGATCCTCTTTTTCTTTAATGGCCCGCATTGGGAAACGATACCCAAAATGTTGAACCGCAGTTGGGTCCCGGCGAAGTGGCCCATATTTTCCCCTCGTGGCGTTCTATTATCTTTTTTGCCATAAAAACTCCTATACCCATTCCATTCGGATCCGTAAGCTTGGCCCGCCGACTTCGATAGAACTTAGAAAAAAGAAAGTTCTGTTCCTTGGCGGATATTCCTATACCCGTATCCGTTATGGAAAAAATAATATCGTCTTTCTCTTTCGAGATCCTGACCGAAACCGAACCTCCTTGCGGTGTGTAATTTACCGCATTCTCAAAAAGTATCTGCAGTGCAAACGAAAGCCTCTGTTCATCGGCATATATCTTCGAGAAACTGTCGTCATAAACGTAACTATAGTTAATTTCCTTGCTCTCAATTCTTTCTCTTGTTGCTTCATAAACTCGCTCAACAATATAATTCAAATTTTTGATAGAAAATTTATACTGATACTGATGCCCTTCCATTCTGCTGGCATCAACAAGAATATCGGTCAGATCGACCAATGTCTGGGCGGAGGCGGCGATCTCTTCCGCGGCCATGGTCTTCTCTTCATCATTTGTGGAATTCTCAAGCATCTGCACGGACCACTTTATCCTCGTTAACGGCGTCCTGAATTTATGAGTTATCACTGAAATAAATTCATATTTTAAGACTTCCGTATTCGTATATGCATACCAAAAATACATCAAAAAAGAAACAATGAACAAGGAAGATATTGCGGGTATCACCCATCCGGGGAAATCGGTAGCGGCAAGCGTCAACCATTCATTCAATGACATTATGCCGGCTATAAAAAAGGTGACCGCAACCGAAAGCATTAAAAATAATAAGGCTCTTTTCAAGATCGAGGTAGGACCGACAACACTCCTGGCCGTTGTTCCGTAAGTCAAAGGAATTATAAAAAGACCGGAAAGCAAAAAGAGCCAAAGATTCGAATAAGTTCCGTATACCAGAGGCACGAGTACGGAACCCGAACCTCCCGCCATAACGATCGATATTATCACATAGATCGCTTTATTCTTCACATTCAAATTCTCTTCCTTTATAGCCCTGAAGACTGCAATGGCGAGCAATAACAAGGAGGTGAAAAAGATCGTTCCCCAAAATATCAAAACTATGAAAAAATAATCACCGGCCATTAGGCGTTCGGAAAAAACCGTTTTCTCACCGTCGATCTTTATGAACAGGTCGGGAAGAACGAAGAATGCCACCATCAACGAAACCGAAAAGAAGTAAAATATTCCCAATATCAACTTTTTTAAATTTGATCTGACGATCCTGAAAGCGGCCGTTATCAGATGAACCAATAAGACACCGAGAACGAACACTATTGATGAAAAAGAAAAGAGCAGTCGAGCGAGTTCCGGATCTCTCACATTGAAGGCCAGTACAAAGAAAAAAACAAAAAACACCATTGTCAGAGACAACAGTGTTATTGCGGTCTTTAACTCTCTGGGAATGCTTTTATAAAAAACCGCACAGCCGAATATCAGATTTACAATTATTATACCGACTGCGATCACATTCGTGACCAGGATCTGAGGTTCAAATTCGATCATCTTTTATTTTTAAAGTTCGCGCAGATAAAGCTTTGTCATTTCGATTCATTTATAAATAACATGTTCGGATACTTATAATAACGAACACTATCTACCGCACGTCGGGGGTATTTGACATAATAGAAAATTTTTTTGACCGGTTCGAAAAGATCAAACAAAGATACAAAAATTTCTTTAATTTGGTGTACAAACCGGCTTGCACAACATCGTTGCACATATTCAGAATAACCAAAATGAAATTATAAAACAAATCAAATATACACAGTTCTCTCATCCTTCCTTCGTCTTTTTACGCTCTTATCGGCAACATAGGCCACAACCCCACCAACAAAAAGAGTAAAGGCTGAGTAGTAGATCCATATGAGTAAAACGACCAAAAAACTGGAGGCGCCGAACAGACCCAATGTAAAACTGTACGAAGCATAGATCGAAAGTCCGGTATTGAATATGAGGAACATTATGGAAGAGAAAGCACTGCCTAAAAGTATTGGTCTTAAATGCAATGTGCCTGCGGACATGAACCAGTAGACGAGACCGAACACTCCCAACACCATTGTAGAGAAAACAACAAGATTCACTATTTTAAAAAGAAAGAAAACACCCAGATCCTCAAATAAAGCCGAAAGATAAGCCGAAGCCAAGCTCACCAGTCCCTGGCCGAGTATGACCGTTAGGATCAAAAACAACACCAAGATCGTATAAAGAAATGATAACTTGCGTGATTTCAAGGTTTCATCGAGCAATCCGGAAGAACTGATCTCCAAATTAAATATGGAAAAAAAGGTCTGCCTTACATAATGGACCATACTGACCGACGACCATACCGCAATAAAAAGAATGAATGATGAAAAAACAAAGCCGCTCATTAAAACAAAAGTACCTTCAACGGCCTGCTCGAGAACCAAGACCTCGGTTCCGAATGTATTCTCCAAAAAAGAAAGAAACCAATCCAGCACCCTTGCCCGACCCAAAACCTCTCCCAAAACTATCACCAAAAAGGTTAGAGTTGGTATTATTGCCATCAAGGATCTGAATGACAAGGCGGCGGCAGCGTCAGCCAGATCATGCTTTTGCGCCTCATTAAAAACATCCGCCGAGAACTTCTTTATCCTTTTAACGTTTTGTCCCATAAGGATCTTGCTTAATTAACTGACTGAAAAGAAAGGCGATCGTAACCAAAAGCACATACATTCCCGCCGCCTGCGATACGGTGAAAGTTCCCATCGGTAAAACAAAGAAAAAAGCCAAAAAGATCCAGGATATCAAAGATATGCCCTCTACACCAAAGGAGAGTCTCTTCAGAAGCTCTCTCTCCTCCTTTTTATTATCATTCTCTTTCAAGGACAACAAGACCAGAGCCGGCCTTATACGTGACGTCTTGGTAAACTCACATACGGCCGCCACCAATGCTATGCCGAAGACCAAAGAAAGTATCTGCATCTCTTCAAAAACGCCGTTGACCCAAAGAATGCCGGCGCCGAAACTCAACACGGCCGCAACAAAGAGAGTAAGGCCTTCCGACAGGTAAGAAAGGATCCTGGCCTCCCAAGCGGATATGCGAAGGTCGTTCATGAACGAAAGAAATGTAAAAAAAGAAAAGACCGCTAAAACCGCACCGGCGACCGAAAGAACCGTTACCAACAAAAAGATCTCTTCATACCATCCGGATATCCACTCAGCCACCTCCGGGGTCGGAGAAAATACCAGAAAAAGACCAAGGTTGGCTATCGGTACGAAAGCGGCCACCAATGTCCATTCACATATATTTCTTAAGGCGATCATCTGTATCAATATGGAGTATAGGGAAAATAAAGCTCCCAAAAGAAGCGTAAAGAAAAGTAAACCCCAAAATGGAAAACCGGAGATCCATGCGCCTGCCAGAAATACCAAAATGAATATATAATAAATTCCACCCCAAAGATCATAAGGTACACGAAAAAATCTGAAAAGAGAGTGATCGATAAAAGAATTACATGAAGCTCCCAAAGCCGAATATAGATCGCTCTTCGATGATCTTGCGGATGTGACCATGAAAGTAACGATAATACCGGCAAGGGAGAAGACCAGTATAGAAGTCAGTAAAAGAGATTCCATAAGAACTTATAACTCTAAGTCGGTTATTTGTAATAAGGTATCCGTCGCACCTATCCCCGCCATCGGAGCTTCAACATCTCGATCTCCGCTCTCATCGTCCAAATACATCAAAAGGACGATGATCCCCATAATAATGATCACAAAGACCGACCCTATCAAAATACTGTAATTCTTATTGCCCATAGCCGGGATATCTTATGTGTGAATTATAACACAGCATGATCGCAGAAAACCTTATAAGAACGGACCGAGGTCGACCGCAAATGCATCACAAAGATCCGGTTTCAAAAAAAAGATCCAAAAGAAGGGGGGTGATGAATACCTCGATCAAAGCCGACAGAAACAGTAGAGGTATAACTATCATGACGTACGTATAAAAAGCTCTTTTTATCTTATTCACCAAAGAATGCTTGGACTCCGTCCTCATAAAGAGGAACCTGAAAAATGAACCGCCAAGCCACATACCGATGGCGGTAGAGAGGAGTATTACCGGAACTTCGATCATGCCATGGGGAAAAACTCCCCAAAAAAAGAACCGGGCCGACTCAATGGTAACAGTCAAATGAAAAACGATACCCAGAACAAAGCCATTGACAACCACTGTGAAGAAAGGGAAAATTCCGAAGAACAGACCGCCAAGTGAAGACACCAAGGCTACAAAACTATTGTTTAAAAAAATGAAAATAAGTATTCCGATGGGACTTAGTTCGGCTACCAACCTGACCATGCCGGCAAAATCATTTATATACTCTCCCGTGGTCGTGGGATAAACCTCGGCCATGACATATCCCACAAACGCAAAAAGGACGAAAAATACGAAGGAAAAAACAAGGGTATCCTTGACCTCCTTTAAAGAAACAAGTTTTCTTTTTAAGTTAGGATCGAATGTACTCATCAATCTTATAGTATCACGTATTTTTAAAATAACAGATCACCTCATTTTTCATTGTCGTCTTCTCTCTTCTCTTCATGTTTTTTATCTCTGTAATAGATCTTTCCCTTGAGCTTTTCCGGCAACATCGACCTCTTTGTGTACTTCTGATAATTCTCTCCATAACCTTGATCCTTCATCAGATCCGTCGGAGCATTTCTGACAAACATAGGAATTTGAAGATTCTTGTATCTTTTAGCGTCAGCCTGAGCTCTTCTGTATGCATCGTAAGAACTTCTGTCCTTTGGAGCCCTTGAGAGATAAACCGTTCCGTGCGCCAAATTTATCTCGGCCTCCGGCAATCCCACTTTCTCGACTGCATTGAAAACCTCATTGGCGACTACCAGTGAGGTCGGCAGGGCCTGTCCTATATCCTCGCTGGCGAATATGACCATTCTGCGGGCAATGAACTTCGGATCCTCTCCTCCTTCTATCATCCGGGCCAAATAGTACAGAGCGGCATCAGTCTGACCCGCTCTCATTGATTTTATATAAGCGCTTATGGTATTAAAATGCTCATCACCCTTTCTATCATAATGTATCCTTCCGTTCTGGACCACTTCCCTTATCGCCTCCTCGGAGATCCTTCCGTAAAGATCAAGCGTGCTCTCAACAACGGAGATCAGATAACGAGCATCGCCGTTCGATAACCCGATCAAAAGATCTTTTTCTTTTTTACCGACCTTCGCTTTGGTCCTTTTTATAACTTCTTCAAGGTCTTTTTCACTTAGCCGGTTCAAAGTAAAGACCTTACACCTGGAAAGAAGCGGTCCTATAACCTCGAAACTCGGATTCTCCGTCGTGGCGCCTATCAAAATGATCTTCCCATTCTCGACAAAAGGCAAAAGGTAGTCCTGTTGAGCTTTATTGAAACGATGTATCTCATCAAGAAAGAGTATCCTGTCATTCTTCGTATCGGTGTCAATGATCTTTTTTATGTCGGCTTTGCCGGCGGAAACCGCGGAAAGTTCGAACAACTCTCCGTCCAAAGCGCTTGAGTATATTCGAGCCAGCGTGGTCTTACCCGATCCCGGAGGTCCCCAAAGTATGAACGAAAATTTGTGTTTCATTTCAATAGCCACCCTCAGGGGCTTGGCTTCACCTACCAAATGATCTTGGCCGACGAAATCGTCCAATTTCTCGGGTCTTATTTTTGAGGCCAGAGGCTCGTTGCTCATGCTACGAATATTATCATCATTACCCCTTCAAATCATCACCCAGGTAAAATTCGGCCTTTGTCCGCCAAGAACGTCTTGATCTTTCAAAAAGAGACACGCTTGAAACATCAACGACCCACCCGTCCCTCGAAAACCCTCTCTCTATCGTTTTTAAAACATCATTAAAATCTTCTCTTTTTATAAAACGGGCCAGAGAAGCATGAAAATGTCTGTTTTTGTAAATCACATTCCCTTCAGATAGACGGTTTATCGTTCTTTCTTTTTTCACGAAGCGATCGACCGTGAAAAACAGTTTTTCGGAAAGGTGGTGGAGCTCGTCAACGGGTCCGGGTTCTAGAAAGATGGTCTTCGTACCGAATCGCCCGACCGAAGAGAGACGAATGGAGAAAGGTGAATGACCGGAAAAACATTTCCCAAGTTCATCAATTAGCGGTTCGATCTTTTCCGAAAGGAAGAAGGGTGGCTTGAGAGTGATATGAAAAGGAAGTCGTTCGTATAAAGGCTCTAAGCCGAAATCATTGTAGAGTTCATCACCAATAATTTTGTAAAATTCTGCCGGCTCGCCTTTTATCTCTATCGCCAAGAAATATAGCATATGAAAATTATAGCAAAACAAAGAAATTTGCGTGCTTCATCTCCACACTCGCTTTGCTCGTTATTTACCCCGACAGACAAGCTGTCGGGGTCCTACAAAAATATATTCGCTTCGCTCGTTATTTACCCCGACAGACAAGCTGTCGGGGTCCTACAAAAATATATTCGCT
>SLDR01000022.1 GCA_007125155.1 Candidatus Campbelliibacteriota bacterium | reverse complement strand
TGGGTTCCTTTAAAAAAGGAAGGTCGGAGGATGGGCAGAGACCGCTTTTTGAGGAGGACGGTTCGGTTTATGAAAACCTCTTCGATAATATCCGTCGGATACTGAAGGAGACACCGCAGGAGACACTCTTTATCATTGAGAATATGGGAACCAGGAAGATCGGCAAGAGATTGGAAGAATTAGCTTTCATCTTGGAAAAAATCGATGATCCGAGAGTTAGGATCTGTCTTGATACATGTCATTTGCACGCAGCCGGAGTGGACATCTCAAAAGAAGCCTTGTTCGAGAAGTTTCTGAAGCGTTTTGATGAATTGATAGGAGTCTCCCTTTTGGAGTTCATCCACCTTAATGACAGCCGGGACGAGTTCGGATCCCTTCGAGACAGACATGAGAATATTGGAGAGGGGAAGATACCCGGCAGTGTCTTTTCTCTGATCGTTAATCATCCAAGGACTCGAGATCTTCCTTTTATTTCTGAAGTTCCGGGATTTGACGGAAGGGGGCCGGATAGGGAGAATCTTGAGAGGATAAGATCTTTCGTTAAGAATGGAAAGTGAGCCTTTATCCGTTGTTCCGCCTTTTTATGTAAAGCCGAATTCGGCCGACCATCATTTTTTTAAATTTTACCCAAATGAAACAAGAAAAAGCTTTTGAGATATTGAAGACCGGGAAGAACGTTTTTTTAACGGGTGAGCCGGGTTCAGGGAAAACCCATATTATTAATCGCTACATATCTTATCTTCGCGAGAGTGGAGTGGAGCCGGCCGTTACCGCTTCGACGGGGATAGCAGCTACACATATAGGCGGTTACACTATTCACTCTTGGAGCGGGATCGGGGTGAAGGAAGGGATCTCACCATACGAGCTGGAGGCCATGAACGAGAAGAGATCCTTGGTTACAAGGATATCAAGGGCCAATATTCTCATTATCGATGAGATATCAATGCTCGACGGCAAGATACTGGATATGGTGGATATGGTCTTGCGCTCTTTGAAAGGAAAAGACGAGCCGTTCGGAGGAGTTCAGGTCGTTCTTTCGGGGGATTTCTTTCAGTTACCTCCGGTTTCCACCGGAGGTAAAAGGACATTCGCATTTGAGTCACTCGCCTGGAAAAGAGCCAAACCTGTTATTTGTTACATAGATGAGCAGTTCAGGCAGACAGATAAAAGCATGCTGGGTCTTTTGAGAGCGATCCGTACCGGCTTTCTGAATAATGACCATAGATGGATATTGAATGAGCGTATGAGAGACCATAAAGACGAACTGCCTTATATGGCTACAAAGCTTTTCTCGCATAATTTTGACGTAGACCGTCTCAATGAAGAAGAATTAAAGAAGATAGACGACAACGAGGAAATTTTTGAGATGGAATCGAAGGGAAACAAAGTTTTGGTCGAACAGATAAAAAGAGGCTGTCTCTCCCCGGAAAGACTCGTTCTAAAAGTCGGAGCGGTGGTTATGTGCACCAAGAATAACTTTGAAAGAGGATTCGCCAACGGCACCATAGGCACGGTTATCGCCTTTGAGGGAAAGACACGCTATCCGATAATAGAAACCTTGGAAGGTAGGCGGTTTTCAGTCCCTGAAGCCGAATGGTCCATCGAGGAAGACGGCAGGGTTTTGGCGAAAGTGATCCAAATACCTCTCAGGTTGGCCTGGGCCATCACCGTACACAAGAGTCAGGGGGTGAGTTTGGATTCGGCGGTGATCGATCTTTCAAGATCCTTTGAGTATGGGCAGGGTTATGTCGCACTTTCAAGAGTGAGAACTCTGGAAGGTCTTTACTGTCTGGGATTGAACGAGAAGGCACTGCTTGTACACCCGAGCATAGCGGAGATGGATAGACGGTTCAAGAGCCTCAGTGAAGCCATATGCAAAAAGTTCACCTCCATTGACGGTGAAGAGGTATCAAGGATCCAGAAAGACTTTTTTCTATCAATAGGAGGGGGAAAAGATAAAAAAGGAAAGAGTTTTGAAAAAAGAAAGATCGACACGTATAATGTAACCAAAGAGCTCTTGGGTGGTTCTTTGAGCATTGAAGAATTGGCTGAAGCGAGGGGATTGAAATTATCGACGATCATAAGTCATTTGGAGGTACTCTCCGGAAGAAGTGATATTTCACAAAAGGACCTTTGGCGTTTGTGGAGGGCTCGTGGCGGAACGGAAAAGGATCTTGAAGAGATACATGAAGCGTTTAAGTCCGCCGGAGAAGATCGTTTGGGTCCCGTTCGAAAGAAGCTTGGCAACAGGTTCGGATTTGACGACATTCGTTTGGCCAGAATGTTTTTAAATACATTTTAAACATGGACAGTTCATCATTTTATAAAATTCTTATTGTTGCGGGGTTCGCGGGGGCAGTTGCTTTTTATATAGTTCATAACATCGATGACGGGTACGTATCTTTCCTTGATGACGAGATCCCGACAGAGTCAGTTGAAGTGCGGTTGCCGGAGGAAGTGGGGGAAGAAGCGAATGATGAAGCGGAAACTTCGGATATCGGAGAGGGGTCTTCGGTGGAAAGAGAGCTTGGAGACGGTAGTCATGAGCTTCGTCGGGAGTTGGAGAATAACAATGTTATAACTTATGAACCGCTGAAAGCGGTTAACGGGGTTTTTTATCCAGAGGACCCTCTAACCGTTGAAGGGATAATTTATTATTCGAACAAGGAGAGGCTGGAAGACGACTTGCACTCGCTTGTTAGAAGTGAAAAACTTGATCGGGCGGCAAGGTATAAACTCGAAGATATGTTCGAATTTCAATACTTTGCTCATAACGACCCAGACGGAGGCATGGGCGCCGATGAACTGGCCGATATGGCCGGATATGATTATATCCTTATAGGAGAGAATCTCGCGATGGGCAATTTTGAGGATGACAGGGATCTTGTGACGGCTTGGATGGATAGTCCGGGCCATCGGTCCAATATTTTAAGAGATAGGTACACTGAGATCGGTGTGGCGGTGCAGAAGGGTGTATATAATGGGAGAGACGTATGGATGGCGGTTCAGATATTTGGTACTCCCATGTCGGAGTGTCCCGCACCCGACGATCAGCTGGCAGAGATGATAAGAGATAACAAGGCCGTTCTGGAAGTGCTTTCCGCCGAGATAAGGACCCTTGAAGCGGAGATCGATGAAGGAGAAATATCTTCATTGGATGAGTACGGCAGGATCATAGATCAGTACAACTCACTCGTTGAAAGCCATAACGAATTGATAGAAGAAACAAAGATCATCATTGAACGTTTAAACACCCAGATAGAAATTTTCAATGAGTGTGTCCGAGGTTGATAGACGGCAATTAATATCGGGGCGGGTGTGGGTTGATGTGATATATCGATATCTCCGATTACTGTTATAATAAAGGCAATGAACAAAAGAGATTCCAACAGAGTTTTTATCGCAATGGCGGTCGTACTGGCGGGCCTTTTACTTCTGGTGTTGTTGCCGGCGATCCTCTTATCACCCGGTGTCGACAATGGTCCGGTGATACGCGACAGGGCGGAATGGGTTACCTTTGAGAGCGAGATCTACGGTTTTTATCTTGAGCATCCTCCCGATTGGCGGTCGGCCGAACTTCCTGAAGAGGCCCCGGTTCCGGGATTTAACATCCTGCCTCCTGAGATCGATCCGGACGAATTTGATGTCATCACACATAATACCGCCGTTACCAACGTGTCCGTCTTTCCGAGAGGTTACCCGACGGAGGGGGTATTCGGTCAAACACGACCGTCAACCGCCATCTTCTTCGAGGATGTAGGAAGTGCGATAGATCATTATCTTTTGAATGATGAGGTGTGGGCGACGATGATAATACCCGAAGATCCTCCGGCGGAATGGAGTCCCGAGGGGTTTATTTGGACAAGGGTTTTTATAAATGAGCATGAGGTTGTTTGCTTCGATGAGGGAGAAAGAATTTCAAAAGAAAGTTGTGATCCCGCTTTGGGCCATGAGATAGGGCACAGCGGGTCTATCGACCCCTCGCTTCGCATGATCCAGGAGGAGATACTGAGATCCTTCAGGTTCGGCGGGGAAAATTGATCTCTCTATTTTACACCTTAAATATTGTGTGATACTGTCTTTCCAGAATTAAAGTACTTTTATATATGAAAATAAAGGAGGATTTTAAATGAGATATTTGAATCCGGAGTCGGTGGAACTCAAAAAACCCGCTCCCGTAATGGTTTATTTGGACATCGGCAACATTTGCCCTTGCTCCGTCGGTTGTTTGGATAATGAACATAAAGATCCGGAGGTTCACTTCGAGTTGGTCAAAGGAACCTTGGAAGAACTAGCCTCAGTCGGGGTAAAATTTCTAACCCTAAAAGGGGAGGACCTTTTTTTCAGAGAGGAAATATGGAAGATAATCGAAAAGAGTATGAAACTCGGATTTGAACTTTATCTGTTCATGGATAATGTACTGCGTAGAATGGAAAGAGACAGTTTCGGCCGGGGCTTGAACGTGCAAAGGTATCCTATTGAGTATAAAAGGCAGCGTTATCAGATATTCCGTTCGAACAGATGTACGGCCGGTTACGCTTCTTGTAACATCACTCCTTGCAGATATGTCACTCCATGTTCGTATCTTCAGATAATGATGGGGGATCTTCGAGAAAGCAATTTCATTCAAATTTGGGAAAGTTTTTCGGTTGAGGAGTTCCTTTCTGACCGTGAAGAGGACTACCAATGTAAAAGATGTTTACATATGTAGTTTTAAGCCGTAACCGTAGAGGTTGCGGCTTTCTATTTTGCCAGTGGTCCTTTTTGTGACAACATCGCTCATTTGTGGTATTTTGAACGCAGTCGATAGAGGTACTTTTAAATCAAAGCATGCAGAATCTAGGAGGTGGCGAAATGAAGGATGGGAATTTGAAAGTAAAGGAAGAAGAAAGTCGTGAATTGGCTTGCATCAATGAGGAGTTAAAAGATCTCCCGATCGTTTATTTTGACATAACGAAAGGATGCATCTGTCCGATATCTTGTTCGGATCGAAAGCGTCCGGTTTGCGATCTTGATGAGGTCGAGTCTCTTCTTTACAGGATCAGAGCGGCCGGAATTAAGGAGATGGTGATCATAAGTGATATGGAAAGAGATGATCACGTGCAGATCATCTCGAGGCTGTTTGGAATAGGATTGAAGTTCTCTTTCATTATCGAATCCCATTCCTTCAAGGTGGCCAAGTATCAACACGGTCGAGCTTTTATTTATGATAATATTATCAGCCCCGAGAGATCCAACGTGGAAAATAAAGACGGAGCACCGGTTAAGTGTACGGCCGGATACGGATCTTGTTATGTTTCTCCTTGCGGGGTCGTTACTCCTTGTGAGTATGTTCCTTTAAGGTGCGGTGATCTGCGGAGTGAGAACTTGTCCGATATTTGGAGAGAGTCTTTTCTAATGAATTTATTTCGATATTCTTTAGAGAATCCGCCGGAGTGTGAAAGATGCGATCTTTATAGGTGATCTTTAAAAAGTCCGAGTTTATATCTCGGGCTTTTTTATTCAAGGTTTATGTTGATGTCGGTAATAATTTTCTAATTAAAATGATAAAATGAACAATTATGAAAATAGCGATAATTTCCGATACGCATGACAGCTTGGTCAATATAAAGCGGGCACTGGATATCGCCGTGGAAAAGAAGTGCAATGTTTTGATCCACTGCGGAGACATATGTTCTCCGGAGACGCTCGCTTACATTGTCGGACATTGGAGGGGGGAGTTACATTACTGTTTGGGAAACATGGATTCCGCAGACTTTGCTTCCATTGGAGATACCATGGGTGAGAGGGTTCACTTTCACGGGGAGGGGGTGTCAGAGGTTGATGTCGGGGGAAGGAGGATCGCTTTCCAGCATTACCCTGAGATAGCGCGTGGATCGGCATCGTCGGATCTTTATGATGCCGTTTTCTATGGTCACACTCATAAAAGGCATTCGGAGTATATCGGAGAGACCTTGCTCGCCAATCCCGGAAACGTCTGTGGAGTGATCGAGTCACCCGGTTTCGCCGTTTACCGAACAGATGAGAATGATCTGATACATTTCGATCTGTGAATTAACGGGATAATAGAAAATTATCCGATCTCGACTTTTTAAATAATTACGGTTCGGTATTGTCTGTTCATGTGGATTGTTTTGAAGTTTCCGCTTATCTTTATTACTGTTATTATGGAATAAGTTTGAATGTTTGAAGATATTTACGGACATCCCGAGTATAGGATGTTTCACGATCGTTGATTCAATTAAATTCAGTCGGTGTCCGGTTCGGGAATATTCAAGCTATACGGAATGTGAGAGATGACCGGGTACTTCCGGGTCGATCGAATTAATTTTTTATGAATAAGGAAGAAATACCACCTCCACCTCCACCTTTCATGGGGTACGGCGATCCGAAAGAAGATTCGGTTGATGGGAATGAGATGGGTTCATCGAAAGATGATGCTGTTGATAATGATATTTCATCCGTGGGCCCGGTTCCGATCTTTAAAGGTATTGATCAAGAGGAGAAGAAGAAAAGTAAAGCGCCTGAAGATGATCTGAAAACCCCCGCCTTAAGTGAACCGGAAGACATCGAGATAGGTCCTGTTCCGCGATTCAATGACGGGGACGGCGGAAGTGACAAGGAAACCGATGCCGTAGACCTTGAGTATTACGTTTTCAACTGCTTAAAGCAGGGCTTTAGTGAGAGATCTATAAAAAAAGTAGCCACAGAGGCAGGTTGGTCCGGAGGAGAGATAGATAAGGTATTTTTTATGAGAAGAAATAAACAATAAGGAAAGTTAAAGTCCATTATGTGGACTACTTAACGTTTCCAGCTTGTTTGCATTACTGCTATTATTGAGTAGAAGAGTTCAGATTGTTTTTTTCATGTCAACGGAAAACCTAAAAGTTTACATAATCAATTGCTTGAAGCGCGGTTTCGATAAAGAGGCCGTACTGGAGAATGTTTCAAAGGCGGGGTGGCCTGACGAGGAGTTAGAGAAGGTACTCAGTGACCCCGAGGTCAGATCGCTTTTATCCGAAAATGAAAGATCCGAAGATATTACTCCGGATGAAGATAAAGATGTACCCGAAGGTGAAAATGAAGAATACAACGATGAAGTTAATCAGTCCCTGAAGTATTACATAGTCGATAATCTAAAAGAGGGATTCGATCCCGCCGACATCAGGTCGGCCGTTTTGGATGCCGGATGGCCGGAAGATGAAGTTGAGAAAGTTTTCAAGAGCATTGAAGATCTTGAGGACTCTTCATTTTTTATGAAAAGTGACACGGAGGAATTGCCGGATCCTAAGGAGGTGGAATTGAATGATCCGCATTCTCCGGATAAACAAATTTCAAAAAAAGGTTTCAAGTCGTTCACCGTTCCTTTTGCCCACAAACCCAATTCGGAACTCATAAACTATGTGGTCAATGAAGTAAAGAAAGGCAATAGTCGGTTGGCGATAAAAGAGGCGGCAAGGGATGCCGGATGGCCGGAAGATGAAGTTGAGAAAGTATTTGACTCTGAAGCCGTCAGACATATATTTGAAGATCGGAAGAATGGTTCCTTGAATGAACCGAAGAAAGAAAATAAAGAAGAGAGTGATGATTTCCTGGACCCATTTATAAACCGAGGCGATAGAATAGAAAGAAAAGATAAAGTCGCCGATGAAGAACCTAAAGAAAAAAATACCAGTCGAAATCCATTTTTCGATATTTTTTCGGATCTTAAAAGATCGTCATCCGATCAGGAGGAAAAGTCTGTTCAGGATAAAGGAGGTAAGGCGGAGGAAGATGGTGTTGATGAGGCGGAGCCTGATCGGAGCGAAGGGGATGAAGATATGGATGTACTTGAAAATGACACCGGGTCCGATAGAGGTGAAGAGGGGGAGACTCAAATCGGGATACAGGAGCGCGATCCGAGATCGGATCTTAGGGATTACGTAATGAATGAAATGAAAAGAGGCGTCAGCCGTTTGGCGATAAAAACGGTTGCAGTCGATGCCGGCTGGCCGGGAAAAGAAGTTGATGAAATATTCAATGAAAAAGAATTAAAAGATCTGTTAAAAAACAGAAATAGTTATACCCGATAATCAATAAAGTAAATTATAATTAAAAGCGACCTTGATCTGAAAACGGAAGATAAAAATTTTATATATGTCATCGGAAAATATTAAAAGTTATGTGATCAAATGTCTTAAGAGCGGTTTCAGCAAGCGGGCCGTACATGCTTCGATCTCCAATGCGGGGTGGCCGGAAAAGGAGATAGAGAATATATTCAATGATGAGGAAATAAGATCGTTGCTGAAAGAGAAAGGTGAAGCAGTATCGGATGTGAACGATGTTCGGCGAGATTCCCAAGATTTTGGAGGTATGGATGAGGGGTTAGCCTCCGGTGTTACTGAAGGAAGTGAGAGCGGGGGTGTCGCGATCTCTCCTCCTCCACCAAGGCTCTGCAAAGAGAATACGGATCTTTCTTTAAATGAAAATGGTCGCAAAGTGTCTCCTGAGCTGAAAGATTATGTTATATCAGAGTTAAAAGAAGGCTCTGAAGTTAGGTCCTTAAGATCTGAACTTGTCAATGTGGGATGGCCCATAGGTGAGATCAATAGGGTTTTTGAAGATAGGGAAGTTAAAACTTTTTTAAAAGAAAAAAGTATCCCACCAAAGGAAGGAATCATAAATGAGCCGATCTCCGACATCACTTATGAGGGAAGGGAGGAGGTCGGTCATGAAGTTGAAAAACCTATCGATCAGGAAGATGCTAAACCGAAAATAGAACAAGTAGAAGATACTAAAGTTCATCCTGACGATCCTCGTCACACAACAAAAGAAATGGGGCGCAAGAGGGATCCTTACGCTGATCTTTTTAAGGATGATCCCGGCGATGAGCCTGCGGGATCCGGATATTCCGAAGCTTCGGAGCCGGAGGTGACCGCCCACCCGATAGATCCTTACGGAGACTTAAAAGAAGAACCTTCAAGCCCCGAACCCGATTCGATAGGTTTTTCCGAAGCTTCGGGGTCCGATGAGACCGTCAAACTGAGAAAAGTTAACCAAGGTTCGGTGGCTGATTCTGAGGTAGATCAAAAGGCCGAGTCAGATATCGGGACTGATAAAGAAGGAAATATACCTTTTATGGAGATAGAAAGACCTGATCAAGGAGAAGTTGATCCCGGTGTGGGTGGAGAGAAAAAAGGTGCGGAGGACAGGCCTGAAGATATTTTTGAAAGCGCGGTAGGCGGTATTACGTTTGAAAGGGGTTACCGCGAAAACGAGATCGATCTGGAATTGGATAAAAAAACTGAAGATGTTAAGGTAGCCCCCACTATTGAGAAGGCGGAAAATGGTAATGAAGAGAAAGAATTGCCTGAGATCGCAGTGAACCCACTTCTTAGAACATATATTTTGGATAATTTAAAAAAAGGATTCAACCCCAGGATGATAAGATCTGTGGCCAATAACGCCGGTTGGTCCGAGGTTGAGATCGAACGAGCTTTTAGTGACGAAGGTGTCAGGGATTTTATCTCCGGTAGTGTAAGTGTTCCAAGTGAGGCTTTAAAGACAAAACCTTATCAAGATGATGATCTCAAAGAACCGAAGATAGCAGACAGCCCCAAACAAAATGTTGTATACC
Organism: Candidatus Campbelliibacteriota bacterium; assembly: GCA_007125155.1. Taxonomy (GTDB): domain Bacteria; phylum Patescibacteriota; class Minisyncoccia; order Phycocordibacterales; family CSBR16-193; genus SKVL01. The sequence continues at coordinate 333 of SLDR01000022.1, read as the reverse complement.
GGGAGCCCATAGCGAATAGATCGACCGATGCGGAAAGATCATCTCAAGTCGATAATGATACTTCTATTCCCGAAGGGGAGAGAGGCGACTCCTTGGGTTCATCGTCAGGTCGGGAAGACGATAAGAAACCTTCGTCGTCACTGTTTGATAAAAATAATTCTGAAAGTGGGAATACCTCTCAAGAAACGATAAAGACCACTCGCCCGAGAGATCCTTACGGAGACTTAAAAGAGGAACCTTCAAGCCCCGAAACCGCTCCTATCGTACGTCCTGAAGCTTCGGAGCCGGAGGTGACCACCCGCCCGAGAGATCCTTACGGAGACTTAAAAGAGG
>SLDR01000026.1 GCA_007125155.1 Candidatus Campbelliibacteriota bacterium | reverse complement strand
GTGTACCGCCTGCGCCTTTCAATTCCCGCTCGAAAAGCGATACTTTTCTCTATCATTTCCGATCCAAACAAAAAACCGCCCCGAAAGGCGGTTCTTTATTTGGTGGAGATGGCGGGAATTGAACCCGCGTGCAAGAGGGAAGTCTTTACGCTTCTACGTGATCTAGTCTTTCTTTGGTTTCGTGCACGGATCAAAGAAGACAAAAATTATTCCGTACACCATCCTCTAAATTTTTGCGAAAGCGCCGAGGAGAACGTTTTCACTAGCTCAAAGGTTATAACATCTTACTACGGTATTGAGCATCGCGGAGTAAGACGTCGCTTGGCCGTTCAGGCGTGAGCGAAGGCAAAGTTATTGGCGAAGTATGGTGATACAACTCCCTTTACCTTTTGTGCTGTATTGTTTGCACTTATTTTTTTCCGGAAGATTAAGGAGGTTCCGGAGTGCTCCATCACGCACGTAAAAACAACTGACCCTTGTCGAGGCCTATCATCCCCATTTGTTTTTGTTTTCAATGTCCATTTATTTAAGGCGGGCTTTGAATTCCCGTCGAATATCCCTTTCAGTATCTTTCTTTTTTATATCTTCCCGTTTATCTTTCTTCTTTTTTCCCCGCGCTATGGCAATTTCCGCCTTTATGAACCTGCCTTTAGAATAAAACGAAAGAGGTATGATTGTCAACGATCTTTCCTTTTCCTTGGTGATCAATATTGAGAGTTCTTTTTTTGAGAGCAGAAGCTTTCGAGGCCGATATGGATCGTAGTCGGTAGGCGTGTTTGCCGGCTGGTATGGCGGAATGTATGCGTTCAATAAAAACGCCTCTTTGCCGAAAAAAGAAATGTAAGATCCGTCAAGGGAGCCGTGTTTTAACCTTACTGACTTTACCTCAAAACCGAAAAGCGAGATACCGGCCTCCAATTTATCCAGTATTTCGTAGTTCAGGCGCGCTTTTTTGTTATTCAAAAGCCTCATACTGGAAATAATAACAGATTAGAGGAAGATGAAGTAGCCGAACCTATATGGTCCGACTTCGAACCTTCGGCTTTTCTTTATTCTTTATGTTTTTTAGGTTATTATGATTGCTGGTATATTACTTTGATCCATGGAAGAAAAAGAGAAAAGAAAAAACAATGATCCAAACGAGACCGAAAGGCCGACCGAAAAGAAGAAAGATAAAGAGAAGGCGGGGAAGGAAAACGATCGTTCCGGAAAAAAGCCTTTTAATTATATGGAAAAGATCCCTCCAAGTCGATCCTCCTTTTGGAATAATTTGGCAACCGCCCTTTTGATTTTTTTGGGATTGCTTTTGATATATTCACTGTTCATTGAGACCAGGGAGGAGTTGGAAGAGATATCTCTTTCTCGTTTGGCCAATGACATCAGCGCAGGCGAAGTCGAGGGTATAATCGTACGAGGTAACGAGGTGGAGATTTTTTACGTCGATGAGACCGAAAGAGAGACCAGGGTTGAGAACGGTGTGGGGATCACCGATACCCTCGTAAATTACGGACTTACGCCCGAGGAGTTAAGGGCTGTTGATATAGAGTACAGGCGCCAGGAAGGATTCTCCTATTGGATGATGACCTTGGGTCCTTTTATACTTCCTCTTTTTCTTATACTTATAATTTTGTGGTTCCTCCTGCGCCAGGCTAAAGGTGCGGGAATGCAGGCCTTCACCTTCGGCCAGTCCAAGGCCCGAATGATATCTCCTCACGACAAAAGTCAAAGAGTGACATTTGAGGATGTTGCAGGCGCCAAAGAGGCCAAGGAAGAACTTTTGGAGATAGTTGATTTTCTTAAGAATCCAAAAAAATTCATAAACATCGGCGCTCAAATACCCAAGGGTATACTTCTTATGGGTGCGCCCGGTACGGGAAAAACACTCTTGGCGCGCGCCGTTGCCGGAGAAGCCAGGGTTTCTTTCTTCTCGATATCGGGATCGGAGTTTGTCGAGATGTTTGTCGGAGTGGGAGCTTCAAGGACAAGAGATCTCTTCAAGATGGCCAAACAGGCATCACCGGCGATAATCTTCATTGATGAAATAGACGCGATAGGACGTGTTAGAGGTACGGGTGTCGGGGGAGGAAATGATGAAAGAGAGCAGACACTCAATCAGATCCTTGTTGAGATGGATGGGTTTGAACCTAATGAGAAGATTATAATAATGGCCGCGACCAACAGGCCTGATGTTTTGGACCCCGCATTGCTTCGCCCGGGAAGATTCGATCGACGAGTAACCATAGATCTTCCCGACAGGAAGGATAGGGAGGCCATACTTAAGGTACAAGCCAGAAAGAAGCCCTTGGCTGAGGATGTGGATTTTCGTGTGATCTCGGAGAGAACTCCGGGATTCTCAGGTGCCGATCTGTATTCATTGGTCAATGAGGCGGCCATTCTTGCCGCAAGAGAGAACAGAAAAACCGTCACTCAGTTTGATATGGTTCGTTCGATCGAGAAGGTATTGTTGGGTCCCGAAAGGAAAAGTCATGTTCTTTCAGAGCATGAAAAGGCCATAACCGCCTACCATGAAGCCGGTCACGCCATTACCGCTTCTATACTGCCTTATGCGGATCCTGTTCATAAAATATCGATAATATCGAGAGGACGCGCTGCGGGATATACCCTTAAGCTTCCGACCGAGGACAGGAGACTTCATTCTAAAAAAGAATTTCTTGATGACATAGCCGTTTCTCTTGGAGGTTACCTTACCGAGAAGATGATATTTGACGATCTGACCACCGGGGCGTCAAATGATCTTCAGGTAGCTGCCGCCTTGGCTCGAAACATGGTGACCCGTTACGGAATGTCTGAGAAGATCGGACCGATCGCCATGGAGGGCTCCGATAGCTCTATGGCACATCAGGAAGGAGGACACTATCCCGTAGGGTCTAGATATTCGCAAGAGACGCTTTCTTTGATAGATAAAGAGGTGACGGGCATAATTTCGGAACAGAGAGAAAGGGTGGAAAAAATTATCACCGAGCATAGGAAGGCCTTAGATGCGGTGGCGAACAAACTCATGGAGGTCGAGACGCTTGAAAGGGATGCTTACGAGACGGTTTTGCGTGATTATGGAATTGATCCTGAGAAAAAAAGAGATCACCGGTTGAGTATGAAAGACGAAGGTACTGATGGAAAAGGAGATATTAAAAAAGAATAATTCTCCCGGGTCTTTCTTTTCCTCCAGCTCTTAAGTTCGGGGATATTTTTTGCCGGAACCTGTTTTGAGTGTACATCCATTATTGTCTTTACATAAAAGTTATAAAAGAGTATATTTTTTATACATTCTTTGATTTATCATGTAGGATGCCGGTACGAAAATGCGCGTGTAGCTCAGTTGGTAGAGCGCGGAGCTTATACCTCCGTGGTCCCAGGTTCGAGTCCTGGCACGCGCACAAAGATCGATCTATCTGTCGCATTTTCAAATTTGATAAACTGTGGATTACCTGTTGAAAATTTCGGGATAAAATTCACTCAAAATGAACATTTTGAACTCTTTTCTTCAGTTGTTTCTTGAGTTCGGGGTAATTATTTAGACTGCCATCTTTTTCAATGAATTTGCGGGCCTCGTTGCGGGCCGCTTCCACCATCTTGAGATTCTTGAGTGCCTCCATCGCCATGTCGGAAACTCCCCACTGACGTTTTCCGTATAGTTCGCCCGCACCTCTTTGTGCGAGATCGAACTCGGCAAGTTCAAAACCGTTCTTGGCTTTTTTTAGAGCTTGCAGTCTTTTGATGCTTTTTTCGTTCTCTGTGTCGGATAGAATATAGCAATATGCTTGGTGAGTACTTCTTAAGACCCTACCTCGGAGCTGATGCATCTGAGCCAAACCGAACCTCTCCGCTCCTTCTATCACTATGATGGTGGCGTTTTCCACGTTTACACCGACCTCTATCACGGATGTTGAGACCAAAACATCTGTTTTCCCGTCTTGGAATCTTTTCATCGCGTCCTCTTTTTCTTTCGGTGTCAACTTTCCATGAAGCGCCTCTATCGAAAACTCCGGTAGCGCTTTGTTTTTAAGGTACTGCAACTCTTCTTCGACCGAAACGACGTTCAGGGCTTTCTCTTGATCGGGATCCGGAGCATATATTCTTGGGCATACGACGTAAGCTTGATTTCCTTTCTTAAGCTCCTCCTTTATCTTTGAAAACGTCTCTTCTCTTTTGCTTGGAGATACTATCTCCATTATTACGGATTTCCTGCCTTCGGGCATTTGATCGATCAACGTAAGATCAAGGTCCCCATAAACCGTTAAAGCGAGCGTTCTCGGTATCGGAGTTGCGGTCATGGAAAGAAGATGGGGTGTTATCTCGTCTTTTCTCAAAAGGTCCTGTCTCTGAATCGTTCCGAAACGATGCTGTTCATCTATTATGACCAAGGCCAGGTTTTTGAATTTCACTGTTTTTTGTATAAGAGAGTGCGTTCCGATAAGGATCGAAACCTCTCCGTTCTTGACCCATTCTAAAAGTTGCCGGCGAGATATTTTGGTTGAATTCTTTGGATTCGTTTTGGACGGGAACTTCCTGCAACCGCTTGATGATATTAGTCCGATTTTGATGTTCAAATGAGAGAAGTATTTGATGAAGTTCTCAAACTGTTGGTTTGCCAGTATTTCGGTCGGGACCATATAGGCGACTTGCAGGTTTCCGAAATCCTGTCCTTCGGGATGTGTTGAAACCGTGGCGAACGACGCCACCGAAGCTACGGCGGTTTTACCGGACCCAACATCACCTTCAAGAAGCCGAGACATCGGAATATTCTTTGAGATATCGGAAATGATCTCGTCGGTCGCTTTCTTTTGTGCTTCGGTCAAAGAGAAAGGAAAGCGACCGATAAAAGAATCCATGTCCTTTTCTTTCGGTTTTATGGAGAAAGAGGGGCGCTCCTCTCTTGTCTTCCTGTCTTTCTGTTTTTGCAGTTGTATAAAAAAAACCTCTTGAAAGGCGAACCTTTTACGGGCCACCAAAGCATCTTCTTTTCGCCTGGGGCTGTGAATGTAGATCAGCGCTGAGCCGAGGGAAGGTAAGCGGTATCTTTTGAGGACATCTTGCGGTATCGGGTCGGCAAGTGATTCGTGTGCCTTCTGTTGTATCAACTGTTGGATCTTGTAGCGTATGAATCTTGAGGTTACACCCTTGCTTTCCGGGTAAACGGGGTGGAGGAATTGATCGGAGGAGTCCTCAAAAAGAGAGTCTCCAACTCCGTGCGGGGTTTTTGAGACCGCTGTGACGTCGGGATTTATGAAAACTAGTGAGCCGTTTTTGCTCCTCTTTCCCTCTCCTTCCAGTTTGACCAGTGTTCCTTCTGAAACCTTTTTCGCTATGTAAGGCTGGTGAAACCATCTTATCTTTGCTTTTCCGGTGTCATCCTCTATGATCGCGGTGGCCTCCGGGATCTTGCTTCTGAATGTTTTTCCCACTTTTATGTCCCGCACCCTTCCGTAAAGGGTAACCTTTTCTTTGTCGGAAACGCTTTTTATGTACCTTATGGAGTAAACATCCCCGTAACGAGATGGAAAGAAGTGAAGAATATCGAAAACCGTTACTATTCCGAGTTTGGAAAAACCCGCCTTCTGGTCCTTATTCAAGCGAAATATCTTCTCAAGAGGGGTGTCCGGAGCCATCTTGAAAATATATCACATCTTCATGAGGGAGGTGTTGTCTGGAAGGCCTTTTGATTTTCAACATTTTTAAATATTTGATACTATATAAAAACCGAGTAGTTTTGTCGGTTTTTATATATGAGGATCTCCAAAAGATCGCAGTACGGACTGAGAGCCCTGTTCAGGTTGGCTGAGAGCTCCGGTTATTCTTCCGTGAGGGAAGTTGCCGAGCGTGAAGGGATCTCTCCGGACTACTTGGAGAAGATACTTTCAGATCTTGAGAAGGGCGGACTTATAAAGTCGAAAAGAGGTGTCGCGGGAGGATACGCTCTGGCCAAAGGGCCCGAGGAGATAAACTTGAAAGACATTCTCGAGATACTGGAGAGCACTATGGACCTGGTCGAGTGTGTGGGGGCGAGATGTGAAAGAGAAGAGTGCTGTCCCACCGTTTCGGTGTGGAGGAAACTGGACAGGACCATTAAAGAGAAACTTGAATCGATCACTTTAAAAGATTTGATGGAAGACCATGAGTAAAAAAATATATCTGGACAATGCCGCCACAACCCCTGTTGCAAGAGAAGTTTTGGAAGAGATGCTTCCTTACTTTGCCGATATGTACGGGAACAGCTCGTCCATTCACTCGTTCGGTCTGGAAGCGAGAGAGGTCATAGAACTTTCAAGGGAAAGAGTTGCAAGTTTTCTTTCCTCAAAATCCGAGGAGATCATCTTTACCGGCTCGGCGACCGAGGCCAACAATATTTTCATACTCGGGGCCTTGAAAGGGGACGAGAAAGCACATGTTATAACCTCGGCCGTTGAGCACGATGCGGTGTTGGAGACGGTAAAGAACTCCGGCGCCGACTTTACCGTCTTGCCGGTTGACAGGGAAGGTCGAGTCAGCTTGGAGGACTTGAAAAACGAGATCAAAGTAGAGACCGCTCTTGTTTCGGTAATGTACGCCAACAACGAGGTTGGAACAGTCCAGCTCATAAAAGAGATAGGGGAGTATCTAAAAAAAGAGAACAAGAAGAGAACAAGAAAGATACTTTTTCATACCGATGCGGTGCAAGCGGTCGGCTATTTGCCGGCCAATGTTGAAGATCTCGGTGTTGACGGTCTGACCATGAGCGGACACAAGATCTATGGTCCCAAGGGGGTCGGTCTTTTGTATAAAAGAAAAGATCTCAAACTCGCACCCATTCTTTTCGGCGGAGGCCAAGAAGGCGGTTTGAGGCCGGGGACATACAACACTCCTTTGATAGTCGGTATGGGAAAAGCGGTGGAACTTCTTGAAAGTGAGACACGCAAAGAGAAGACGGAAAAATTGAGAGACCATCTTATTGAAGAGGTCTTGAAGATAAAAGGAGCTTCTCTTAACGGTCCGAGGACGGAGAGACTTTCCAATAATGCAAACTTCAGCTTCTCCGGTGTGGAAGGCGAGAGCTTGGTGATGCTTCTGGACCGGAAGGGTATCGCGACCTCCACCGGCTCGGCATGTTCAAGCAAGTCCTTGGAACCCTCCCATGTCTTAAGAGCGATGGGTCTTCCTGATCTGGAAGCACATTCCTCTTTGAGGGTCTCTCTGGGAAGGAGTACAACCGAAGATGATTTGGAGTATTTTTTGGTAAATTTAAAAGAAGCAATTGAAAGACTAAGAGAAATATCGGGAAGATGAATGATAAATATTCACAAAAAGCGATGGATCATTTTTTAAGTCCCAAAAATATGGGTGTCATTGAAGATGCTGACGGAGTGGGAGAGGTCGGCAACCCGAAGTGTGGGGACCTTATGACCATATATATCAAAATTGAGGACGGTAAGATATCTGATATGAAGTTCAAGACCTTGGGGTGCGCCGCCGCTATCGCCACCTCGGATATGATCTGCGAGGTTGCTAAAGGCAAGAGTATAGACGATGCCTTAAAGATAACCTTTCAAGACATTGTAGATGGACTCGGCTCCTTACCGCAGGTTAAGGTCCACTGCGCCGGCTTGGCTCAAGAAGGACTCAAAGCCGCGGTGGAGGACTATAGAAGAGAAAATTGAAGTTCTATTCAGATTTGCTTTTTTGGGTAACAGCGACCAGATTGGCGTGTCCGCTTATTCGCTTTACATTTTGAACGGAGATGTTCGAGAGATTATTTTCTTTAAACAAACTTTTAAGACTCCTTTTAGTGAATGAATGTATGTATCTTTTTCTTTTCCGTTTTCCGAAAGGAATTACGATGTCGCCGAAGTCAAGGTCGGAATTGCCCAATATTTTTTTGAGAAAGTGTGTTGTGTGAGCCTTTATGAATTTTAAGTTTAGGGTGTTCCAAACGGTAAGAACGCACACTCCGCCGGGTCTCAAGACGCGGTTTGCTTCGGAGACGAAAAGAGCCCTGTTCTCCTTTGAAGGTATGTGGTGGAGTACCGCGATGGAGAAGACCACGTCAAAACAGTCGTTTCCAAAAGGTAGATCCAGAGCGTTCGCTTGGAGGAACTTTCCTTTTTGGCCTCTTTCCTTTTTTGCGATCTCGATCAGATTTTCCGAAAAGTCCACTCCGGTATATTCTATTTCTTCATTTTCAAACATATCGGAAAGCCTGCCGTTACCGCAACCGATATCAAGAACTCGGTTTCCTTTGCGGACGTGCACTTTTAGGAATCTGAGTTCGTCCCAAAAAAACTGACGCGAAGTAGAGAATTCGGAAGCGAATTCGTCGTACTCCTTTTGTGACATTTCCAATATCGCTTGGGCGGTTTCCTTTTCCACACAACCATACTATCATGGAATTTCAACACCGAAATGATCCATGTTGTTTGACGGCATCACAACCGAAGAGAAGCTGGAGAAGCTTAAATGCTTGATAATGAGCGATAAAAAACATCGTGAGAGATTTCTTGTTATTCGCAGAAAGTGTTCAAAAGACTACGGCCCGGATCTTGGCCATGTGGGAGAATCGATCGATGAAAAGAGAATGCCTTCAAATACCGAGATCCTCGCTTTTTACAAGGACTTGGTGAAAAAAGGAGAACAAAGACCGTTCACGGAAGTTGAGAAGATACTGCGAAAGATGAAGGTGAGGAGCAATTCGGGGGTTGCGATCATTTCACTTCTTACCAAGCCCTATGACTGTCCGGGAGAGTGCATATACTGCCCGAGCGAAGCGGAGATGCCAAAAAGTTATCTGTCCAAAGAACCGGCCGCGGCAAGGGCTCTTGCCAATGACTTCGATCCTTACACTCAGACCAAAAATAGGATGAGAGCACTTGTTGCCAATGGTCACCCGGTCGATAAGTTGGAAGTTATAGTTATCGGCGGGACATGGAGTTCATATGATGAACCTTATCAGGAGAAATTTATCTCTGAAATATTTCGAGCAGCGAATGACTTCGGGAAAGATCTGTCATATCAGAGTAAAAAAAGAACACTTGATGAACTGCAGGTTGAAAACGAAACAGCCGATTGTCGGATCATCGGTCTTTCCGTCGAAACAAGACCGGACCGGATAGATGAAAGAGAGCTTGAGCGCTTGCGACGGCTTGGGGTTACCAAGATAGAGATCGGTGTCCAGCATCTTGATGATAAAGTATTGGCTTACAACAAGCGTAATATGTCCGCGAAAACGATAAGTGAAGCGACGGAATTAATGAGGAATGCAGGCTTTAAAGTGGTTTATCACATGATGCCTAATTTGCCCGGCAGTACCAAAGAGATGGATATTAATATGTTCGGAGACCTATTTAAAGGTAAAGAGTACCAACCGGATATGCTAAAGATCTATCCGTGTGTTGTTTTAAAAAAAAGTGAACTATATAACCTGTGGAGGGGAGGTAAGTTCATTCCGTACACGGATCGTGAGTTGACAGATGTTTTAAGCGAGATCAAGAAGAATATTCCGGAATATGTACGCATTTTAAGAGTGATTCGCGATATTCCCGCCGAGTATATCGTGGCCGGAAGCAAGGTATCCAACCTAAGGCAGTTCATCCAAGAAGATCAAAAGAAAAATCGCTGGCGATGTAAATGTATACGCTGTCGTGAGATAAGGGGCGAGGAGGTGTCTATTAATGATTATGTGCTGAAGCGCATTGATTACGAGACATTGACCGGGAGGGAAATATTTTTAAGTTTTGAACATAAGAGTGAGAACAGGTGTGCGGCATTCTGCAGACTGAGATTGCCTAATAAAGACGAAGGCTTTATTTTTTCCGGAGATCTTAAAATATTAAAAGGAGCCTCGATCATAAGGGAGCTTCATACTTACGGGCAATTGATCGGGATAAAGAAAAAGGGAGGCCAAAGCCAGCACAGGGGCTTTGGGATACGCCTTATGAATGAAGCTGAGCGTATTGCAAAAGAAGCCGGTTACGAAAAGATGGCGGTCATTTCGGGAGTTGGAGTGCGCGAGTACTACAAAAACAAACTTGGCTATTCGCTTGAGGGCACATATATGATCAAAAGAATTTAGAATTAGTTTGGTTTTTCTTACCCTAAATTCTCACGCAAAGCAATATCCTCAAAAGCTTCGCTTTCTCGTCTTTGTTTGCGGAGGGTGTGGGACTCGGCGACAGCTCACATCAATATTTTTGTTCACTGCGTTCCAAAAATATTGTGTGGCTCCTGCCCGGGCTCGTCTGTCGCTCCAAGTATTCGCGACATGACTCCGCCTTTCGAGTCCCAACGTAAGCC
>SLDR01000001.1 GCA_007125155.1 Candidatus Campbelliibacteriota bacterium | reverse complement strand
GATTGGCTGTATTTGATCAAACCGACCGCTCCCCTGAACACTCCGCCGAGAAAACCGGCGACGAAAAATGCTACCATATTATTCTTTTAATTATTAAAAAACGGGACTCAAGATAATGACTTAAGTCCTCTTTTACTCTACAATAAAGGGATTGATTATGAAAGTTATCAAAAAGAGGATAGTGAAACTCCTCAGGTGGAGCCAGAGATACACGAAAACCGACATGGTGTACATCGCCAAGGGAGGATCCTGGCTCATTTCCGGAAAGTTCATCATCTCGGCAATATCATTTGCGACCCTTGTGGCCTTCGCGAACCTCCTGCCGGCGGAAACTTACGGAACTTATCAGTTCGTTATCGCCACGGTCGGCATTCTGGGAGTATTGGCCTTGCCGGGGATTGGTACCGCACTTGTCAAAAGTATCGCTCAGAAAAAAGAGGGCTCACTTGATCTGGCCTTTCAAACAAAGTTAAAGTGGTCTCTTTTGGCATCTCTCGCTCTGCTTTTGATATCCGGCTGGTACTACCTAAACGACAATGTCCTCCTGGCCACGGCTTTCCTTATCGCTACTCCCATTCTCCCCTTGAAACTCGCCTCCGGCGTGTTCGGAAGTTTTTGGAACGGAAGAAAGAGATTTGATAAACACATCATACTCAAGGTATTGGCCGATATCGGCATCGCAACATCCGTGATCACGACACTTTTTCTGACAGACAGTCTGCTTATAATTCTGTTCGCATTCTTCTTCTCAACCGCCTTTTTTCACTATCTCGCATATATATACAGCTCCCGGCAAACAGAGAACCGAGAGGTGGATGAAGAGATGATCCCTTACGGAAAGAACTTAACGGTCATGGGTTTCATCGGAACAGTGGCTTCACATCTGGATAAAATAGTTCTCTGGAAATTTCTGGGGCCCGTTCAAGTCGCGATCTATACCTTCTCATACACCCCCATTAAAAAGGTAAAGGGTTTTATTCCCATAAACACGCTTCTCTTACCCAAGCTCTCCGAGAACGGGGTCAAGGGAGAGAAAAGAAAGAAAAAGATATTCAAAAAGTTTCTTTTGATGTTCGCCGTAACAATACCGTTTTCAGTCCTGCTGGCCTTGGCTGCGCCTTTTGTTTACGATCTTATCTTTCCTCAGTACGCCGAATCGGTCAGATACTTCCAGGCGCTGACCTTACTCGTCGCGATGCTTCCCTTTACCGTCATGGCGACTTCTCTTCTGGCCGAGATGAAGATCAGGTATATGTACATAACCAAAACGGCGGTTCCGATACTGAAGATCATACTTTTTCTGGTCCTTACTCCGATCTACGGAATATGGGGAGTAGTGGTGGCTCTTATTATCTCCCAGTTGGCTACTCATACAATGAATCTATATTTCTTTTGGAGAATGTAGGACTCTAAAAAGCTAAAGCTTTTTAGAGTAAATCCCAAATTCCAAATTCCAAAGGCGCTGAAGCGCAATAATTAATAAAGAAATTATAAATCCGAAACAATAACGAAATTAGAATATTCAATATTAAAACAGGAAATTCGAAATAATAATGAAGGGCGCTGGGGTGCAAATTCCAAATTCCAAGGGCGCTGAAGCGCTGGGGCGCAATAATTAATAAAGAAATAATAAATCCGAAACAATAACGAAATTAGAATATTCAATATTAAAACAGGAAATTAGAAACAATAATAAAGGGCGCTGAAGCGCAAATTCCAAATTCCAAAGGCGCTGAAGCGCAAATTCCAAATTCCAAAGGCGCTGGGGTGCAAAATAAAAATAGCTAAACCAAGACCGTCTCGAACTGTTGAATATCCACCGTCTCGGAGCATTAAATAAGGAGCGGGAGGTCTCTCATTTGCCGTTTTTGTAGATCGCTTCGTAACCGTTGGCGGTCGAGGCGATACTGAACCGATAAGACTCCTTCCTTGAGACGGCCTCCGCTTTGTCATTCCACCTCTTGCCGGTTAAAAGCTTTATCATTTTCTTATTGAACTCCTCGCCATCGTTAACGTTGAAAAGGAAGGGTCCAAATCCTCCGACAACCTCCGAATTGCCTCCTGTCTTGGATATCAACATCGGAACACCGGCGAAAAGCGCCTCGAGCGTCGTTATGGAAAGCCCTTCGTAGCGACTGGGAAGCACGAACACATCAAAACCTTTAAGGAGCTTAACGGCATTAGGATACTCGCCGGCTAAAAAGAAGCTCTCACTTATACCTTCTTTTTGTATCATCTTCTCAAGTTTCCTGCGATCCGGTCCCTCACCCAAGACAGCGCAGATCGCCTCCGGCACTTCCTCCTTTATGGTCCGCCAATTCTTTATCAAAAACTCGTAATTCTTCTGATAAGCCAATCGGCCGATAGAACCGACGACTATCTTATCCTTAAGAAGCGTACCGCAGGCAAGCTCCAGCTCATCTCTGGCGTTACCCCTTTCCATAAAAGAAAGCTCCATCATGGAGAGCCCGTTGTATATGACCACTCCCTTTCGGCCGAGTCCCATCTTCTTCGCACTCTTTAGATTTTCCTTGCTGACGAAAATCTCTTTGTCGACAAAGAAGGTGAGAAATCGGAAAACGGTACGGTAAAAAAGTCTTTTGGATCTTGAGGTTTCATGCCTATCATCAAGAAAAGACATTCCTCTGTATGTAAAGAAGGTGGCCGGCCTTCGGCGCAACAGGTAAGCGGAGATGGCACCGAAGAGAGTATTGGAGCTGTTCATATGGAGCACATCGAATTTGTTCTCCTTTAAATATTTCCTCAACTCGATAACAAATCGAATGTTATCCCTAACGCTCCACGATCGGGACAGGTGTTCAAAACGCTTCGTCGGTATCTTGAATTTAAGACACTCCTTGTGGAGAAAATCTCCTCTTCCGAAACCCAAGGTTACATCCAGGCCTCGACGTTTAAGCTCACGTGCGAGATTAAGGACCGACATCTGCGCTCCACCAACCTCCGCCAAGGTCACAACTATCAAAACTTTTAGATCCGAATTTCCCATTTTACTTCAATCCTTCCATTCTTTTCAGCTCCTCAATTCCCTCTTCGGGGGAAACGGCGGGCTCCCATGCCAAGAGCCTCTTGGCTTTGGTGCAATCGGACAGAGTGTGCCTCGGTTCCAGCCGGGGATCGATGTATTCCGCTTCTCCTCCAATGATCCGGGCTATTTCATTTACCGAGACCGATCTGCCGGAGCCGATGTTCAATACCTCTCCGGAGTTAAGGTCCGTTGAGTAAGCGGAGAGTATGTTGGCCCTTACCACATCACGGACGTGAACGAAGTCACGGGTCTGCTCTCCGTCACCGGTTATGGTCAGCTTCTCGCCTCTCTTTTTCTTATCAATGAATTTGGCTATAACGAGAGCATAGGCGCCCTCCGGATCCTGTCGCTCTCCGTAAACATTAAAGTAACGAAGTGAGACCGTCGGAAGCGAGTATATTTCGGAATAAAGACGGCAGTACTCTTCACATACATATTTATGAAGAGCATAAGGACTTTTGGGTGATGCGGGATCGTCCTCTTTCATTGCCCCCTCTTCACTGTCGCCGTAAACCGCGCTCGATGATGAGAAGACGAACTTTCCAACCCCATGCTTGGCCGAAAGCCCCAAAACGTTCAAGGTTCCGGTCACATTCACCTGATGAGTTTCTATGGGATTTTCAATGGAGTACTGGACTCTCGGCATTGCGGCTGTATGAAAAACGAGATCCGCACCTCTAAAGGCCTCCTCTATTGCGTCGATATCCCTGATGTCGGCATTTACAAAATTCGCCTTTGAGTTCAGGTTCTCTCTCTTTCCGGCTGAGAGATTATCAATAACGGTGACCGATAGCCCCTTATCCAATAAGGCATCAACCAGATTACTCCCTATGAATCCGGCTCCGCCGGTCACTAAAGCTTTTTTCATGGTCTTCTCATAATATTACGATCTATAAATGATACGCCAATTGGGCGAACCTTTCAAACGAATGACAGGGAAATGATACGGGAGGATTGATCTGCGGAAGATCACGACTCTTCAAGGTTTTCTTTGTAAACCGGCAGTTCAATGAAAAATAGACTCCCCTTGCCTATCCCTTCGGACCGAAAACCCACCCTTCCGCCCATGCTGTCGACGATCCTTCTGACTATGTAAAGTCCGACCCCCATTCCTTCGGTGTCCTCAAGACGGGCCATGTCGCCTCGGAAAAAGGTCGAGAAGACCAAGCTCTTTGTTTTCTCATCCATACCGATACCTTCATCCTTGACCCGAAACCGGACCTTCTCACCGTCGGACATAAGCGCCACCTTCACCGTACCGCCGTTCTTGGTATACATCAACGCATTCTCCAAAAGAACATTCATGATGAATCTGATCCGGCTTTTGTGGCCCAAGACCGAAACGTTATCATCAATGATCTCAGCCAAGGTCAAGTTCTTGCCCTCGGCGACCCTTCTGTGCTCCTCCAAGAGTTTCCTAAGTACTTCGGACATGTTCACCTTATTATTGATCTTCTGAACAGAGGCACTCTCTTCCGACAAGGTGGTCAGTAGATTTATAAGCTCCAGAATGTTTTCGGCGGATCCTTCGGCCAACCTTATGAGTTCAGACCTCCGCCTCTCTGTGGTCTCAGTGTCCTTCATTTCATCCAAGGCCCACATCACACGGGTCAGAGGAGTCCTGAATTTATGGGTTACCACAGTTATGAATTCATATTTCATGGACTCGGAGGCCTGCATCCCGCGCCAGATGTATAGACCTAAAAACACCGAAAGTAATGAAAAAACGGCGGGGGTCAACCATATGGAAAGTATCGGATGACCCTCTTCCATAAAACGACTGACTAAAACGACGACGCTCAAGAGTATGGTGGCGGAAGCAACCACAACGCCATAGAAAAGCGCCCGCTTGGCGATCACCTTGATATCCATAAGATCATATCGAACTATGGCGTAACTCATGAAAACGGCAATGGAAAGACCCGCAAATACCGGTCCCAGGAATATGTATTCGTTGCTGTTCCAAAAAACCGGAATGGCGAAATTGAAGATCATGCCCGAGATCATGGCAAAAAATAGACCGATGAAGATATAAGTTATGGCTACTCTGTTGGAAACCTTCCTCTCATATCTTAATTTAAGACTGAAGTTGTAAATGAACCAGGTGAAGAAGGAGAATATGAAGAAATAAAAGACATAAAACCCCCAGCCCCATTCGATCTGACCTTGCAGATCAACGAACTCTCTTGACACTCTCTCGGCGAAGGATGCCGGGATCAGAATAACCGGAGGCAGAATTATCAGAATGAATTTGGGCCATGATATCTTATGGTTTTCATCCGGAAATACATATGAGAAATATAAGAAAAATGGAAGAAATAAAGAAGGGCCGACGAACGCCATGTTTAGCCAAAAATTCAGAGCATCGGGCTCATGAGGTATCACATACAGCATGAAGTTGGCCCCCGACCAGATGATAAAAGAAACGACCATGCCGAAATACAGTCTATTGATCTTGCTACCGGGGTTTTTGGAGAAGACCCAGATCCCGAATAGGAACATGAAGATGTTCGGGATCAATATGAGAATGCCGGCTGTGATCGGGTCCATGGATATTCAATAAAATGATGATCATTTAGATCAAGATGCGTTTCGTTCTCATCTTTCTTCGAGAGCTTCTTTACATATCGGGATCTCGAAGAAAAACAGACTCCCCTTACCTATCCCTTCGGAATGGAAACCGGCATTCCCATCGAAGTTTTCTATCAAGTTCCTGGAGATATAAAGTCCGACCCCCATTCCTTCGGTATGCTCGAGTCTGGCCTTCCCGCCCCTGAAAAATGGTGAGAAGATAAGCCTTTGGGATTCTTTACTCACGCCTATACCGTCATCTTTAACACTCAAGATCGCCTTCTCTCCGTTATCGGTCAAAGTCACGACCACACTGCCACCTTTGGGGGTGTATGTTAGCGAGTTATCTATCAGCACACTTATAACGAACTTCAGATTTTTTCTTTCAGCCATCACGAAAACGCCATCCTCCATCTTCCCTTCAAAATTGATGCCCTTTCTCTCCGCAACGCCTTTATACTCGGCTATGACCTCTCTAAGAACTTCGGACAGGTCGATCCTCTTGACCGAAAAAGAGTAGCCCCGACCGCCTCCCGACGCGTCGGTGGAGAGGTCGACCAGCTCCAGTATCTTTTTGTTGGAATGTTCTATCATTCTGACGTTCTCCATCTGTGATTCACTCAGATCGTCCATCTTGAGATCCTCGATCGACCAGAAGGCTCGTGTCAGCGGGGTCCTGAACTTATGGGTAACAATGGTCAGAAACTCATTCCTCAAAAGCTCGGCCGATCGAGTCGCGTTCCATATATATGAACCCAGGATCACCGCCAATGCGGAGAAAACGGCAGGGACCAGCCAAAAGGCCAGCATCGGATAACTTTCCTCAAGCCGGTTACTGACCAGAACCACCGAACTTAAAAGGAAGGTTGCGACCACCACGGTGACTGTATAGAAAAGGGCCTGCTTGGCGATAACATGCAGCTCCATCAGTTCATAACGAATTACCGCATAACCGCAAAAAACAGCAAAAAGCAGACCGCTGGCCCCCGGACCGAGGTACAGAAGATCCGGATAATTGAAAACCAAAGGTAAGAAGCTGGCAAAGAACAATCCGGCAACGGTACCGGAAATAATTCCAATGAAAACAAGCGAGATGGCCCTCCTTTCCCCCGACCCTTTTTCGTGCATCTTTCTGTAGAAGTTCACGCTACCCCATAGAAGATAGGAGAACATCATCAGATAAAAAACATAAAAAGCCCAGCCCCAATAAATATCTCCGTTCAAGCCGACCACATGAACCGATACCTGCTGGGTCATCGCGGCGGGGATGGTGAAAATGGCCGGAAGGAATATCAGAAAGAGACGAACTTGAGAAAGACGAGCGTTGTCCTTGGGAAAAATATAAGAAAAATAAACAAAGGAAACCAAAAATAGCGAAGGTCCTATGAAATTCATATTGACCCAGAACCTGAAGGAGTTCACATCAATATCGGGCAACTGAAGAAAGATATGGGGTACCGACCAAATCACGAACGAAACCACGATCATAAAAAAAGCAACGTTCACACGGCTGGACGGTTTCTGTAAGAATATCCACAGTCCGAGACCAAGCATGAATATGTTGATCATGACTATGATCGATACAGGTATCAGATATTCCATAATGTGATCATCTCTTTATACTTCTACGCTCTATTTAATAATAAACCCTCAAGACAAAGAAAAAAACCCCGGGTTACCGATCGGGGATCTTCGATCCGGAGGATCGAACACACTTGGGGGGTCATAACTGATGTTCAAATCAAAGTAAAAGGATCCTTCCATATATTTTCTTAAACATGGTCATCTTTCTATATTCTATTTTCAGATCTCAAAAAAGGCCTGAAAAGAGCGTTCAAAACAATATAACCTTGAATTATTACCGTGTCAAAAACATAATTTGAAATATTTCATGATCATCTCGCTCTCTTGAGGTATTCTTCTATGGTTCGCTTTATCTCCACAGGATCCTCCGCCTCCATCAGAGCGCTCCTCAATTCCTTTGACCCTTCCCATCCCGATACATATCCCCTGAAATGTTTCTTCACCATGGCAAAGCTTTTTCTTTCTCGAAATAGATCGTGGAATAGTTCGCAGTGCTCGATCAAGACACCGAGACGCTCCTCGGGAGAAGGCTCGGGGGAGCCGGAAAAGAACCGTGGGTTACCCAAAAGGGCTCGCCCGACCATGGCACCGTCGGCACCGGATCCTTTAACCTTGTCGTGAAGATCCGACAGAGAATCTATATCCCCGTTTCCAAGAATAAGTGTTCCGACACCGAGAGTGTTGCGGATCTTAACCGCCTTCTTTATCAGATCCCACCGTGCCGGCACCTTATACATGTCCTTCCTGGTTCGCGCATGAAGAGCCAGAGCGCACAGATCCTCATTAAGAAGTGTTCCGATCCAATCTTCCAGCTCGTCATCCGAGTCATAACCGGCACGAGTCTTAATGGAAACCGGAAGAACCCCACCCGATCCTTCCTTTACCGACCTGATCATCTTAACGGCCAGTCCGGGCGATCTTATGAGTTCGGAACCCGCTCCTTGTTTGCATACCGACCTGTCCGGACAACCCATGTTTATATCAATACCGTCAAAGCCCATCTCAACCGCCAATGAAGCGGCCCTCTTCATCCTCTCCGGGTCGGGAGAAAAGAACTGAACAACCACAGGTCTTTCTATCTCGGAATACCTCATATCCTTCAGGAGTTCGTCTTTATCCCCCAGAAAGAGACCGTCGGCGGAGATGAATTCAGTGTAGATCACATCAGGCCCTCCGGGAGTGATCCCGGCCACATTCTCTTTCCCGTGATCACCGATGTCACGACCGCCATATTTGGAATACTTGGCCATCATCCAACGGAATGCGGGGTCGGTGACCCCGGACATCGGCGCCATTACCGTTATCGGGCGAGAAAGTTCATTCCAAAAAGTATGATTTTTCATGATTGATCAATATAAATAAACCGAGTATTTCATCATCATTGATCGATCCTCAAACGAGGTTGGAATCTATCGGTCAATTCCACTATCATTTCCTCGAACGATATCTCTCCGTTCTCGATGGTTACGACAAGGACCGATCCTTCCATTGTTTCTTTGGAGAAATACTGATCGAAGATGAAGTTGCCGAGACTGTAGGCGATGACGCTACCGCTTAAGATCTCGACCGGTTGGATGACGTGAGGATGATGTCCGGCTATGATATCCGCACCCAGATCAACGGCCCGGGTGGCCAAAGCTCTCTGTCTCTCATTGGGCTCCGGCATATACTCGTCCCCGAAGTGATAGGAAACTATCAAAGTATCGACCTCTCGCCTCGCTTTCTTTATGACATCGTCGTGGTAATCGGAGATGGCCATCAAGATCCCCGGTGTATCCGCGCCGGCCTCCATCCAATGGGCTCCAACGTCGTTGAACCCGACAAAGCCAACAGTATGCCCGTCAATATCGATGACCGATGTTCTTTGAGCATCAACAATATCTTCTCCTCCTCCCACAACCGCAATGCCCGCCTCACGAAGCCTGAGAACGGTGTCGTGGAAAGCCTCCTTTCCCCAATCTCCGGCATGGTTGTTGGCGACCGAAAGAGCTGAAAAATTAACATCAAGAAGCGCATTTAGAGCCGAAGGGTCCATTCTGAATGAATATTTCCCTCCCAGGTCTTGGCCCTTGTCCGAGAGAGGTCCTTCAAGGTTTCCGAAAACGATGTCATACTCATTCAGAAAATCCAAATAACGGGTAATGAAACCGTAATCACCTCCCCCGTGTATATCGGTCATTGAACGGACTCCCCTGTCCATCATTATGTCTCCCACGAGAGCTATCGATATCGAACTCGATCTTTCCTTTTTCATATAAGAAGCGGAGCACTCGGTGAAACCTCCGATATGACGGCCGTTGCTCTCAAAGGAAGAAAAGGACGAGACATGATAGAAAGAGACGAAATACATAAAGACCGCCGAGAAAAAAAGAAAAACAAACCAGTTTAATGCATCCGTATTACTCATCTTCCTTCAGTTTATAAAAGATCCTGCTTCCGAAACGAAGATCTATGTATGAAAATGCGGGTTCCCCGTTTTCGATGAAACTGTATTCGCTTCTTCTGAGAAGACTTAAAAGTCTGGAGAATGAATCTTCAAACGATCCGTCCCGGATCAGATAGATGGAACTGTCATTGCCAAGCAGTATCTTAAGGTCATCCTCCCTCAAATGGACACCCTTCGCGTCGAGTCCGATGTTCTCAAGGTGATATATCAACTCTTCGATGTCACCGATCATTTCGATTGGCGCAAAATGGGACCTCAAAGGTCGATCCGGGTCTACGTCCCCTCCGAAATAGCGGAAGTAGACATCTCCCGAAAAGTAAGGAGCGCGGGAGTATATGAAACCCTCATCATCGGTATAGAAACAGACCCTGAGTCGGCCCGGTTCCATTCCGCACCACAAGGCCTTCGGTTGCCTCTCGACGATGTTTATCTCGAGCGTATTAAGATCTCTTCTCTTGATCTCGACCGAGTTTATGTGAGGTAAATAATAAGAGAGGTATGCCTCAAGTTCCTTTTTCGGGTATATGAAGATGTTTCCTCTGGGCAGAAAGACATAGGAACCGGATAGAACATCTCCGGAGAGGGACAGAATTTCGGACGGATCCGTCATCTCATTCCCCTCTATGAAGATGGAGTTCACGGTGACGGCATCCAGCCGAGCCAAAAACACCAAAACGGCCAAAACGAAAACGGTGCCGGAGAAAATTATACCGAGTCGTTCGGCCAATGACTTGATCTTCGCTATCCTGCGCTTTTTCCTTATCTTGGAAGTCGGCATGCTTCCAGTATAACACCGTCTATTCGGAAGCTTCCACTTTTTCCTTTCCTCCCATATATGGTCGAAGTGCTTCGGGTATGAGGACCGATCCGTCAGGTAACTGATTGTTCTCTATCAATGAGATCAAGAGTCTGGGTGTGGGCGTGGCGGTGCAGTTCAGGGAATGAACAAAGTATATCTTACCGTCGGTTTCGCGGTACCGAATGTTAAGCCGGCGGGTCTGAAAATCATGAAAATACGAAGCCGAACTTATCTCTCTGTACTTCTCCTCCGAAGGGACCCAAAGTTCAATATCGTATTTCTTCACCTGCCCCAGACCCAGATCGCCTCCGCAGTTGACAACAACCCTGTAAGGGATGCCCAGGCTTTGCATGAAAGCTTCGGTGTTCTCATTTATCCATTCGTGCCATTTTACCGATTCTTCATGGTTAGCTTCACATAAAATAACCTGCTCGAATTTGTAAAATTCATGTACTCGCATCAGACCTTTCGTGTCCCTGCCGTGCGAACCGGCCTCGCGCCTGAAGCAAGGAGAGAATCCCAAAAGCTTTACGGGTAAAGACTTTTTTTCAATTATCTCATCCATGTAATAGCCCATAAGCGGGACCTCGGAGGTTCCTGCAAGATACTGATCGTCCTGGGTCCTGTAAAGGTCCTCTTCCCCTTGAGGAAGAAAGGCCGTTCCCAGAAATGCCTCCTTGTTCATAAGTGAAGGGGCCATTACCGGCGTGAATCCTCCTCTTTTCATGAAAAAATCAAGAGCGTGTCTCCAAATGGCAAAGCTCAGAAGAAAACCTTCGTTCTTAAGAAAATAACCCCTGAAACCCGAGACCTTGGTACCTCTTTCAAAGTCCACCATATCGAGGGCCGTCATTATTTCCGAATGACTCTTGGGATCGAACTTGAAGTCAGGCTTCTCACCCCATGTTCTTATTTCCTTATTACCTTCGTCGTCATCTCCCTCAGGAACGGTAACGTCGGGAATGTTGGGAACTCGTATCATCAGCCCTCTCCACTCCTCCATTATCTTCTGAAGTTTGGCCTCTTTGGTCTGGAGATCCTCCTTCAGCTCTCTCATCTCTTCAATGGCGGTGTCCTTGTCTCCTCCGACGGCCTGAGATATGACCTCGTTGGCTTTGTTCTGTTTTTCTCTCAGTTTTTCCACCTCTTGGAGAAGTGATCGCCTGCTCTCATCAACATTCAAAAGCTCCTCAACATCGAAATCAACTCTTTTCTTGCGAGCGGCCTCTTTTATTATCTCTTTGTTCTCCTTTATGAAGTTGATGTCCAACATATTTTTTGATCATTTATAAAAAACTTTTAAATTCGTACTTGATTAATATTAACCTCTTTGAATAAAAATGGGAAGAAATTAAAAGTATAACCCCTAAAAAAGAAGTGAGAATGTTAGAATATTCACATATGAGCCCGGATATAAAAAAGTTGGAACCGAAGGATTTTCCCGAGCTGTTGAAAGAGATCGATGATCCTCCATCTACTCTATATTTAAAAGGTCGTATGCCTCCTAAGGGCTCCTTGCTGTTGTGTGTGGTCGGTTCCAGGAAATCCGGCGAGTACGGGAGAAAGGCTTGCTCAAAGATCATAGAAGGTCTTGCCGGCCATCGGGTGGCAATAGTTTCCGGTCTGGCTCTCGGCATTGATTCCTTCGCCCACAGATCCGCACTCAAAGCCGGCATTCCGACGATCGCGGTTCCGGGCTCGGGTCTGGATAAAAGGGTCCTCTATCCGAGAGGTCATCGGGGATTGGCGGACGATATCGTTAGATCGGGAGGAGCGCTTCTCTCCGAGTTCGAGCCGGACTTTAAGGCCACTAAGTGGAGTTTCCCTAAAAGAAACAGGATAATGGCGGGAATGTCGCACGGGGTTTTGGTGATAGAGGCGGAAGAACGTTCCGGCACTCTGATAACCGCCCGACTGGGACTCGAATACAACAGAGAGGTTTGCGCCGTTCCCGGCCCCATATTCTCCTCTTGCTCTTCCGGAACCAACCGGCTAATACAACAAGGAGCTTACCCGATAACATCGGCAGATGACATACGTGAACTTTTCAACCTGAAAATGACAAAAACAGAAAAAGGAACTGTCGTGAAAGGCCTTTCCAAGGGTGAGATAGCGGTGATCGAACTTATAACCGCGCCGATCGGAAAGAATGAGGTCATCGAAAAAAGCGGAATGACCGCGTCTGAAACGAATGTCCTTCTCTCATTATTGGAACTTAAAGGTTTGATATCGGAGTCAAACGGGATCATCTACCCGGAGAAGAGTTAAGAAAGTTCCCCTATCTCAAATGGAAAGAGCTTCTTAAGATCCATCCATCTCATTTCCACCGACCTGTCCCTTCTTCCGGCATTGAACACGATACGATCGGCTCCCTCGATACTCCGATCCATGATCGTCCTTAAACCGCAAACGGATCCGACAGGATAACATCCGCCGATCTCACACCCCATAATCGAAAAAACTTCTTCGGGAGATACCATCCTGACATCCTTTACTCCAATAAAAGAACGGACCTTCTTCGAAGACACTTTCCTTTCACCCGGGAGAATTAAAAGAACGTTCTCATTATCGGCTTTGAAGAGCAACGACTTCAAACCCAAGGCATCGGTGTGTCTGACCTTCAAAGCTTCCTTTACGGTTATGGCCGGTTCATGTTCGTGAAGTTCATATTCTATTTTTTTAGAATCAAATAATTCGATCAATATCTTGAAAGGATCTTTTTCCATAAAAAATTAGCTTGTACCGGCCTGGAGATCGTAAAGATCTTTATATTCACCTTCTATATTTATGAGTTCTTGGTGAGTACCCATCTGAACTACCCGACCCTCCTTTAGAACTATTATCTTGTCGGCGTTGCGAACCGTCGAGAATCTGTGAGCGATGATAAAGGTCGTCTTGTTACGCATGAAGTCTTTCAGTGAATCGTGCAGTTTCTGCTCGGATCTGGCGTCCAGAGCAGAGGTTGGCTCATCAAGAATAAGTATCTTCGGATCGGCCAAAAAGGCCTGCGCTATCGCCACTCGCTGTCTTTGGCCTCCCGAGAGTTTGATACCTCTCTCGCCGACCAACTGATCCCACCCGTCGGGAAACTCCTCGATGAACCTGTCGACATCGGCCAGTTTGGCGGCTTCCTCAATTTTGTCGTCGGTGATCTTCTCCTCACTGCCGGAAAAGGCGATGTTGGCCTTGATCGAGTCATTGAAAAGAACGATATCTTGAGAGACTATCGCGATACTGCGACGCAATCTCTTAAGATCGAACTCCCGAACATCCCGGCCATCGATCAGGACCCTGCCCGAGGTTGCAAAATGAAAACCGAGCAAAAGATCGACCAAGGTCGTCTTGCCGACCCCGCTCTCCCCGACGACGGCGACCGTTTCTCCGGGCTCGACCGTAAACGAAACATTTCTGAGGATCAGTCTTTCGTTCTCGTCCTCATAGCGGAAATTAATGTCGTCAAAGACCACCCTTCCTTTGATATCAAGCGGGCGCTTCGAACCTTCGGGGGTGTAATTCTCTCTCTCCAACATCAGTATCTTTTCGGTCTCGTTGATGTTGACGATCCCGTTCTGTACGTGTTGCCAAGTACGGCCGATGATAACAAACGGACCGAAGATCATTGTTACATATCCATTGACCGCCAAAAGCTCTCCTATCGTCATCCAACCGCCCAATATCGCGTTTATCGAGTAAACGAAGACCAGTAGCTGAGCCAAGAAAATAACTATTCTTTGGTAGAAACTGAGATCGCCCCAAAGTCGAAGAAGTTTGATCCAACCGCCCGCGACGACATTTCGAAAAGAATGATCGATCCTTTCGATCACCGGTTCTTCGGCGGCGGCCTCCTTGACCCGGCGAGCGTTCTTGACAAAATCATAGGAGTCTCCCCAAGCTTGCGAATTCCTTTCGAACATTCCCTTTTGCATCGAAGCCAAAGCCGGGGCCCTTTTTACATAAAAAAGAATAAAAACGATCAAAGAGAACGTCAGCATCAGGCCCAAAGTCACATTTATATAAAAAGTGATACCGAGAGCTATGAAGATGCTCAGCAGTTGAGGAGAAAGTTGTATGACGATATTTGATGATATCCCTTCGATATTGTTTGCGGTCATAATTATCTTCTCAAAAACTTCTCCTATCTTTTTCTTCTTGTGAAAAGAAAGAGGAAGATATATCAAATGCCCCAAACCTGCGACAACGTAATCGGTCCATATCTTGAGACCAAAGACGTCACTCTCTCGGGACATATGTCTATCGATAAAGACCAATATCACTTGAACAACCACCCAGATGATCAAGATGATAATGTATAAAGGAAAGACCATGCCCAAAAAGACCCTCGCCGCGGTTGGATCACTCAAGGCGTCAACGAGAGAACCGATTATGTAGGGGACGGAGGCTTGAGCCAGAGAAGATATTATTCCGAGTATCAAAAAGATAAAGGCTTCCCTTCTGTGCCTTCCGAACAATCGAAAAAGGATCGAAAGTCCGTTGATGATCTCATTCTTGCTCAGAACTCCCTCCTTTTTTTCTTCAACTTCAACCATGTCTGAAAATTATAACCCAAAATGACCTCAAACCGTACGGCTCTCCACTTAAGATTAACTTGACCTGTTTTCGTCTCTCGTATAGTGTAATGAAGTTCACAAGTCTTTAAGACCTGTAGTAAAATATAAAAATATGATAAAGACCGGAAAAAAACTGGTTATAGTCGAATCTCCCGCCAAAGAAAAAACCTTATCGAAGTATCTGGGAAAGGATTACGATGTAACATCCTCGGTCGGACATATACGCGATCTGCCGAAAAGCAATAAGAACGCCGTCGATATCGAAGCGGGATTTATTCCCAATTATGAGATAATCCCGTCAAAAAAGGACGTATTGAAAAGGATACGATCAAAAGCCAAGAATGTAGAAGAGGTGCTTCTGGCAACCGACCCGGACAGGGAGGGAGAGTCGATCGCATGGCACATAAAAGAAGCGGCGGGTCTTAAAGATCCCAAGCGCATTGTCTTTTACGAAATAACCGAAGAAGCGGTAAAGGAGGCATTAAAAAAACCGAGAAAGATCGATGAAGACCTCAAAGAAGCCCAAGAGGCAAGGCGGGTTTTGGACAGACTGTTCGGATATGACCTGTCCGCCTTCATATGGAAAAAGGTCCGTTACGGACTCTCTGCCGGACGGGTACAGTCTCCGGCACTGAGAATACTCGCCGAAAGAGAGCGAGAGATAAACGCTTTTGTCTCCAACCCCTTCTGGGTCATCACCGCCGAAATGGAGACCTCGAACAGAGAACGTTGCCAATTCAAATGCTCCAAGGAACCGACGGAAAGTGAAGAAGTGGAACAGATATTGAACGAGGCTAAGAAAGGAGACTGGTACGTGAAAGACGTCAAGGAAAACACCGTTCACAGAAAACCTCAGGCTCCATTCATCACCTCGACTCTCCAGAGGACCGCCAGCTCGAGACTGGGCTTTGCGCCGTCAAAAACGATGTCGGTTGCACAGCGTCTGTATGAAGCCGGACTTATCACATATATGAGAACCGACAGCGTAACCCTTTCATCTCAAGCTCGAAAACAGATAAAGTACGTGGTCGAGAATTCGTTCGGAAAAGAACTCTACTCACCCAAGAACTACAAAACCAAAAGCAAGACCGCACAAGAAGCCCACGAGGCGATCCGTCCTACGAACTGCGCAAAAGAGTCCGCAGGCGCCAATGCCGATCAAAAGAAGCTCTACGAACTCATTCGAAAAAGAGCGCTGGCCTCCCAAATGAAAGATGCGGAGATCAAACGAACCAAAGTTGTCGCACAGATAAAAGAAGAAGGTAAGATACCGGATTTCCACCTCAACGGAAACAGAGTTGTGTTTGAGGGTTGGCTGAAAGCCGAACCGGAAGCCAGAGGAGAAGATAGGGAGGTGCCGAAGACAAAAGCCGGGGAAGATCTTTCGTTGATATCGATAAATTCGGAAGAGAAAGAGACCCAACCTCCTTCCCGATACTCGGAAGCGGGATTGATCAAGGAGCTTGAGAAGAGAGGTATAGGAAGACCGTCAACCTACGCATCAATAATAAAGACACTTCAGGACAGAGATTATGTCGAAAAGATCAATAAAGCGCTAAAACCAACTGACACCGGAATGGTGGTCAGTTCATTCCTGGAGGATCATTTCGGGTCATACATAGAAGATTCATTTACAGCCAAAATGGAAGACGACCTTGATAAGGTGGCATGCGGTAAGAAGAAGTACAAAGAAATTCTTGATGGGTTTTACTTCCCTTTCAGTAAAGACATCTCGTCCAAAGAATCAATGGAGAAGATAACCAATCTGGGAGAAGCCGAGGATAAATACCGGTGTCCCAAATGTAAAAGTAAGATGATCATAAAACTCGGGAGGGCGGGAACCTTCCTGTCTTGTTCAAAATTCCCGGACTGCGACGGATCCCTGACGATCGAAGGTAAAGAAATAAACAGCGACGTACCCTTAGGTCAACACTCGGAAACAGGTGACAACGTATATCTTCTGACGGGACGTTACGGCCCTTATGTCCAGCTGGGTGAAAAACCGACAGGCAAAAGCAAACCCAAAAGGGCAAGCATACCCAAAGACAAAGACCCTGAAAAAGTTACCATTGAAGACGCCGAGATCTATCTCTCTCTTCCCAAAACACTCGGGGAACATCCGAAGACCGGTAAGCCGGTAAAAGCGGGCGTGGGTCCGTTCGGGCCGTATGTGTTTCATGAAGGTCTTTACGCGTCCTTAAAAAAGGATGACGATGTTTACAGTATCTCTCTAGACAGGGCCATCGAACTGTTAGATGAAAAGGAGGCCAATAAAAAAAGGAAAAAAGGCGGTAAAAATAAGAAAAAATAATAAAATACAGTCTTTTGATGCACCCCTTGCCAAGACCATCCCCTTGGGTATATAATGAATTAACATTAACTTATGTCTTCCGTAAAGGACATAACAGGTCTGATGTCTTTGCCATCTCCGGAGGAGATTGCCGTAATTACGCGAGCCTACTCTTTTGCCGAAAAAGCTCACAGGGATCACAAAAGATTTTCGGGCGAACCATACTTTACCCACGTTGTTGAAACTGCCAAGACGTTGGCGAGGTTCGGTATGCGTGGAAACACCATAGCGGCGGGGTTATTGCACGACACGATCGAGGACGTGGGTGTAGAGGCTGAAGATATAAAAAAAGAGTTCGGTAGCGATATTCTTTTTCTTGTGGAAGGGGTTACTAAATTGGGAAAGATCCGATACCGCGGACTGGACAGACATAACGAGAGTTTACGCAAGCTTTTCGTCGCAACCGCTAAAGACATCAGGGTTATAATGATCCGCCTGGCCGATCGGCTCCATAACGTAAGAACGCTGGAGTACGTACCGGAACACAAAAGAGAACGTATAGCCAAAGAGACACTGGATATATACGCCCCGGTGGCATACCGTCTGGGGATACAGCGTATGCACCGAAAACTCGAAGATGAGTCTTTTCGCTACGCATATCCGAAGGAGTACCGCGAGATAAAAGAAATATTCGACAGAGAGAGTGACGAGCGAAAAAAGATCCTTACAAAATTTCACAGATCCATAATAAAAGAACTCACCAAACACAACGTCGAGGTATTGAAGACCGACTACCGACTGAAGGGTCTTTATAGCTTGTATCTTAAGTACTTACGTAAGGATAAGGATATTCACAAGATATATGACATCCTGGCTATAAGAGTGATAGTTCCCACCGTAGCGGACTGCTACAACGTACTCGGGGTAATACACGGAAAGTGGAGACCGATGCCCAAAAGAATTAAAGACTTTATCTCTTTTCCCAAACCGAACGGTTACAAAAGCCTGCATACCACGGTCTTTACCGGTGAGGGTGCAGTGGCCGAGATACAAATAAAAACGGAAGAGATGCACAATGAAGCGGAGTTCGGTATCGCCTCTCACATCTCTTATAAAGAAGGGGGTCATAGCGGAGGCGAGAGCTGGATATCGGCGCTCACCCCGCCTAACTGGGTCCGCGAAGAACACTCCGATACCCCCACACCCATAAGAACCGACAGAGTTCCCTACTGGCTTAAAGACATTCTTGAGAATGACTCCACAACCTCCGATACCTCCGAGTTCGTGGAATCCATAAAGGGAGACCTTTTCGAACACCGGATATTCGTATTCACTCCGAACGGAGATGTTATAGACCTTCCTCTTGATGCCTCTCCGGTCGATTTCGCCTATGCGGTCCACTCGGACATAGGTGACAGGACCTTCGGAGCCAAAGTAAATGACAAAATGGTATCTTTGGACAAACCTCTCCAGAACGGTGATGTGGTCGAAATAAAGACAAGATCCTCAAGCAAACCAAGCGAAAAATGGCTCCGTTACGCTAAAACATCTCTTGCACAAAGACGCATACGAAATGCTCTGGCTAAAAACAAAAAAGGCTCCCACATGTATCAAGATGAAAACTGAGATCAAAAAAATTCGGGATGGGGAATGGTGCTAGAGATACCGGAAATTTAAAATTTTTTAGATGGTGAAGTTTCGGACCGAATAAAGGTCCTCTTCTTCTTTCTTATTATCTCCTTCTTTTTGAATATTCTGAACCGGAGCTTTTTCTTCTTGAGAAGGGCCGGGACTTTGAGAAGAAGTGTCGGCGTATTCTCCTTCCTTTAGGTTCAGGTTCACTTCTCGATCAGTATCATCTTCGGTCGACTCTGATGGGTCTACGTCCTTCGGGCGGGAATTGTCACTTTCAAGTTTCTCATCTTCGAAAGCTCTCTCCTCCCGCCGGGCTCGATACTCTTCCGGATCTGTATTATTCTCGGTCGATTCAGATGGGATAACGTCCTTTGAGTGAAAATTGTCATTTTCGGAAAAATCCTCCTCCGCGTTCGGGTCTGAATGATCTTGCTCGGAACTTTCAGCCGAGCTCTCCGTCGAAACCGAACCGGATGTAACCGTTTGGAGCGGTGGTGGACTGATTGAAGACGTCTCTTCTTTTTTCTGCATTTCAATCGATGAGTAAGCCATTCCGCCGGGTTCGTTTTCGACATCCTCTTCATTTTCTTGCCTTGCCGGACCTTCCGTCATCTCGTCGCTATCTTCTGAAGAAGTTTTCTCTCGTTCTTGCATCCCCTCTCCAACCTCATCATTCAAAGACATTTTTTCATTCATCTCCGACTCAGCGATAAAATTCTCCAACATCGGAGCATTGCCTTGTTTTTTGTACGCCTTCAGGACTTCCAGGAGCGATCTGAGATCGTCGTCCGAGAAATAATCTATTGATATCTTTCCGCCCACCTCTCGGGTTTCGATGTTGACTCTGGTTCCGAGGGAGTCGGTGAACTCCTTCTCCAGTGCTTCTATCTCGGGATCTATACCGGTCGGTTTTCGGACCCTCTCCTTTGCCACCTTCTTGGCTACACGTTCGGCCTCTCTTACGGAGATCTTCTTGTACATTATCTCTTTAAACAGGGTCTGTTGCTCTTGAGGATGATCTACAAGCATCATCAACGGTCTGGCATGTCCTTCTGATATTTTACCGATACTCAAGGCATTCAGCAGATCCTCGGGAAGAGAAAGAACCCTCATCGTATTACTTACATACTCTCGGCTTTTGCCCACCTTTCTCGCAACTTGGGCTTTACTGAAAGAGAACTCATCAACCAGTTTTTGAAATGCTCTGGCCCGTTCGACCACATTAAGATCCTCTCGCTGGATATTCTCTATGATCGCGAGCTCCAGCTTCATTAGATCGCTCTCCTCCCCTTCTCTTATCAAAACCGGGACCTCTTTAACACCGGCTATCTTTGAGGCTCTGAGACGCCTTTCACCGGATATCAGTTCATACTCAACGGAAAGCCCTCCGTCATTTTTGGGAACCTCTTTTCGTGTCACCACCAGAGCCTGAAGTACACCATACTGTCTGATGGAATTTGCGAGACTCTGCAATTCCTCTTCATTGAACTCCTTGCGTGGCTGATAAGGGTTGGGATATATCTTGTCTACCTCGACCCAAAAAACCGAATCTTGATGAAAATAAGACATTTTGAAAAACCGTTAAATAAAAACCTCTCTTCGATAAGGACCATTGTAACATATAACACGAAAAGATTGCATGTTGACTTGTATTTATAGCAAAGTGTGATAAAAAGAAGTTATGGTGCGTTCCGGATCGTTGTCGGTCCGTTACAGATAAATGTTCTTTAAATAAGGAGGATTCCATGAATGAATGCGTTATGGCCAAAACGTGGTGGTTTTTTTTCAAAAAAACATTCAATGAAAGTGAAAAAAGAGCCTACTTCGAAAGGTTCCAACAGGAGGTGGCAAGAAGAGGTCTGTCGCTTGAAGAGCTGGAAGTAAGTGCATCGGAACACAAAGATGCCTGCGAAAAGTACGAAGATAAAGAGGAGTACTTCGTTGCTCCGCAAGCCACGAATAACAAACGATTCTTATAGGAATGAAAAAAGAGCGCCGATCAAGATTTTGATGGGCGCTCCTTTTTTGTTACCATTTCAGTCATGTGATTTTTTAAAATGCCTTCAAAGATCCCCAAAAAAACCAAATACCGTCTAAAGGTCAAGAAAAGTAATAGCGGACTCGGACTTTTTGCCGATGAGGAAATTCCCAAAAAAGAATTCGTGATAGAGTACTTCGGTCCCCGACTGTCGGATGAACGAGCCGATCAAAAAGGTGGAAAGTATCTTTTCGAGGTCAAAAAAGGTCTTACTATAGACGGAAGCTCTCGGGAGAATACCGCCCGCTACATAAATCACTCTTGCAAACCCAACTGCGAAGCGATTGTGGAAGGAAACAGAATATTTGTATATACAAAGAGAAAGATAATGCCGAGTGAGGAGATCACATATCACTACGGCAAAGAATACTACAATGATGTGATAAGACCCTTGGGATGCAAATGTGGACATCATTAATGAAAACGGAGAACTCTTCCGGTTTTAAAGATGTTATAATGATTTTCATATGAAAAAGCCTCTGATCGCGGTGGTGGGACCAACATCTTCAGGAAAGAGCGACATAGCGGTCGTGATCGCTTACAACTTCTCCGGAGAGGTGGTGTCGGCCGACTCCAGGCAAGTATACAGAGGTTTGGACATAGGAAGCGGAAAGATCACGAAAGAAGAGATGAAAGGTATTCCCCATCATATGCTCGACGTGGTACATCCGGAGAACAGATACACCGTACAGCAGTACAAAAAAGATGCGGAAAAGGTGATCGATGACATTTACAACAGAAGTAACCTGCCGATAGTCTGTGGAGGAACGGGATTTTATATCTCCTCCTTGATCGATAATATTGATTTTCCAAAGGTCGCACCCGACAGCGAATTCAGGGAAAAGTGCGAAAAAGAGGATCCGGCCGTCCTTTTCGAACAACTCAAAGACAAAGACCCCAGACGGGCCGAGACCATCGATCCTAAGAACAAACAGAGGGTTATACGCGCCCTTGAGATAGTCAAGCACTTCGGTTCGGTCCCGGGAATCGAAAAGAAGGGTTCATTTTACAGGAAGCTGATCATCGGACTTGATATGCCCACGGAAGAGCTGGAAGCACGCATAGAACAAAGACTTTTAAAACGTCTGGATCTGGGGATGGTGCAAGAAGCACGCAGACTGCAAGGCGGCGGTCTTTCTTTTGAAAGAATGGAAGAGCTCGGTATCGAATACCGATTCTTGGCAAAATACCTTAAAAAAGAAATAACAAAAAGTGAGATGGAAGATAACATCAAGACCGCAAGCATTCAGTATGCAAAGAAACAAAGACAGTGGTTCAAAAAAGATGATCGTATACGCTGGTTCCATCCCGAAGACGTAGAAGAGATATGCGAGTCGGTGGATCATTTCCTGCACGACTGATTAGGATCTCTAATTCATAATATCCGGCCTGAAAAAACCTTTATCAAAAAAATTAAAATGAAGACCATAT
Source organism: Candidatus Campbelliibacteriota bacterium (assembly GCA_007125155.1). Lineage (GTDB taxonomy): Bacteria > Patescibacteriota > Minisyncoccia > Phycocordibacterales > CSBR16-193 > SKVL01. Next base: position 7,413 of record SLDR01000001.1, on the reverse strand, counting down.
CAATACCTCTCGTTTACCTTTGGTGGCACTACTTCAAAGCCCCTTCTTGCATTTTCTTCCTCACCTTCCATTTTGCCCGTTCGACCTTGCATTTTTTCTCGGTACTGACAATGATAAAGACCCTCCTTTCGCCATGGCGACAACTCTCATCAAAATATTCTAAAAAATTGGATCTCTTGGAGATAATGACATCATTGGTTGTCAATACGATAATGAGGATATTCGGAGCATTGATAAAGCTCACCATGATAATCCTGGGATTGCTGATAACGGCGATAATTATCATCGGAGGGATGCTCTTCCTGATATACTGGCTGCTTATGCCGGCCATGATACCTTTTTTAATAATAGCCGGCATCGGCTCGATAATTATGTTTTAATACCATGGACCTGGAAGACATAAGAAAGGCCTCATTGGCATACACACCGGCGATAATGATGGGGAGGATAATAAGTCCGGCAAGTTTAGGTTTTTTAAGCAGAGCTTCCCTTTTCCCTCTGATCCTGCTTGTAACCACTTCGGCAACTCTACTCTTGGCCGGGCACCTACTGCCGGAAAGATTGACCGGTTTCGAGCACATTGTTTACGGTATTTCGGGAGTTGTCCTGGCTCTTTGGTCAACATTGTTCGCTCTGTATTGTTTTTCCAACTACTTTCGTTTCCGGGATATCGCATTGAACAAAAAAGAGCGTGCAAAAGCCGGAATAAAAGTATCTTTTGAGACCGCCGAGATACTTCACAACACGGACCAAAGCGATCTGGTGGCCGGATTCCTAAGGTCCGGCTTCGGTAAACTTACACTTTTCAGATGTGGGATCCCTCAGGAAAAGATCGACTCATTCATATCAAAAAGGAAGAATCCCTTACCCGCTTCGTCTCTACCTACCATCAACAGGGAGTTCGTGAGCGTTCACAGCTACGTTGAAGCCCTATACCAAGCCGACGAAGAGTTCTCCGACTTTATATTTAAAAGCGGATTACATGAAAAGGAATTTTTGGGAGCAACTCGGTGGATAAAGGACCTTTTCGTGAGAATCAGAAGGTCTGAACGGTGGTGGAGTGAAGAGAACGTCTCGAAAATCGAGCCGATAGGTACTGATTGGGCCTACGGAGTGGCTTACGAGCTTGAAAAGTTCTCAAAACCCATTGAAAAAATGATAGACATAACAGACTCTTTGGAAGGATTTCACGGAAAGGAGATCAAGGATCTGGAACTTATCCTCTCAAGGACCGAGGAGGCCAACGCGCTTCTGATCAGCGACGCCGGAACCGGAAAGCTTGCCGTCATAGGCGGTCTGGCCTCCAGAATAAGAACGGAAAAGACCGCCGAGAAACTTGCCCACAAAAAGGTTCTTGTTCTTGATACGGGAGCCTTGATGGCGGTCATGAAAACGAGATCCGACCTCGAGGGCGAGTTGATAAAGATCATGAACCAAACGACCAATGCCGGTAACATCATTATGGTCATTGACAATCTGCCCTATCTTATAAAGGGCGCACAGTCCCTTGAGGCGGACATCGTGAACCTGCTCGATAGTTACATGGGCTCATCGAGTGTGAACATCATTGCACTCAGTGATAAGGCTAATTTCCACAATATGCTGGAGCCGGACACGACGCTTATGAGCAGGTTCGAATACGTGATACTGGAGGACATAAAAGAGGAACTGATCGTTTCCTTACTTGAAGAGAAGCTTCTTAGAGTTGAAAAAGAGAACGGGATCACATTCACTTATCCGGCCATTTTAAGTATTGTAAGCTCGGCCCGAAGATATTTCCCGGGCGGGGTCATGCCCGATAAAGCCATGGACCTTTTAATTGAAGTTGCACCTTACGCGGTCTCAAAAAAGATAAAGATGGTCGAAAAAGAGGACGTCGAGACACTTGTCAGAAAAAAGACCGGCATACCTGTCGGAGTTGTGACCGAAGAAGAAAAAGGCGTTCTTTCAAACCTTGAAGAGATTCTTCACGAAAAGATCGTCGGCCAAGACCAGGCGATCGATGTCATAAGTAACGCCCTAAGAAGGGCCCGATCGGGAATATCGGACCCGAATAGACCGCTTGGATCTTTCCTTTTCTTGGGTCCTACCGGTGTCGGTAAAACCGAAACATCAAAAGCTCTGGCTGAGGTCTTTTTTGAAAGTTCAGAGAATATTTCCCGTCTGGATATGTCGGAATACCAGGGAACCGAGGCGCTGGGTCAGCTGATCGGGTCGCTTAAAACCGGAAGATCCGGTCGCCTGGCGACTCTTCTCAGGGAAAAACCCTATTCCGTCCTACTCCTTGACGAATTCGAAAAGGCCGACAAGGATGTTCACAACCTTTTCCTTCAAACCCTGGACGAGGGTGTCTTTACCGATTCTGCCGGCAAAGAAGTAAATGCCAGAAATTCTATAATAATAGCGACCTCCAATGCCGGAAGCGACATAATATGGGAATACTCGGGCAAAAATGAGAACCTTAGAGAAAAGACCGGAGATATCATAGATAGGATCATCGAAAAGGGTATCTTCAGTCCCGAACTTCTTAACAGGTTTGACGGCGTCATTGTTTTCCACCCCCTTGACCGGGACCACTTAAGGGAGATCGCGCATTTGGAAATAGCGAAATTGAAGAAAAGGATAAGAGAAAGAGGAATAGAAGTTAAAATATCTGATGAAGTTGTCGATCACCTTATTGAATCCGGAACGGATCCCAAGTTCGGTGCCCGTGCTCTTAACAGAGCCGTTCAGGAAAAACTTGAGAAGGTAATAGCCGATAGAATAATTGCAGAAAATCCTAAACCCGGTTCGGTCATGAACATAGGTTTCAAACAAATAATATGATGAACCGAGTCGTGGTTGGAGGTCATTGATATAGCCTCTTTTGTTCTATTCGGCTCCCGCTCCCAAAAGAAAATATATAGCCATCGCAACACCTGCCAGTATCAGAAGTCCGACTATTATGGTAACAATGGTTTTTATAACGCTCTCACCAACTCCATTCTCAAATTTCACCACCGGATCCTTTAGTTCTTCACCCGAAGTGACCTTATCATCAACAGATGATCCCTCTTTCCGAACTGCGCCGAGTTCTTCTGTTTTGGACGATACGGACGATCCGCTTTTTTTAATATCTTTATTGTCCGCCTTCTTATTTGCAACACTTATTTTATCAGCTTCGGAAAAACCAATCGATATATCATCTTCGGTCCACCCGGCACTCAGCAGTTCTTTTTTTATGGCTTCATCGGTTCCCCCTTTCTTTCTTTGAGAAAGGATATATTCGATTTCCGTTTTTTTATTTTCTTCATTCATAACAAAAAATGGATCTCTCTAACTCCCTGATGTTTGAATATATTCTAGCAAACAGAATAATACTATGGCTAAGATCATTGTGGATACCCACCAAGCTCACACCCCGGGAATCAAACCGTACGCCGGTCTTTATTTTGTAAGAAAAGGGAGGTGCCGTACAACAGCCCTCCCTTTTTTCGATAAAAAACAAGATCTTTTCTTATTCAGACACCGCGACCGCCACACTTTCGCCACTTTCATCTTTTCTTCCATCATTCCTGATAAAATGATCTTGGAGAAAAAAATAATCCATGCCCCTAAGATCGACAATGCATCCCGGAAAAAGAACTGACGTTCTGAATCCACCGTCCGGCATACTCATGCCGACCAGCTTTACGCTTCGTGAGGAAAGGTTCACAACGGTTGCTCGCTTTTCCTCATTATTCTCGGGCAACAGATCGGAGTCGGCCAAGTAAAGTGTCCCTACAGCCGACAGTGAAATGACTGCCAATACGGCCAGCACCAAGATAACAAGTGCAATATAACGGCAGAATAACATAAACAAGGCATGTAAAAACTCACCAAATAAAAACTTTCCGGATCTCATTTTATTCGCCTCCTTTTTAATAAGAATTTTGAATGATCGACGCCCTCGACTACTTGCGCTAAAATAACACATTTCAAAGCGCATCTCAACCTTCCGACGTCGGTAGGAGCCGGTAGGTTGTCCGTGACAATAAATTAATAAAACATTTTAGAAGGTAGAAATATTTTTAATATCTCTGTTTTTAGTTAAGAAACATGAATTGACTCCCATCCCGATATAATTGAAGATCCCGGCAAAATACATTTCGCCGGGACCACACTATTGTTGTTTCACTCAGCTTTCGTAAACTGAGAAAAAAACCCCCGAGAAGGCGATCCCGATATATACAATGCCCGAAAAAAAACCGATGTCATAAAGACTCCCGCTGTTGTTGACCTCGTATATCGCAACGCCATCAAAGACCAATGAAAGGGGAAAATAAACAAAGATAAAAACTCCATGCAACAAACCGATCCAAAAGCCCGCGATCCCGTCATCCGAGTTCCCAACATCGGCCACCGGAGCGACTCCGCCAGGTGCGTATGTTGACAGTAAATAGAAAAACGATATCGCAAGAACGGTCATTGTGAATAGTACCTTCATTATCGAACCTCCTTCAGGTTGTCAATGTTAAATAAAAATATTTTCTTTGCAAATAATAGCATCATACTGCTTATTTGTCAATATCGAAATGCTCTTCCTTTAACTTTCAAATGGTCGTCGGTAACAGAAGCAAGATCCTTCCCTGCCAATAAAAACCCTTCCCTACCCTACTCGACTCCGTATGCGATCTCACATGAACAGGAGAAAACTTTCCAGATACGCAACACTTCAACTAACGGTCGGTTCGCAACCGTGTCCGCGCAACAGAATGCACCGCACTCAATGTTGCAGGCCCGGCGGGACTCGAACCCGCAACCTTCGGTTTTGGAGACCGACGCGCTAGCCGGTTGCGCCACGGGCCTATTTATTTAGCACTAAGTAATAGTAACAAAAAATCAAGCTCCTGATAAGAGCTTGATCGCGATACAAAGAAAATTCGACTTATTTCTTCATCTCCTTGTGAACGCGGTGTCCTTTACACCATTTGCAGAATTTTTTAAGTTCTATCTTTCGTTCAACTTTTTTCTTGTTCTTACCGGTTCGGTAATTTATTCTTTTGCAGTCCTGGCAAGCCAGTTTTATTAATCTATCTTGTGACATATGATTTTATTTACGATTTGTTCAGAATAGCAATAACTTTATAGTAAAACAGTTAAAAAATCAACCCGATACCGGAAACCCGGGCCTGCCATTCAAGATCCAATAAAAAACAGTCGCCCGTGACGACTGTTTTATTAAAAGAACAGATACCCAACCTTATGTCTCGGTCAGACCCCGCCTAAGCGGAGCTTTTCGTTCTCCGGGCGAACCCGAAGGTTTCTTACGCTTTCACGCAAATCCCCCTAACGGGGAAAACAAAAAATATCATCCGTTATCTACTCCGCGCCGGCCCCAGGTCAAGGATTTACACCCGTACCGGCTTTGCGCTCGCTCTATATCCCCCTGTCTCTATCACACATTCAAGGGGTGCTCAACTCAATGAACGAGATCAGACCGGCATAAGTTGACGCCGGTCCTCAGTTTTCGGTCTCGTCAAAACGACGAGTTTGAGTTCCGACGTTCAAGCTTACGCTTGAACAATTCTGTTAATAGTATAATGAAATTTTTCTTGTACGCAAACCCGCCAACCAAAGGACCGACCCGTGCCGTGACCACGGGTTTTTACCACTACCGATAGAACTTCTTTATGAGCGGATTTATCCTGGTAACTATTTCATAATTTGTAGTACCGGCCATAAAAGCCAATTCTTCAGGAGAGATCTCTTCTTTTCCATCAACTCCTATCAAGGTAACTTCGTCCCCGACCTTGATATTTTGAATATCCGTAACATCAACCATCATGATATCCATCGATATCAAACCCAATACCTTGGCACGTTTCCCCCGTATTAGTACGGAGGACCTTGAAGATAGTGAGCGACAATATCCGTGCCAATAGCCAACCGGAAGAACGGCAAATCTTGAATCTCTTTCAACCCTTTCCGTAAATCCATAACCTATACCCGAACCCGCGGACGCTTCTTTAACGTCACTGACCACCGTCTTCCAAGAAAGGACTCTTTCGAGATCAAGGCGGTCTGAGGCGAATTCTCTTGTTCTGTCGGAGGGCCATAATCCATACATTCCGATACCGATCCTGACCATATCAAAGTGTGCTTCGGGATAGTTAATGGCTCCCGCCGTCGCGCAAACATGCACCAAAGGATCCAGGCCGGCATTTGTAAAAGCATCTCTCACTCTTTGGAAGGTCTTTATCTGTTCTTCGGTGATCATCCTTTCAGTAGGATCCTTGGCGTCGGCCAAATGAGTATAAATGCCTTCGATCACCACCCCGTGACCGTTCTTTTCCCTAAGTGTTTTCAAAACGTCTGAAACCTCCTCTTCCCTGAATCCCTGCCGATTCATTCCGGTATCGAACTTTAAATGGATCTTGAACCTTCCGGAATGATCTCTTTCGGTTATCCTATTCAATGTATCCCAACCGGAAACGGTGATCGAAATATCATTATCAGAAGCTTCACTGAACATTTCGGGTAATGTGTATCCGAGAACCATGATAGGGATACCGACTCCCTCTCTTCTTAACCTTAATCCTTCCAAAATAGTATCAACAGCCAAATGGTCGACACCATTCTTCTCCATCCGTTTAGAAAAATCTATCAAAAAATGTCCATAAGCGTTGGACTTCACAACGGAGCATATCTTGGTTTCTTCAGGTACCATGGAACGAAACTTCCGGTAGTTTCCATCGATGGATTCGGTGTTTATCTCGATCCATGTCCTTAGCCCTTTTCTCTCTTCAACTTTCATGATTCGATGTTAAAAGTAGTATTATAGTATAAATTCACGGCAACCAGAAATCTCGACCACAAAGACAAGAAATTAGTCGGAAACCGTCAGGACCAAAGTGCAGTGTTGACGACCATTCATTATACGGAGTATAAAAATAAAAACCCCTTTTAGTGAAGAGGGGTTTTTAATCTTGACGGTTCCGATGAGCACACCGATCAAACAAATAAGATAGATCATTGTAAAGCCTCGTCAATCAAGAAGGCTGCTTCTTGTCTCCAGCTTCCTGACTCGCCGATAAAGACTCCGCAGTTTTTCTTCAAGATCAAGCTCCGTCCATTCTTCCTCTATGGCCCGCTCACGCCTTTCGAGACACTTAAGGCAACCCGACTGACTTGAGTGGGCCGTAACGGATTCACAGGCATCGCATTTCTCTAATGTCGCCATTCTAATCCCTCCTTTTAAGGGTTTCAGGTATGACCGGTATTGAATTCTGAATAAAGTATAAGACGAATGCATAAAAAATGCAAACCGGTCGATGGCTCCGCCTTTCGAATCCCCACGAAAGAGCAGAAATGCTCTTTCTCCTGCGCAATACAAAATGCCCCGAAGGGCATCCTTTTTTATGCGCCGGGAGGGATTCGGTGTCAGCTCACATC
>SLDR01000009.1 GCA_007125155.1 Candidatus Campbelliibacteriota bacterium | reverse complement strand
CCGAAGAAGAGGGTGATCGTTATAGGTGAAAATTTCGGTAATTTAGAGATCTCGAATGTCAGAAGGACTTTGTCCGAGCTTGTTGACGAATCAAATCGACCCATACTGTTGGTGATCAATGGCGTCGATTCGGAGGCTTGGCCCTGCCTGGATCTTTACGATACTATCCGTCTTACCGTTAAAGATACGCTGGTCGAGGTTCACGGCATGGTCATGGGATCGTGTTGCACGCTGAGCTTGGTTATATTACAAGCTTGCAGCAGTAGGAGTGCGACAAAGCATAGTCGTTTTTCCATTAATCACGGAGAGGGATATTTCTTTTTCTCTTCCGAGCACAGTGATGATTCGATAATTTCAAGATTAAAGGAGACCATTGGGGTTATTCGGAATATAGATGAATCAATAAGATCGGTGATCTTATCTAGAACGGGAATGAGCGGGGTGATCTATGATGAAATGCTGAAATTCTGCAGTCTCCCCGGAAATAGCATAAGTGCAAAGGAAGCCCTCGGACTTCGTCTTATTGACAAGGTAACGGACACGCTTCCCGGTAAATTCGGGCTATGAACTTTTTTGAAAACGGGGACCATTTGATAAAGGTCCCCGCTTCCTTTTATATTTGAGTCCGATAAACGGTCCGGTCGGCGATATACAATAAAAAATGCCCGGAGTATATAACTCCGGGCATGGTTTTTGATCAGAAAATAAGGGTTATTGATCTGTAGATCTTGTGCGTGCTATCGATGACGCACGCGCGACACTTTCCGGCCAGGTCCTTTGGAAACTCAACATTAAGTTTTTTAATGGTGAAATTCTGTAAGTACTCCGAAATGAATCCTCTGTGAGTCAGTGCAATGACGATGTCGGGTAGATATAGAAATCTTTCTTCTATTTTTTTGGTAAAGAACTTTGATCCTCGAGTGTCCAGAACCTCATGGGCTTTGCATTCAACATTGAAAGCCTGACTGAGAATGACGGCGTGATCTTTCGCACCAGAAGAGGTTGAGGTAAAAACACCAACGGAACCGTCGGTCGTGTACTGTCTCAAAACCTCCAGTAGCGATTCGTATTCATTCGCAGTTGCCCCGAAAAGGCGACTTTGGCTGTCCAGGTGCCCGTAAGACACCATGATCAGTCTTTTCATACTTTCTCCTTTTTTAAGGTAAAGCGATCTATCTCACGCCTTTGGTCCGAAATGCCAAGGCGTGTTTTTTGTGAAAGTTGATCTGAGATCATATCCTTCCTAGCCGGAACTTGATCAGGGTTTGTCTCATTTATCTGTCAATATATTCGAGAGAACATTTGCGAATATCATTCTCAGGCAGTATTGAGGACCCTCGCTCAATATCATTTGACACCCATGAGACGCTCCACTTAAAGACTCTGGAGTTAAGCAAGGATAAGCCGAATAACGTCTTCGCTCCCAAGCTTGCCATTTGCTTGAACAGTTTCAAAAGATCTTTTTCATTCAAAGCAACGTCTTTCAAAAGATCCGGTTGAGCCAGTACCTTTCTAATTTCCTCCGAATGTTTCTTTCTCTCCGATTTGTCCCGATGGTACCTTCCGAAATTCAGGGACATGAGACATTCTTCGATAGGAGAACCTTGATCTTTCCTCATTGCTCTCCAATAACTCACCGTAAGACGAGCGGGCTCGTACCTGAGCTCATACTCTTGCGGGTTCATGCCATCAATGAACGAGTGGGGGTCATAGGTGTCATGAGCGAACTGTCGTGTGCTCTTCGTTACCGCGACCTTATGAGTGGCAAAAAAAACGTACACGGTCACCTTGATCATGTTGTCCAGAGAAACGAAGAACTCATCACTTAGATCTTTGAAGTTTTCAGGCGTGAAGTTATCACCGGCATTCCTGTATAAAGGTATGATAAGGATATTGATCCGAGCCTCTCCCAAAGGGATATCTCTTACGAGAACCGGTTTTGGAAAGGTGAAGTGCTCACCACTACCATCGTGGTCACTGTCGTGCAATAACATCTTCTTACCTCCTTAATTCCTTTTGGATTTAGATAGTTTATATTCATGGCCTTACCTCGAATTTTTAAAGGTTCATAACAACTTTTGTGAGAATACCCCGCAAAACGCACTATGTCAAATTAAAGAAAAAGCTCGAGACCGTGGGGTCTCGAGCTTTTATTAACGCAAGCAGATATCATTTGACGTGGATCAAGGTTTTCTCCTTTGGATCAATGACCCATGCCTGGCCGTTGTCGACCGGTTTGGAGTGAAGTTTCATCTTCATACTTTTCCAGGCGAAATATTCCGGGAAGTTGGATAAAAAACAATTGTGAGTGACCGCAATAAATGTTCCAACGTTTTCCCTTGAAGAGATAAGTTCTATGGTCTTATCAAAGTTCTCAACAAGACCGGCCGAATCTGTTCGTAAAAAAATATGTTCTTCGTAATCTACCTTGAAGAATAGGCTCAGTATTTGAGCACTTTCACGTGCTCTGCGTGCGGGGGAGCAGAATATGGCAATGGGATGGCCATTCACAAACACACCGAGTTTCTCGGTTATCATCTCCATCTTCCTTTTGCCGATCTCGCTTAAACGGTAACCGTTACCGTGACTTCCGCATCTTACCAAGATCAATTTTTCCATTGATGCCTCCTTTTGTTAATTCATTGAACAATGACTTTCTATCTTTTACTAGAATTGTTGCAAGAAGTCAAATTATCGCACTTTGAAGGGGCTTTACAAAGGAGTAGGTCATTAATAACGAGCGGTTCGGCCACACCTGATCGGATGATGGGCCCATCTTTACGATCAGGAGGCCGGATACCTTAGTGAT
>SLDR01000017.1 GCA_007125155.1 Candidatus Campbelliibacteriota bacterium | reverse complement strand
CCTGAGTTTAACCCGGTCGGCGTGTATCAGGGTTGGTGAAGATCCTTCCATTTCTCCCTTGCCGTCTCCTACGTGAGAACTTCGACTCTTTTTCATCGCCGTCTCCTTATTGTGTTATTATCGTTACAACTTAAATGAGCTTACTACGTTGATCGACCTAAAGCAATAGTGGCGATCGGTCATAACAACTCCAGAAAATAGGTAGAAAAGTATAGTTTTGTGGAGTCAGATCGATCTTCCGGCACTCTTTGGGCGCATGATACCACACCGGCGGATGTCTTTGAAAGAAACGGGGAAACATGAGTTTCCCCGTTAAGATCAAGAGCTTTCCTTTTTTATTTGTTCTTGCTCCTCTTTCTGTTCTTCCCGTTCCAAAAGCCGGACCTTTCTTTGAGCGTTCAAGACCGCTAACAAAAGTTCGGGATCCTCTCTTATGAGCCGTGCAACCTCTTCACCGCAAACCCGCGAGTTGCGAGACCTCATTCTTAGAAAGGCCCGCTTGGCTCTCATTAAGCTATATTCATTTACTTCGGCCATAACCACCTCTCAATGATCGACATTAAAGAACGATATATGTAAAGAACATCGGTGTTCGTAAATTGAATTTAATCAGATAAAACTTAAAGTTTCAATCGAATTAGCATCAGTACCGGGCGAGATCCCCATAGCTTGAAGGTCGATGAGTGATATTGCTTATTCTTTATTTTTATTGTATTTTTAAAAACAGTAAACGATAGAGTTGATCTCTATTATTGTTATTTGAATATCCAAAATCAATCAGGGAGGTTCATCGTGAAGAGAAAAAGTCTGAGAGAAAAAAGGATCGAGAGGAAACTCAGATCCGAATGTAAAAAATTATTGTCCGCTTTGAAGTTAAAGAGCTGTTCGGTCTTTCGGCTTGACCGGACCCATGAGAACGTCGCCGAACTGATCATAAGAGAGCCTTTTAACGGAAATGGGTTCGATTCAATTGTTGATTTTAAAGAGATAAAGATCGTCAAAAAGGTCATTCAAAAGAAGAAACCCTTGTGTGTAAAAAACCCCGGTAATAAAGAAGTCGCTCTCGTGGGAGTAGATCTGCATGAATACGCAGGCAATGATCGTATACTGATAATTCCGCTCCTCAATAAAATAGATCATGTTACGGGCCTTTTGGTGGTAGACGCGACGAACAGGGACCGTCTGAGTAAAAAAGATGTGCGTTTGTCTGTGAGCATCAGCGACTCGATAAGTCAACTGCTTGCCCGTAAGCGCATACTGGACCGCTTGGGAGCATATCCGAATCTTCACACGATCCTCGGGATGGATCTATTCAAGTTTTTGGATGAGAGAAGATACCGAACTCTTTAATCGGTATAACCAACGAACATAATATCTTCATTTAAAGAATAAAGCCTGTTTTAAAAACAGGCTTTAAATTTTGGAATACTTCTCTTGCAAATACCGGTAAAAAAAGACCCCTCCTCATAGAAGGGGTCCGAGTGTAATTGTGAAGATCACCATGGGATCTTCACTTTACCAAAATTAGTGGTTCCGCCAATGACGTCTCCCTTTTCGCTGATACGAGCTTGATCGGTTCCTCCTTTAATGGCCTGGAGCACATCAATATGCGGACCGTGTATCCTGTTATTAAGGTCCATATTGAGCTTAAGATCGTCGACAGTTTTGGGGAAGTGGCCGCTCAAATCGGGTTTTTTGAAGAATTCTGACATCTGAATCACCTCCTTATTCGGCAGTTTTTAATGAACGGTAAAAATGATCCGACATAAAGCTATCAAAAACCGACACACAAATCAACCTAACCTCTCTCATCGAATAAAGATAAGCGGTAAATATTTTACCGGGAATCAATAACCAGGAAAGATAAGATCGCGGTCACGAAAGGATCAAAAACTTTCCGGATCGGCTCTTTTTTTAGCCACCCTTCTCCTGTGACAGAGGTCTTCAAGATACCTTCTTTTCTCCTCCTTGCTCATTTCAACCATCGCTTTCGGATTCATGTTTAACGAAGGATGGAACTCGTCTTTACGGATCCACAGCCTCTGCCACCGAACCATAATGTGCTTGTTCCAAATTATTCTTTTTATCTTGTACGGAAAGAACTTTAAGACCAACCACCAACCATAAAGATGAAAACGGATCTTTTCATCATACTTCATAAAACCCCCCTTTCTTCAAAAAGTTACGTCGTTTTGCAAACACCTGTTGAGGAACAATGATCTTTAAAAGAGCATTCGGTACATAATGACCTTATCATAAAAACCGATCAAACGGGAATAAATTTTAAAATACGATGAAGTGATCGTGACTGTCGGCCGTGCATCAAACGCAAGAACATTTGCATATCTTTAAACCTTGTTGTAATATCCGAAAAGTTGGCGGACCTTGCAAATTTGATCTTTTTTAAATGATCAATTATGAACATCAAAAACCATAGATCATGACGAAGGAGGGTCAGAAGAAAAAGGTGTGAGTAAGCGATCTTACTTTGAATATCTAAACCCGAAAAGGAGGACAGTGTGATTGAGGAATACAAACATTTGGTGGAGCCCGAGGACGAGGTCGACAAGGAATTCGTGGAGGCATTAACTCCCCTGGTGATGGATGAACTTGAAAAAACGACAGGTAAAGGAGGAAGAGTTGAGATCCTATCTTGGTTGCCCGTTCACCGAGAACTTCAGGTAAGAGAGGTCTTAAGGGCATTTTGTAAAACCAGGCAATCTGTTCTTTAACAAATATCGGGACGCTTCACAATATGAGGCGCCCCTTCTTTTTTGTTATCTGACTTTTGAAGATATTTTCAAATCCATTGTGATATCATATAACCAGGTTCGAAAAACATTCATTTTTATAACTAGTATATAACGATCATGGAGACCATTTTATTCAAAAGCGAAGAGAGAAAAAGCATTCAGGAGGCCGTAGCGACACTCAGGCAAATTGCCGATCGATTAGAGGCCGGCGAAGTTATCCTGAAACAGGGAGAAGAGGAAGTTAGGCTCGAGATCCCTTCAGAAGTTACACTGGAGTTGAAAGCGGAAGAAGAGGTCAAGACAACAACAAAGAAAAGTCTGGAGATAGAGATAGAATGGACCGAAGGAGCCGAAGAGGCGGAGACCGTTATCGAGTGATCAAAACTCGGCTTTTTTAAATGTAGATGAAAAACCCATAACCGTATATATAGGCGGTCATTTTCGATCTTTAAGGTCACTCCTTTCAAGAAACTCCCGGATCATTTCGATATGCTCGGCATCCTTTTTTCTGCCCATCTTCTTCTTCCACCGAATGATGTCGTCGAGCAAAACAAACCTGAAGCCTTCAATGGTCTCGGCTCTATCGATCACATCCACCGGCTCATCCAGTAGGGAATTTCGGGCGGGAAATATCTCAATGTCTCCACCTTCCAAAGCTAATCTGTCGGGATCCTTATTTCCGTATTTTGCCGAAAGTTCATCAAAAAGTCGGTCTTTCACGACGACATCCAGCTCCCTCGCCTCTTTAATGCCTCTGATCGCCATCGGAGAGCTTCCATAGAGGGCGTAACCGTCTTCCGGCAGTTCAAGATCGGCCAATTTATCCAAAAGCTCTCGCATACTCTTTTTATTACCCGACAACTGCCCGCAAGCGCTTTGGATATCGGCTCCGAAGCTGTGTCTTCTTGTGACCTTGACTCCCCTTTTCTCCAGTATTTCTTTGAACCTCTCCACTTTCTTTGCGGGAGACGCCTTAAAGGAACCTGTCGGATTGTACGAGATCAGGTTCACAACATAAAGATGGTCCTTCATCATTCGTGCCAGATCCACGGCGTCCTTGTCGGAATCATTGACATCTTTAAGGAGCATGTACTCGAACATGACTTGGCGGTTTGTTTTCTCGGTATACCGAGCCACCGCCTCCATCAGACTCTCTATGGGATACTTACGATTTATCGGCATCAGTTTTGAGCGGATCTCATTGTTCGGTGAATGAAGTGAGACAGCCAAATTGATCCGGATATCCTCCTTGCTCAATTTATCTATTCCTTCAACGATCCCGGCGGTGGAAACAGATATATTCCGAGCACCCAAATCGAAGCCTTCTTTATCATTAAGTATCCTTATCGCATCCAAGACATTATCGTAATTTAAGAACGGCTCCCCCATTCCCATGAATACCACGTTTGTTACCCTCTCTCCCTCCTCTTTCAGAAGACGTGCAAAGAAAAGAACCTGCATCACCATCTCCCAAGAAGATAGATCTCTATTAAAGCCCTTCATGCCGGTCGCACAGAAAGCGCATCTCAAAGCGCACCCCGCCTGCGATGATACACAGACGGTATTCCTCCCGTCACCGTGCCTCATCAATACCGTCTCTATACTCAAGCCGTCTGATAACTCCATGATCGCTTTTATCGTATCTTTTTGTTTGGAAGTTAAGGTCTCGGCCTTCACATTTATGGGGAACTCCTTTTCCAATCTTTCTATGACATCTTTCGGTAAAACGGTTGATTCTCGCCAAGCACCGATGAATTCATGAAACAGATGTTTATTAACCTGTTTCATCCGAAATCTTGGGTAACCGGCCATAATTCTTTCCAATGTTGTCATATTCATGTTAAAGATTGTATTCTTTGAGGCTCAAATACACAAGAACGTATAAAAATTGTTAAAATTAATGAATGAAGAGTTTCAAAGAAAAGGTTCTCATGATCGTGAAAGGTATTCCGGAAGGAAAAACTCTAACATACAAGGAAGTGGCAACACTGTCCGGAAACCCGAATGCTTCACGTGCTGTTGGAAACATTCTAAATAAGAATTATGACAAAGCAATTCCATGTCATCGCGTCATCAGGTCCGATGGATCTCCCGGAGGATACAACAGAGGGTCTGATAAAAAAATATCGATCCTTAAAATAGAAAGTGCGAGAGATAGGCCTCGATGATCGGAATCCTCGATATCTTAATTTACACTCCCGGCTCAAGACTATTAACTTTCTATAATTAATTTGAACGTGACCGAAGGCGATCGAATTTCAATTCGGCCCGGAGAGATACTGCGACGGGAAATACCGGCATGCCTTTAAAAATTCCGGTCCGATATCCACAAAGGCGGATATTTCGGCCCGCTATTCGTGATAAAATTCAAAGATGAATAGACTAAAGAAATATCTACTCCCTTCCATTCTCGTGTTGATATCCGCTCCCGCTCTTATGGTGTCTTTGATATTAAACCCCGCTTCCGCCGACACGGAGGGGGTGTTGATAGTACACGAGTTCGAGGTGAACGGTCACAGTGACAACTTTGTTATCGGAACAGATGAGGCTGTTGTTGTAAGAGGCGTAGTCGAGAACACCGGGAGTGACGACACGACCATTGAGCTTGTGATGAACGGTCGTTATCACTACGAAAGATGGGAAATAGAGGCCGGAGCGACGAAAGAATTGGAAAGCGGTCCTTACGAACACCACGGATGGTACGAAGGGGTTTTCTTGATGGCATTGGGAGAAAAAGAGATAGAGATCGAGGTCGTCGAAAGGAGCGACGAAGGAACCGGATCACACATTAATATCCATTCGTTCACAGCGAACGGCGGATCCGGTCTCATCAGAATAGAAGAAAATGACTTCATAAAAATAGATGCAAAACTCACCAATGAAGGAGATGAAACTGTCGAGGTTGACCTTGTGTTCAAAAAACGATCGGAAGCTCAACCGATGGCCCAACCATGGCCATATGTTAAGTTGGACGTCGAAGAGGTCAGACTTTTGGGGCACAAAGGTCACTACGAAAACTCCTGCTCATACGGAGCTTTCAACGCGATCGTGGAACCTTTAAAGAGGGAAATAGGACATCCGTACACGCAGGTGCCGACATACATGCTGCACTTCGGCAGAGGCGGATTCGTGGGAGAGGGTTCCGTCTGCGGGGCGCTGATAGGCGCGGTGGCGGCTCTGAACCTGATAGCCGGAGAAGATTACCGGCCGTTGGGAGAGGAACTGATCAAATACTACAAGGAAGAAGAACTACCGACCGCCATCTGGGACGAATACCTTGAAATGGAAAACTCCCCCATTGACCCCGAGATGTACGTGGCCGAGAGCATGGATGGAAGCATTTCACCGACGGTTGACTGCGGTGACTCATTGGAGACCTGGTACGAAGAGGCGGGAGAGGAACAAGGACCCAGAAGGAATGAGCGATGCGGAAGATTGACCGGTGACGTTGCGGCTAGAGCGGCTGAGCTTTTGAACGAGTGGTACGAAAATAGAGATAATAACGAGCAAGAGCACACCGTCTTACCGGTATCCGACGCGATATTCCATAAAACTTACGAAGTTATGCCGGGAGAAAGTCTCAGAATAGATGAAGCGATATTCCATGATTGGGAAGCCTTCGAAAGATACACTGTCACACTGAAGGGGCACGGATCACAAGAAAGTATAAAGGTGGTGGTCTCCGAAGAAAGAGAAAGATCCAATAATATATTCTATCTCGTGACAATGATGATCCTGATATTCATTGCAGGTATGGTATCCGGGCAACTGATGAAGAAGAACTGATCTACATATCGAAAGCTCATTCGATATCTCTCAACTTCGGAAACCGTAACGCATGTATTTATATATGAATTTTAAGCCGTGTTAGCATCCCCTGAGGACCGTGGCTCCCGGCAAACAGATCAAGCACATTGGGTCCCATTTTAAGAGGTATATGGACGCTCCATACTCCTTATCTTTATATTGTTAACAGATCATCTCTTAATGTTTTCTTGATAATTAATGATCGAATGGAAAACATCCGTCTCTTTAAAATTTCAAGAGATGGAACCTTAAGGGCCAATTACTCATTGATTTTGAGTAACCGGCCGAATCGATTGACCATAGGCGGAAACCGTTGTTCTGTTTTAGCAAAAAATTGACAGCAAGAGATTTTTTACCATAATTGAATAAGAATAGCCGATCTTGGAAATCGGTAAAAACTCAAGGCACATTACAAACAAGGAGGATAGCGAATTGTACAGGAAATTAAGGTCCCTATTTAATGTAGATGGCTGGAAAAACATCCATTTCGGTCCCCCGATCGCAAAATTTGAAATAAAAGTGTCGGGCCCGAAGGGTGGCTCTTATGACCATCAACAACAGGTCGATCTTTCGATCGAAAGATTACGAAACGTCAACCTTTTAAGGTCGGTTCACCCCTGTTTTAACAGTGAGAACTTCTCTAAAACAAGCCACATTTTAAAGGAGGGTGAGATCTACGAGGCGAGGATCTTTCCGGTTCTGAACAAAACATCAAGTCGGGAGTGTCTCGATTTTCTAAGGAAAAGAGGAGCCATTCCACCCGGCGCACAGGGACTCACCTTGGTCCTGGAGCAATCTCTCGACGAGCTTCCCATAAACATTTGGCTGGTATCTCCGGACGAAAAGGACATGTTACCCAATGAGAAGATTCTGGGTATCTGGGAACGGAAAGTATCCCCCCGCGGGAGACTGACATTCGATACCAAGACCGGAAGGCTGGTTGTTACGCTCAGATGCGTCAGTTTCGAAAGTGGCTTGAGTCCATACAGGGCTCTGTTGGCCTTTTTCAAGAAATGAGAACACCCGGTTCCTTGATCGATCAAGGTCCTTACGAAAAGTAAGGACCTTTTTTTACTTTTTATCCAGACAAGACCCGTCTTAATGCCCCGAAGATCTAGAAAGTGGACAAATAATTAGTATTGTGGTAAGGAATAGGTCATAAACATATAACGATAATGAGATATTACATTATAACAGCAGTCTTCATCCTTTTACCGCTCGCCGACGTCCAAGGAAATAGCGAGGATCATTACACCGTTTTTTATAGAAACGATAACATTGCTCTAACCCCTCACCCCGAGCCGGACAGCTTCACCGTGAACAGCAAAGGAGAGATGATGGGCGTCACTTCAAGTGGTATCGCTTTCAGTCAAACCAACATAATCAGTGACATAACGAGCATACAGAAATTCAAGATACAAGAAGCCTGGTGGTATATCTCAGACAGAGGGATCATCGGTCTCGGAGAAGGATTGACGGAAATTGAAGCGCTTTCCATATATCTGACCCTTCCGGAGCTTACGGCTTAATAAATACTTGCTTTTCTTTTAAAATAAAGTATAAATTAGAATCATGTCAAAAAAGGATATAGAAGAATCAATTAAGAGAGCCGGGATAGAATACGGCACATTGGCCGCCGTCTACCTTTTTTTAATAAACGTAATAATAAACAATCTTCTTGAAGCCAGAGGTCACGATACTCTCTTCGTATCGGCTATATTATGGTTGTGCAGTCTTCTTTTAGTGGCATCCTTATTCCCTTACGGTATAGAAAAGGATCATGTTCTTAAAGACCGAAGAGGTGTCGCTAAATATGCGGGTCTTTCTTTCGGATTATTCTTCCTGTTTTTCGCCATAATGATAGGTGCCGGATTTTTCTTCTTCATG
The DNA here is from genome assembly GCA_007125155.1 of Candidatus Campbelliibacteriota bacterium. Classification (GTDB taxonomy): domain Bacteria; phylum Patescibacteriota; class Minisyncoccia; order Phycocordibacterales; family CSBR16-193; genus SKVL01. The sequence goes on along the minus strand of SLDR01000017.1, from coordinate 2,645 downwards.
GGAACGCCGGCTACCGTAGCCTTCGTACTCATAGCCATGGCAATAGTTCCAATAGTGGTTTCCTCTCTTATATTCTACCACCTTACCATCTGGCTTTTCGACGGAATGGGAAAAAAAGAAGAAAAGAGTTCTTGAGTATTTTTTGCGAGATCCGAGCTTTGCCACATTTGATCTTGTAAAAGATCGGGATCCTGTCATAATAGATGATATGTCAAATATTAAAAACGATCAATCCGGAAAAGACTGTTGTTGTCACTCACGCCCTTTGATGAAAGAGGTCTCTTTGATCTGTTGACATACTTACCGCCATACTAAAATTTCAAAAACCTCTTTCGGCAAGAGGTTTTTTTAATGGTTAATTATAATTATATGAAATACAAAAAAATTAATGAGATCGTCGGAGATACACCACTGATCGAGGTCGGCGGGATCTACGCCAAACTTGAAACAACCAACCCCACCGGAAGCATAAAAGACAGAATGGTGAAATATATTATTGAGAAAGCCCTGGAAAAGGGAGATTTGAAAAGTGGCTACGGAGTGATGGAGGTCACCTCCGGCAACACAGGGATATCGCTTGCAATGTTCTCCGCTCTAAACGGTTACAAATTCACCGCCATAATGCCCGAGTCCATGAGTCCGGAAAGGATAAAGATGATGGAAGCATTCGGAGCGAATGTCATACTTACTTCCGCCAAAGAGGATATGAAGGGTGCCGTCAAGGTCTATGAAGACATGAAAAAAGACAACTTAGAAACCTGGTATCCTGATCAGTTCAATAATAAGGACAACATAACGGCCCACGAAACAGGGATAGGACATGAGATATTGAGACAGACCGGGGGCGCAATAGACGCATTTGTAGCCGGGGCGGGTACCGGTGGAACCGTCATAGGGGTGGCCCGGGCCTTGAAAAAATTAAAGAGAAAAATAAGGATCGTAGTTGTTGAACCTGAAGAGTCCGCTATCCTGACTGGAAAAAAAGCGAAAACCCACGGCATACAAGGTATCGGAGAAGGATTCATACCTAACATACTCAAAGAGAACCTGGCTTTGATAGATGAGATATTGACCGTAAGTACCGAAGACGCCATCGGAGCGAGATTGGAGTTGGGAAGAAAATACGGAGTTCTCGTCGGAACAAGTTCGGGGGCCAATTTCCAAGCGGCCCTTCAGATCAAAAAAAGATATAAAAGGGTCGTGACGGTCTTTCCGGACAGGGGGGAGAGATACCTGAGTGATATCAATTAAGCATCCATATGGAGTAGTTCAAATATGCAGCAAATGTCACCCAAAGAGCATAGGGCGCCAACAACCAAGCCGACAGCGTGGAAACTCTAAGAAATAAATAAATATTTGCGATTATGAAGGCCCACAAAAGAATGATCCAAGCAAAGGCCCATCCCGGACTTTGAAAACCGAAGAATATGATCGACCAAAAGACGTTCAGGGTCAGTTGAAGAAGAAAAACTCCGAGTGCGATCTTCACTTCCCTTCTTTCAAGTCCCCTCCTCCACACTAAAAAGGCGGCTATTCCCATGAGTACGAAAAGGGTTATCCAAACCGGTCCGAATACCCAATTCGGCGGAGCGAATTCAGGTTTTAAAAGGCTCTCGTACCAAGTGGGGATTTTCGGGGCCGTGAAGAGAGAACCTATGATACCGGCCATTTGCGGAACCCCCAGAGCTATCATCAATTTAAAATAGTCGTTCATGTTCTAATGCGATATAAGCCGGCCCTCGGTCTTAAAATGGATCGGATCTCGTTCAGATCGAGATATCAACCGGAAATGACCCGACTGATACCATTGTATTACCTTTTTAAAAACTCGTCACTCAAAGAGTTCTCCTCTACCATTAGCCCGGCCTGATGTTTACCTAAAATTATATTTGATGGCGGAATAATACGGGACAATAATATTTTTTTGCTGAAAAGTCTTTACAAATTGTAATTGCATGTTATAATTTATGCAGGAAATTTAATTGGCCTAAAATAATAGCTTTTTAAAAATCAAAGCGCACCTTATCTCTGATCTTTTACTTTTATCAGCTCTAATTTGAGGTGTTAAAAACTTTACCCGATACCGGAATATCGGAGGTTTAATGCCCTCTCTATACGCACTTCGGTGTGATGAATTATAAATAATAATAATAATAAAAAATATGAACGTATTTAAATTAACTACAACCAAAAGAGCTTTTTCTGTCCTGGTGGTCATCGGCTTGCTTGCGAGCATCGGAGTATCAACCCCGATAAAGCTTATCGCTCAAGGAGTCGGTCAGGGAAACAATTCCGCTCCGGGGCACATTCCCGGACACTGTCCGGACGGTTATGAGAAAATAGAGTACGAAGGAAGTTCTTGGACCGCCGATCAAAATTATGATTCGGTGATACTTGTCGGAGGAGCTCCCAATGCTGACAACAACAACGATCCGGTCGGCAGGTTTAAGAACGTCGGCCCTGTCAAAGAAGGAGAGACCGTATCAAGGGATGAGCATGACATCTCTTTTGTCTGTGTCAAACCCGGAGAGTCTGTCGAAACACCGGAACCTCCGGTCGACCCGGAACCCGAATATGTGACCATCGTCGCGACAAAGATCCTCTGTCCCGAAGCTTCAATGTTACCTAAAAACACAGGAACATAT
>SLDR01000023.1 GCA_007125155.1 Candidatus Campbelliibacteriota bacterium | reverse complement strand
GTTGTGGTTCCGGAGGTCTTATCGTTAGTTGTAAAATCATCACTGTAACACTTTTCGGCGTATTCTGAATCCCAGCTAAGAAGGGTCTTTTCTCCCTCTTTTACGGTGGTGGGTTCGGCATCAAGGGTGACGGTGGGAATAACGGACTCAAACGGATTACAATTATTGAGATTTCCAACATAAAGAGAAGTGTCGGTTTCTACTGACAGTATTTTATGATCGTCCGTCTCATGAGCATCATAATGATCATGGACATTGAATTTAAATATCGGTTTGTCATCAAAATGCCCCTGGATAAATTCGGTATCACTTTCACTTATCGTTTTAAACACACGTTCGGTTTGATACAGATCTGAATTGAAGACCTTAATAGCTACCTCAAAAGGAGTCTTAGGTTCATCCTCTTCAAAAACTATCCAAACCTCACTGCACCCCTTGAACTCAACCGCGTGGACAGGTTCGTTTGCTTCAGTGGCCTGAACCAGCGCCACTCCACCTCCACTTAAGGTGAAGGAGAGCCACCATACTATGAACATCAGGCCAACCGTGAAAACTCCGGCCCTACCGGAAACCATATCGGCTTCTCTGCATCCATCGGTGACCACTTTGTTTCCGTCTTTGAATTCGTGGTCTTTAACGTGACCAGATAAATTTTTCATGAAAAATAATAATATTAAAAATGATAATAAAATAGTTCCAATGCACCAAGGTTAGAGACCACATCGGTGCCATCAGCTATTCATTTGAGTAATTGCTATTGAAAGAACACCTTAAAGAGCTATCAAAATATTTACCCTTTTTGCATAAGATAAAAAGAGTACCGTTACTCTGAAAAATAACCGTTATCTTAGAAAAAGTCAATAGCTTAAATCAAATAAATACCGCTCTAATAAAGGATTTTTCCGTTGTCCTTTATAACAGGATCCGGTCACTCGGAGCTTTCGTAAATGTCCTTTATAATACGCCTCAAAACAAAAGGTCTTTTACTGCTCTGAAAATAAAAGACAATTCGTGTCTTTTATTTGTGTCTTTTATTAGTCTGCTCGTATCCCGACAATATCTAAGCTAAAATCCTTTGAAAACCCTATCACGTCGTTGTGATGATCATTTAAAAAATATGCCCACCTTAATTCGATGTGTTATTATGTTTAATATATAAAGAGTTGGTGATATATTGACAGAGATCAAATAAGTTCAAGAGTTTCAATTTTTTACCCCTTAAGACTGAAGTGAAATTGGTCGATTATTTTATATGAGGAAGTTGACAAAGAAAGAGAGCGCACCGAACAATAATTACCGGTTGCGATCAGTATGACCCCGATTGATATAATAACTCTCGCCGCCGTAGGCGGAATAATACCCGCTCTGGTCTGGCTTTGGTTCTGGTTAAGAGAAGATGAGCATCCGGAACCATGGCAGTACATCACCCTTGTCTTCATACTTGGTATGGTAACGGTACCGGTGGTAATACCTTTCCAAAAAGCCGTAGATGAATATTCTCACTTATTGGTCTCATATGTTCAGTTCGTACCTTTGATCACCTTCTTCATTTGGGCCGGATTGGAGGAAGTTTTCAAATACGCTGCGGCATATTTCGCGGCATTAAGAAACAAGGTAAACGACGAGCCCGTTGATTCGATAATTTATCTTATCGTGGCCGCCTTGGGTTTTGCCGCTCTTGAGAACGCATTGTTCCTTGCGGGACCTCTTTCAGGAGAACCTTCAAGACAACTGGTGGTAGACAGCTTGGTCATAGCTAATCTGAGATTCATCGGAGCGACACTACTACATGTGGTGGCTTCCGCCACAGTTGGAGTTTTTCTGGCATTTTCTTTCTACAAATCAAAAAAAGAAAAGGTTTTATACCTTATGGCCGGTCTGCTTTTCGCTACTCTTTTACACACCGCTTTTAACGTTGTCTTGATGTCGCAAAGCCCTATGGGGGGTTCGATAACGGCGATCTTGATAACCTGGATATCGGCAATGATACTTATCTTCGTGTTCGAAAAAGTTAAGAAGATATAACTTAGATCCGTATCAAAAAGATCTCCACAGCGGAATTTTTAAAATCACTTCCTTTTTTGATATAATTAGTTCATTAAATTCCATACAAAATATGAAAAAAGACACCAAATCATTTTTTGAGCGACTAACGGGAGCGGAACCCGTAGAAGAAGAGGTTGAGTTCGATGACGAAGAAGAGTTCGATGACGAAGAAGTTGAAAAAGAAAGTGCACCCCAGGTAAACAGTAGTGAAGAAGGAGAGCTCGCCATAGATATGAATGAAACCCAAAACGACATAATTATAAAAACGGTCGTATCGGGGGTGAAACCTGAAGAACTTGATATATCAATAACAAGAGAAAGGGTCGTGATTCGCGGTAGTCGAGTTCCGGAACGCGGTTTTGAGGGATCAAATTACCATGTACAGGAACTTTATTGGGGTCCATTCTCCCGTAAGATCGATCTCCCGGAAGAAATTGAGGTAGAAGAAGCTGAAGCAATGGCCAAATACGGGCTCCTGATCCTGAAACTTCCAAAGATAAACAAAGAGAGAGAGACAAAACTGAGAGTAAAGACCGGATAAGGATCCACCGATTTGTACTATTTATCTTTAAATTACCGGCTTTAGATCAAGACCGATATGAAGGGATGATAAATGTAGCTGATTATTTACTCGGACACCCTTGTCTCAGCGTATTTAAATAAGAATGGATCTGATCCACTGAATCGAGAAAAAAGGGGCATTTCTTAAATGCCCCTACTTAAATAAATGGATTCCAAACTAGGATCAGACCAAACTTGGATATTATGTCCTGATTCAGATCGGCTTTAAAGCCTCCTCCGGGTCTTATCCACAACTCCCCTTTTTCATCGACCACAAAAGTGCCGTTCAAAGGACCGGAGGTAATGTATCCGTAAGTTAACGGTTCCGGGTCAGTAAGTCCCACGGACTTGTTTTTAATTTCATTTCATCGAATGCACTTGGTCACCTTTTTGAAACCGGGTTCCTCGGAAATCACCTTTGACAAAAATCTCACCTAAAACCTCCTCTGATTGAAATATTCATCGAACACGTCTAAAAAAACGATACACCATAAGTTCGTTGCTGTCAAAATCCCAAATTATGACAAAGATGTTAAATGTGCTGAGGGGCGGGCTCGAACCGCCGACCCTTCGCTCTTCAGGCGAATGCTCTACCAACTGAGCTACCTCAGCATGAAATTTGATTATATGATATTTTTCTTTTTTAAGGAACCTCTCTTCAAACCCCGGGTATTTTATCCAGCCCTTCCTGGATCCTCTCAGAAGCCTCATTTACAGCGCCGTACATGCTTTCCAACTGAGTTATGTAGGGCTCAATATAAATATAAGCTATTACCGCCAAGACTATGATGATCGCCCAGTTCAGGACCCCAAAAATAGAAGCTCTTCTTTGAGCGTCATACATCTTCTTGGTCATGCTGTAGTTCTTTCTAACGAGCTTGTGTATTTCCTCTATCCGATCATCACTTCCATCATTGTCATTCATAGAAAAAGTATACCAAATATTCGACCTCCAAATCAACCGAGATATGAGTTAGAAAGCCTTTCAAATTGATCCGCGAGTCCTCTCGGCAGGAATCGAACCTGCATTTAGCCCTTAGGAGGGGCTCGTTCTATCCATTGAACTACGAGAGGTGCATTATTTTAACGCATATCTTATGCAAAATACGATACGCCTTCACAAAGACCCGACATATCGGATAACATAAGGAATGAACGAAAATTGACCTGAACACCCGGAGAAGGCCTTTTAATCATGTTCAAGGATGTCCGAGACCTTTTCTTTGTCGAAGCCTATTATCATCTCATCTCCTATGAGGATGACCGGAACGCCCATCTGACCGCTCTTCTCCACCATTTCCTGTCTCCTTTCACTGTCGGAAGAAACGTCGTACTCCGTATACTCCAATCCCTTCTCTTTAAAGAACTCCTTGGCTATCTCGCAATATACGCAGGTAGGAGTCGAGTAAATGACTATTTCTTTCATGAATATTCAATTAAATTTGATAACAAAAATAAGTATAACACCGCCAAAAATAATTCTCAAACGATTTTTTAACATCAAAGACCCGTATATCATCTACTCGTAAAACCGAAAATACCTTTTATGCGCTCTTTGATGTCTTGCCAAAAACCTTCTTCCGGGGTCTCAAGATCGATCTTCTTTTTATATTCGAAATCCATGACCACTGCCATTAACTCGCCCTCCCTTCCGGTTCCAAAACGCTTCCTCAACTCGGCCTCCTTGCCTAAGTCACTTTCAAGATACTCTATATCTCTTTCAAGACGTTCCCCTTGTTCAACTAAAGTCTCCATTCTTTCCTTGGAATCGTAGAGAAGTTCTCTGCTTTCAGAGTAGTTCCTATACATATCAATTACCGGTGTCGAGATCAAAACTATCAATATCAACAAAAGGATCAAAACGGACCTGGAATAGAACCATCTTCTCAATTTTCGTTTTGTTGATAGGCTGAACATGTAATTTGAATAAAAAACTGAAATGACTTGCCTTTAACCTACATAATACTATAAAATACTAAAATGATATTCAAACAGAAAAACCAGAAGATCATACGGTGGGTAATGATAGTCATGGGCATACTCGTGGCCATAAGCATGATCTTCCTTTATACACCCATATAATTCGATACGGTTTTTTTAAGCAACCAAGCGAGATATCAGTTCCAAACACCTCATTTAGGTTGCCTTAATGTTAAAAAACCTCCAAATAAGACCCTATTCATCTTGGGTCATCTTGATGAAAACATCATGAGGGACCGAAACCCTTCCTCTGCCTTTCATTCTTTTCTTGCCTTCTTTCTGCTTCTCTCGAAGTTTCATTTTTCTGGTAATATCACCTCCATAGAGCTTGGCGGTAACGTCCTTTCTTAAGGCGGGCACGGTCTTCGATGATAATATCCTGCCGAATGCCTTGGCCTGTATCTTGGCGGCGAACAGCTGTCGCGGTATGAGGGAATGTAATTTTTCAACCATTCTTTTGGCTTCACTTTGAGCATTCCTCCTGGAAACGACACGGGAGAAAACCGGCATCACTTCATCTGCGATGATAATATCCAATCGAACGACATCCGCCATTCTCATGTCTTTGGTTTCATAAGAAATTGAAGCAAACCCCGATGTTGCGCTCTTCATTTTATCGAAAAAGTTCCTCATAAGCTCCCTCAGAGGCATCTCTGCAGACAAAGAAGTTCTATCCTTACCTACCGTCTCGGAACTCCCGATTACCGCCTCGTGTTCATAAAGTAAAGACATGACCGTACCTATGTAATCGGCGGGGGTGATTATACGAATTTCAACCCAAGGCTCGTACACCGTTATGTCCTTTCTGTCATCAGGAAAAAGGTAAGAAGCATATATCTTTTCTTTTTCACCCGAAGAATTTAGGACTTCGTATTCAACTGACGGCATCGTCACTACCAAACTTACTCCGAACTCTCTTTTTACTCTCTCGGTTATTATCTCCATATGAAGCATACCCAAAAAACCGCATCTGAAGCCCTTTCCGAAGGCTTGTGATGATTCCTCCTCGAAAGATATTGAAGAATCTGAAAGTTTCAACCTCTCCAAACCGTATTTCAAAGCTGTAAACTCATCCTGGCCCTCCGGATAAAGTGATGCCCAAACGATCGGCTGAGGGGTCTTATACCCTGACAAGGGATCCTCAGAACGTTCTTTTGAAGAAAGAGTATCACCTACCGAAGCTATATTCGGCTCTTTTATTCCCGTGACTATATATCCTATTTCGCCGGCCTTAAGAGACCTTGTAGGTATTCGTTGGGGTGAAAATACGCCAACTTCCAAAGCTTTGAACGAAACCTTACCCGCATGCAAAGAAACAGTATCTCCCTTCTTCACCTCGCCGTCAAAAACCCTTACATAGACGACAACACCACGGTGATTTGAATATTCAAAATCAAAGACCAAAGAACGAAAGCCTTTCTCATCCCCCAAGCCCGGAGGAGGCACCCTTTTTATGATCACATCCAAAAGATCTTCGACCCCTTCGCCTGTTTTTCCGGAAGTTAGGTTTATTTCGCCTTTTTCACAACCTATAAGATCGATTATCTCACTCGACACCTCTTCGACCCTTGACTGAGGTGAATCGATCTTTGTCAACACCGGTATGATCTCCAGCTTAGCATCAAGTGCGTCCCATAAAGTGGTCAGGGTCTGAGCCTGAATACCCTGTGTCGAGTCCACAAGCAAAAGAGAGCCTTCAACGGCCCTTAATGCCCTTGATACTTCATAAGAAAAGTCAATATGACCTGGAGTATCTATAAGATTTAACATGTATTCCAGGCCGTCATCCCTGCATAGAAAGTTCATCCGTGCAGGGGTCATCTTTATTGTTATACCACGCTCACGCTCCAGGTCCATGCTGTCCAAAACCTGCTCCTTCATCTTTCTGCCTTCCACCGTCTTGGTGATCTCAAGCATCCTGTCGGCAAGAGTCGATTTGCCGTGGTCAACATGGCTAATTATTGAAAAATTTCTTATTTTGTCCTTCATGATCGGTTTATCCGTAAAATTGAACTATATATAGCAATATAACATCCTTTACCCGAGTTTAAACATACTACATCACACAACGTTTCCAGTAAAGAAATACGGGAACATCAGAGAAAATTAAGGAAATTGGTATGCAAGGATCTATCGGTTCACATCAGTCGGTCCGGGACCGATAACACTGGTTTTATGGAAGCGATGCTTTAGGGTCTGAATAACAACCTCCATCTCTTTATTCTCAAGCAATATCAGGACCAGAACATTTATTGAGACACCGACCGCACCGGCCAAGAATCCCTGCATCATGACCGCCAACAGTGTCTCGAGTTCCACAAAGAGGCTATATATTCCCAAAGTGACATATGTCGCAGCCCCTCCAATGACCGCCGAAGCAAAAACTTGGGAGAGTGTAACAAACACAGGGTACAAGAATCCTCTATGACTCCTCTCAAGAAAGATCCAAAAAATTAAGCCGTTCAATGTCATTCCGATGGAAAATGCCAACGGAAGCATCAGAACCTTGGTCCCCTCCAGCCCCTCAACTCTCAAAAGTGCCTCCATGAAATATCTGAATAAATCGGATCTATCGAAGGCCACTATCAGTATAAAGGCCGCAATTATCGAAGAGATCACCGAAACAAAATTAACTCCCAAAGGCAATATCGTTTTCCCCATGGCGTAGTAACTTCTCACAAACAAGAGTATGAGTCCTTGAAAAACCACCGACACGGAAAAGAGGGCAAGTGCGGCAGCTGTTAGCTGAGTTGCTTCCCAGTCGAACTGACCGGTACCCAACACCACACGGACTATCTGAGCCCTCAGAACTATAAAAATTACAGCAGCGGGTACCGACCAGAATATTATATGCTGTGCCGAATTTATGACATACCGCCAAAACCTGTCACTATCTCCTTCCGAGAAGTATTTAGCCAAAGTTGGAAAAACCGCCAAAGAATAACTGACCCCCACGATACTTAAGACGACAGACTGTAAGTTGAAGGAAAAACTGAATACGGTTATCGACCCTTCGACCATTAAAGAGGCGATCGAGATGAATACAATTAATAAAATATGAGTAGTGCTCAAGGTCAACGTCCTCGGAATCGAAAGCTTGGCTACGGATGAAATAATTGAAAGATCGTATTTCAAAGTTAAAGATGGAAGAAGTCCCTTTTTTATAACAAAAGGAACATGGATCAACATATGAAGAAAAGCACCCACTACGACACCCAGCGCCACTCCCGGCACACCTAAGAGCGGAACCAAGAAAACAATACCTGAGATTATTCCCAAGTTATACATAACGGGGCTCAGAGCATAGAGAAAGAACCTCTGGTGAGTTTGACTTATACTCCCCAAAAGATTGGAAATACCCAAAAAGATCGGAGACAGTAGCATTATTCGGGTCATCAAAACCAACATCTCATGGTCCGCACCGTGAAAACCGGGAAAAATAATGGACAGAATGTGAGGCGCTAAAAGAAAAACTATAGCACTTACTATGATGATCGCTCCGAAAAAGAAGGTAAAAACCTGTTGGATAAAATATCTCGCTTCTTCTTTTCCGGCCTTTATTCTGTCTATCAAAAAAGGAACTATAATGGAAACGGAGACCAGAGAGGCTACTGTGATGAAGATGAAGTCGGGTATTCTGAATGCGGCATAGTATATATCCAGTTCAATCCCCGCACCGAAAATGTGCGCCAGGAAGCGATCTCTGAAAAGAGCCAATACTTGAGAGGAAAGAGCGAAAAATCCAAGTAAAAAAGCTGCTTGATGTAGTCCGATAACCTCTCTGTTTATCAGATCAAACAGCTTTCTTACCATTTATTTTAAAACTTCTTAATTAATTCCAATCTTATTGAGTATCTTCATCAAGGATCAGATCAGCCTCATCCACATCCCCAAGCTCCAGAAGAGTATCGTCATCAACACCTTCGGGAGGAAGCAGTTCGTCCTCATCCACATCTATCCCCGGGATCTCTTCCTCTATCGGTAATTGCGGAGTAGGTTCATCGAAGCCCGTAACTCCAGCAAGCGGATCCTCCTCTCCGGCTCTCATGTTGTCAATAATTGACGTGAGCTGAGCGATCCCATCGTATCTTTCGGCCAACTCTTCCATTAACTCTATAGCTACCTCTTGCTCCCCGGTGTTAAACAACGAGAGGGATAAGAAATACCTGGCATTGTCGAATCTGGGTGCCAATCGAATAGCCCTGTTGAAATCATTGGCGGCACCGGCCATGTCCTGCCTTTCGTACCGAAGAATTCCGCGTTGGAAATACAATCCGGCATCAAAGGGTTCTAAGTTCAAGGCCTGTGTAACTGAACTTTCAGCAGTCTGAAGATCTCCCTCCGCTATGGCTATCTGTGAAGTAAAGAATATTGCGTTTGCGTAGTTCGGCTTCAACTCAAGAGCTCTTTGATTGTAATTTCGAGCCTCCTCAGTGTTGCCTCTTATCAACTCAAGTCTCGCTATTTGCAAATACAAAGCAGGATTATTAGGGTTATGTCTAAGAGCTTCGTCGTAAGCTTCACGAGCTCTGCTATAAGCGTCTACATCGGTGAAGTTAAAAGCCAACATTTCTTGATATATACTTCCTAAAGCGAGCCAATTCCTGTAACCGGCATCCTTAAGACGTATGGCTTCCTGCGCCCTACGTAGGGCCAAACGAAATTCGTTTGCCGTCGACTGCAAGAAATCCTCTTCACTAACCTCTCCCGCCTGCAATCGAGGAATTGAATTTCTAATTCTTGAGATCGGGAATTCGGCAGCGGTTCGGTAATATCTGTCCTGTTCGGAAAGACTGACCGCCCAGTTGAAATTCGATTCGGCCGCACTTACGTCTCTTTCGGCAAAGAAAGCGTATGCCGCTCTTTCGAAGAACATTCCGGAAATATTTCTTTGAAGAATAAATGCTCCGAACAACAACAAAGTTCCTGCGATAATGATAGCTGTGATCATATATATCGATCCTTTTTGATCGTCTCTCTTGAACTCTACCGGTACCGTCTCCAAACTCCTTTCACGGACCATGACCCCTATAGGTATCGCCAGGAACATGAAGAATAATGCCAAAAGTGATAAAGGCAAAAGCGTCATTGTTACCGATACCAGTAAAAGGATCGAAACCGCAAGCGAAGAAATGAAAACGTACCTAGTTAAAACGTCACTGAATGGTTTGAAGAATCCCCTAAAAGCAATGACCAAGAAGAGTGCGATGAAAGTCAACCAAGCGGCGATCCCGGCCAACCCGGTGGTTACGGGAACGGACGTCAATAAGCTGTATCCCTGTCCAAAGTTAACATTCCAAAAACGGCTTTCCAAGATCCCTTCAGGCTTATGTTGCATCCACTGATAAGAGAAGTCCAAGGGACCTGCTCCGACAGCGGCCTTCAAAGGGCTTTCGAGTACTGTTGATTTGGCGACAAGATAAGTCGCAGAAAATGAAGGTCTAAGGTCATCGCTTATCACACCTATGGACCCGGCAAGAACATTAGATAACGGTGAACCGAAGAAAATGAAAGCGATGGATATGAACAAGGTGACTATGGACAAAAACGGTATCTTATTCTCTTCTCCCCTTTCCTTTCTTTCATTTATCATGAAGTGGAAGATGAAAAGCATCAAAGAGACAGCAACAGCAACCCACAGCCATATTACTCCGGTCAAAACAAGGAAGAACAAGGATACGAGCATCAAAACGCCCAGTATCCATTGAAACATAGGCTTTATTTTGAACGTTTCAAAAGCAAACAGAGAGATCAGGAACACGATGGCAAAAAGCACCCCCGCACCGATCCATGACTCCAAAGGACTGGAACCCAAGGTATTGAAGAACCCTAAAGAAAGGAACTCTCTACCCAATATGAACCTGGACAGGAAGAATAACGCTAAAACCATAGCGGATGCCGCAACTGCAAGATAAAAGTAGAAAACGTAGGCGTTTTTCTGAAAGAAGAACAATGTCAGGAAAAAAAGCAAAAAGAAGAACAATATCGCCGTAAAGGTGTATGTTTCCGGACCGTACCCGGCAATCGAAAGGGTGAACCCGGACACCGATAGAATACCGGATATCAGATAAACGGCCGGAATTGAAAGGGCCGCTATCATTACAGGATGCCCTGGAATCTCGATTCTACCTTTTTTAAGCAAGTACATGACCAACAGCATGATAGCAACCAATATGAAAAGTATCATAAGGAGCATCTTGCCTGCGGTAAAATTGAACGTCTGCGTAGGGATAAAGAATAAGGGTAACAGAAAAGCCAAAGCTATCAATATCGCTCCGCCTATTTCCTGCAATCCGGACAACGAGAGTGAGAAGCTATTCGATTGATCCTTTCTTTCTTCGCCACCGTATGGCTGAATATTTTCCTCGTGCATATATATAATTTATTAATAAGATTTTTAAGAATAAAATTACCTAAATTCAATTTTAAACTTAGAAAAAAAATAAATCAAGTTAGATAAGTTAACAACTTATTATTGAGCCTGGGGTGGGGTACGATCCCACAACCTGCCGATTACAAATCGGCTGCTCTAGCCAATTGAGCTACCCAGGCGATACTGTGCACCATCCGATATCTCACCAAACATTATACTAACAAATACCGATGAATCAATAATTTTTATATTTTTCTATTAAGAACGGTCTCTTTTTTCCTTTTTTCCAAAACCGACCCCGCTTGTGTCACCTTTGCCGCTAATGAAGGGATCCGGCTTACCCTTACCATCCTCACTTTTCGGATCCTTAGAGGAAGATATGTTCAAATAGAGGGGTATCTGTTTTCTATATCGAGATATATATCTTTGGCGCAACCTCTCCAGAAAGTGAAAATACCAAGCATCTATCCTGAACTTGACCCTCCTATAAGCTCTCTGCAAAGGATACACCATTCTCGTTAAAAAAAATAACGAAGATCTTTTTTTAAAAGAGAAAACAACCTCTACGGAAAAGACCACCAGACCCCTTAGGGTGCTGTCATACGAACGTAAGTAGCGAGAAAAGGCAATCTCCCTTCCAATGATCAACTCAACAGCTTTGTACGACAAAAAACCGACCAAAAGAGTCAAGGGAATAAAAAACAAATATAACGAGATCAAAGACATGATCTATATCTCTTCTACTCTCCTACATTATAACGCGTAAAGCGAGAAACCTCTATCCTTTCACCAAACTTTTGAACAGCCTCTTCTATAAGATTTCCAACTGTTTTATCACCGTCTTTTATGTAAGGCTGTTCCATCAGCACCTGCTCACCGAAATGTGATCTCATTTTACCTTCGACTGCCTTTTGGCGAACATTTTCAGGCTTGTCAGAAAGTTCCTTTTCATAGTTTTTCCTTATGAAGGAAACCTCTTCCTCCGGCACATCTCCCATTGAGATGTAAGGAGGATTCATTGCGGCTATATGCATTGCAATGTTGTAAGCCAGATCTGTGAACTCTTCATTCTTGGCTACAAAATCAGTCTCACAAGACAGTTCCACCAAAACACCGACTGTTTTGGTATTGTGAAGATACGCAGCGACCCTGCCGGCACCCAAGCTTCTGTCTTTTTTCTTTTGAGCCGCATCCTTACTCTTTTTCTGTAATATCATTCGCGCCCTCTTCATGTCCCCCTCGGCTTCCTCAAGAGCGTTCTTGCATTTCATAACGGAAACCCCGGTCTCATCACGAAGTTTCTTAACGTCATCGGTTGTTATACCCATAAGCGATCGATTTTTATTAAATTAGAAATAATAAAAGATGTCTATTTCTTCTACTTTTCATCACCCTCCTTCTTTTCCGGCGGAGCCTCCTTCAAACCCCTCTCATAGGCATTCGAGATCCGAGAAAGAATGTGATCAATGCATTTTTGAACGGAATCGTTTCCGGGAATCGATATATCGGCTTTGGATAGGTCACAGTTGGAGCTTGATAATGTCACGACCGGGATGTTCTTTTGCTTGGCCTCTTCGAACGCCGTGTACTCTTTACCGATATCAATTATGAACATAGCTGAAGGTATATCCTTCAGTTTCCTGATACCGCCGAACTTCTTTTTCAGATTCTCTATCTCTCTGTCAAGAAGGAGGCGTTCTTTTTTTGTGTATTTATCAAGGATGCCTTTTTCGCGTTGATTTTCGAGTTCATCCAATTTCTCTATTCTTTTGCTTATTTCGGGGAAATTCGTAATCGTACCACCAACCCAACGTCCTGCGACATAAGGCTGTCCTATCTTTTCGGCGTTATTTTTTAACGGTCTTTCAGCTTCATTCTTTCCGGCTACAAATAATACAACTCCTCTCTTTCGTCCCAATTCTTCAAAAAATGACTCCGCTTCTCTTATTTTTTGTTCCGTCTTTTCAAGATCGAAGATCTCTATCCTGTTTTTTATACCAAAAATGAAACCCTCGGCGGAAGGATGTCTTTTTGAACGGGAATAAGCATAATGAGCACCCACTGAAAAAAGTGCTTTTATGTTGTCCTCATCAGCCTTTGTTTTCTTTACTGTCTTTTCTTTCACTATCATATGAGTAGGGAGTGTAGCAAATTTATTCGACATACGCAATAATAAACGGCTGTCAGACAGGTCACATTACCTTAATGACCTTTCTCTCGAAAAAAGAGGAGTTGCAGGACTGTAACCTCCGTCATTTACTCCTATTTTAAGCCACCGGCTGTCTTCTTGGCGATCTCTTGAAATGCCTCCATCATCTGAGCCGGGAATATAATGGTATTACTTTTTTCTTTCGAAGCTTCCGATATGGTCTCGAGGTAGCGAAGAGCTACCGGAGCGACATTGAGCATCTCGCCGGCTTCTTTAAGTTTGGCCGCGGCCTGTTGCTCACCTTCAGCCAATATTATCTTGGCCCTTCTGGTACGTTCGGCTTCAGCCTGGCGAGCGATCGCTCTTTGCATGTTCTCCGGTATTTCAACATGCTTTATCTCAACATTTGAGACCTTTATCCCCCACGGATCAGTGGCAACATCAATAACCTTATGAAGTCTGTCATTTATCCTCTCCCTCTCAGCCAATATCTCATCAAAAGTTGCCTCTCCGGCAACTCCCCTGAGAGATGTCTGTCCGAGTTGCTTGGTCGCATACGCAAAATTCTCGACCGCCACCATGGCCTTTTCGGGATCGGTTATTTTAAAATACAAGACCGCGTCTATCTGAATGGGGATATTATCCTGGGTTATGACATTCTGGACCGGAATGTCCATCGTTATGACCCTCATATCCACCCTTTCCATTTTCTCCAATATCGGTATAAGAAAGATCAGTCCGGGACCCCTGACTCCCACCAGACGGCCAAGACGAAAGACGACGGCACGCTCATATTCTCTAATTATCTTAAGGGCCGCACTCAAGAACAGGACAGCCGCAATGATCAAACCGAATATAAATCCTTCCATGTTTTTATATTATTAATTTATAATCTTCTCTACTATTAAAGTATTTCCTTTCAGATCGACGATCTTGACCGAAGAGCCGGATGGAATGGAAAGGCCGTCGGACGACCTTGCACTCCATCGTTCTCCGTCGATCTCAAGGACACCCAAGGGATCGATGTCACTTTTTACGACGGCCTCCCTTCCGCGAAAAACCTCCGGACCGAACTGTACGGGTCTTCTCAGAGCTTTTGTTGTAAGGTTTCCTATCACTAAAAATATGATTCCGGTAGCGGTAAATATCCCGATCAAAAGCCAAAACAGAGCTTGCCCGATGTATCCCGGGAAGAAAGGTTCGTTGGCAAAAGTTACTATACCTAGGAAAAGTGCCACCAAACCGACCAAACCGGATATTCCAAAGTCGGCCGGGGTATAAAAGACCTCGAACATCAATAACGAAAGACCTAAAAATAATAGTAAGAATCCCATAATTGACAGTTCAATGAATCCCATTCCCCAAAGACCCAAAAGAAGAAAGACCACCCCGAGTAACCCGACCGACTCTATCTCTCCGCTCCTGAATACCAAAAAAAGACCGATAAGTCCCAAGGAAAGGAGTAGCGGGACCAAGTAAGGCAGGGAAACGAAAGAAAGGACTTTATCGAAAAAGTTCTGTTCATGTAAATATAGATCGGCATCTTCAAGACCAAGTTCTTCCAACAGACCCTCGAAACTCTCGGAGGTCAGATCGATCAAACCGACCTCGTAAGCCTCTCGTCCGCTCAATGTCAAATTCTCAGTGACCAACAACTCGGCCATTTCCGCATTTTTGCCCGTATTCTCGGCCAATGTTCTTATCCACCCCGCGGTGGCGTTAACTATCTTCTCACCGGCCTGCTCACCACCCATTCCAACGGGACTTGCCGCACCGATCGAGACTGCCGGATGAGCCACTGCAATATCCGCCGAAAGCAAAATAAATGAACCCGCCGAAAAGGCCCACCCACCGGGTCTATGTGCATAAACAACGGTCTGCACATCACTCTCTATCAGCATTCCGGATATATCCTCGGTTGCGCCCAATAGGCCTCCGGGGGTGTTAAGTTTTAGTATGAAAACGTCTACTCGCCTCTCTTCCGCTTCCCTAAGGATACGAGAGACGAACTGAGCGGTACCCGCCTTTATCTCCTCATCCACCTCGAGATAATAAACCAAGGAGGCGAGGTTCGGTTCATTCACATCCGCTTCCGCGTAATTAAAGCCCCCACCCGGGTCAAAAAGTGAGAAAGAAAGAAAAAACAGGATCAAACAGAAAAACACATATCTCATTTCTCCATTATACATCTCCCGAAATATCTTGCAAAAACCTCGTTTTGATGGCCCTGTTAGGCAACCCGATTTGCAAAAGTCTCTTTACGGAGCTTCAGTTGCTCATCGGCGGTTGCATCTGCATCGGATGAGGCGGAATGTTGCTTTCCTGAGCTTCATCTTTGGACTTTTCGGAGTTGCTTTCCGGAGAAAAAGTGAAATCATTCAAGGAATTCAATATGTTGGTTGAGGATATCAAGGGCAAAGACACAAGAAAAAGACCGACCACCAAGTAGATCTTGGAAGTGCTCTCCGAATGTTTTGATAGAAGAGCGATACCACCAACAAAGGGTACTATGAGGGAAAACAGTGTGACCAATGTAATAAAAAGAACCTTGTCTGCAAAGAAAGAAATAAATATCAGAGGTAAGATCAAAAAAAGCCCCAATCCGACCCACAAAAAATTATCATTATGAACCTTGAAATACCTTGTTATAAATACGACACCGGCGATCGGATATATAGAAAATATGGTCAGCGCGAAAGGACCCAAAACATTGAACATCCGGGGTGAGGTCCCTTCGGGATCTTCGACCGGACTTAAAAAATATACAGCCGGTATCACAGGCAAGAACAGCATCAAGACCAACGCCCCCAAGTCCGTTTTCGATCTCCTTTTAAAATACTTAAAAAGAAAGAAAATAAAAAGAAAAACATACAGAACCGTAGCGATCACGAAAACACCGAAAAAGGGCCCCAATCTTGCCAAGAACTCCATAAGTATTCCTTCTTCAACCCCCATAAAAAATTTTAATAAATCATGTATTGAAAAGTCGGTGTTTTATTTTAAGTCTATGCACTTAATACTTCTCGACATCAAAACTGTAAATTGAATAATCACCCTCCATCCTGTCGATACCCGCCTTTGCGCACACCGCATCTATCTGTTCATCTATCGTATCTATTCCATCCAGATCGGGCAATAATAAAGCTGATTTTCCGAAAACCCCTTTGACCATTATACCGTACTTCTTGGGGTCAAGATCTTCAAGTCCTTTTATGACTTCCGGGTTTCCTAAGATCGATACCTGATATGACAATTCGGGCAACTCCGACTCTTCAATAGGGCCAAACCTGCGATCTTCCGTCGCCGCCGCTATCGCATTCGTAACTATCTCACCGGCCAGATTATTTTTTACGGGATAAGCGGTTCCGATACAAGCCCTCAATTCTCCCGACTTTTTCAAAGTAATGAATACTCCGGCCCTTTTTTCATAAAACTCAGAAGGCAGTCCGTCCGGTAAGGTCAAGATCTCTCCGCTTGTGACATATTTTTCTATTGCATTCTTTGCCAGTGTGATGTAAGGGTTCATATATCAAAATTAACCACCAAATAACCCACCCCGAACGGGTTTTCATAAGACATTATATCAGTTCCCGGATCTTTTTTTACATTATTTCTGTGGGCATCCAAAACCCCCAAAAGAAAAGAAAACGAGCGAAGGCCGCACTCTCCGGCCTCCGGAAATTTTTGATGCAAACTCAAAATATTTTCAATATCGCCTTTTTCCAATGAGCTTATCAGTTCATCATCAAATCTTTCCCCATCCGGGTGATACCCATAAGGTCCGTCTTCTTTCAACCTGTGAGAAAGATCTCCGCTGGCGATCAGTGCGATCCTCTCATTTGTATCTGCTATTGACCCATATTTTTGCTTACCTTTTTCAAAATAAAAGACCGGTTCCTCCATACCCGTCAGAATATCTTCCACATCCCCTTCGAAACCCCCGGCTAAAAAGAAAAGAGGCACATTAAAGCCCCAGTCGGTATGAGGAGACGAAATTATTATCTTTTCCGGCTGTTTCTCATCGAACACTTCCTTTAAGC
Source organism: Candidatus Campbelliibacteriota bacterium (assembly GCA_007125155.1). Classification (GTDB taxonomy): domain Bacteria; phylum Patescibacteriota; class Minisyncoccia; order Phycocordibacterales; family CSBR16-193; genus SKVL01. The sequence goes on along the minus strand of SLDR01000023.1, from coordinate 14,064 downwards.
TCTCCATATTGGAGATGGTCCCTTTAACTTTCCCTCTATCCACTTCCGAGCCCACCGAAGGAAGAATTATTGGGGGATGAGGTGTTATGGCCGCAAAAACCAAAGACATGACAATTTTTTATAAATGACGGTGAAGAGAACCTTCGGTGTCACTCTTGCAGTTTAGTCTATTCCAACTTTTTTCTTTGTCAAAATAATCGATATTCCGTTTGCAATATAAGAAAATTAATGTATCTTTTAGCAAGTCCTTTCAAATACGGTCTTTATCTTTCAATATAAACATCATATTTTTACGAAGGAGGCAAAGATGTCAGACCTATTAAGAGATGCTAAGCTCTTCATTGAGATCAATTCCGATTTCTTAACTGCCATAATTGTCATCTTGATGATGACCTTGGTGCTCGGCTATAAGATTTACGGCTTCCAAGAGGCACAAGAAAGGTCGAAGGCGGTATTCGTAATATCTCCGCCGATACTCTTGATCGTTCTTTTGGCAATAACCGCAATATCTTCCATCTGAAACATAAGGCTCCGCAAGGGGCCTTAACTCTTTGAAACGCCCCGCGAATTCAAGTATTAACGTGTCGCCTACCTTATATCAAGACCAAAACCGCATCCGGGGCATTTGGATCCTTCCCCGTCATGACGAACCACGAAAAAACCCGACCTTTCAATACAAAGAGTTTCACATTCGGGACAATATGTATTTTCCATCGAAGACCCCGGAAGATTGCCGGCATATACATATCTCAATCCTGCGGACTTACCTGTCTCATATGCTTTTTTAATGGTATCCTCGGGTGTTTCCGGTAAATGCTTCAATTTCCAAGATATGGAGCCGGAAAAACGGCTTATGTGCCAGGGGGTCTCTTGACCGAGTTCGTCGTAAATGAAGTCGGATATCTGCCTGAACATCTTTTCGGAATCGGATAGAGTCGGTATGATCAGGGTCGTCACCTCGACCCATACTCCGGCTTCCTTAATCTTCCTTACAGAATCCAAGACCGGCTGCAGTCGACCTCCGCAGTTGTTTTTATAGAATTCGTCATCAAAACTTTTTATATCAATATTAACAGCATCAAGATAAGGAATGACCGCTTGAACCGAATCAGGGGACATGAATCCCTGAGAAACAAAACAGTTCTTCAACCCCCTCTCCTTTGCCAACTTCATAGTGTCAAGCGCATACTCCAAAAATCCGGTCGGCTCGGTGTAAGTATACGATATGGATGATATGTTCCGTTCTTTGGCCATCTCCACTATCTCTTCGGGCGAGATATCCTCTCCTTCCATAACACCTCCCTCTTTCGGACCTTGGGATATCTCCCAATTCTGACAGTTCTTACATGAAAAGGGACAACCGACCGTCCCGAAGGAAAGAGTGGTGCTTCCGGGCATGAAATTGAAGAACGGTTTCTTTTCCATTGAATCGATACTCAAAGCGGCCGCCTTTCCGTAAACAAGCGAATATAGTTTACCGTCAACGTTCTTCCTTATTCCGCACTTCCCTCTCTCTCCCGGAGATACTGTGCAAAAATGAGCGCAGGTTCGACACTGAACCTTATTTTCCAAAAGTTTTTTATAAAAATAACCCTCCTTCATGTCTTGATTGTATGAAAACCCTTAGGTTCTTTCAAGGGTCACTTTTTACTTATGGCATCAAAAAACCGCCACAAACCTCTTAGGTCTGTGGCGGGTAGAACATTCAATTATCGTGGATAGTGTGACTTTCCAAGGAAGCCAGATGAAAATACTTATCAACGGCTCCACGTAGTTTTTTCTCCGCAGAATTATAGATCTTTTGATCCGCTTTCCATGAGAAAATTTTTGCAAAAACCGAACCTGAAAAGATCCATACCAATGATTCACCGATGAGTTCGGTCTTCATCTTACTCCTCACCTTTTCGAATTCAGCGGCATTCCTCGCATTCCTCAATGGCTCATAAGCCTGCATCTCGCTCAATATCCCGGCTATAGCCACGATCTCGCGTTCCGAGTATGATCTATAAACTCCTTTTTCGATCAGCTTCAACAGTACCCTCTCAAGGTCATACATATTACCTGATTCACGCGGTATTCGCTTATTTACGGCGTATGAAATGAGTGCTTTTTCAAATCTGAAAAGGTCCCCTCCTTTGGTTTTGCGATCGGATCTGTTGGTCATTTTCATACCGAGTTCAGCAAGCAAGGGGCCATACCGGATCGTACCCTTCGATACCTCACCGGCGATCGATAAAAGATTCGCCGGATCTTTGTTTTCCTCTTGAATATCAACTATTTTCCGCACCACATCTTCCGGGATCATGGCGGACATGATCTCCTCATACACTTTCTGGTCCATGCCACTTATAAAAAGATCGACATAGGACTGTATATGCGGACTTTCGATGTACCTGACTCCGGCGTAATAGGCAACTTGGAGAATGTCTTTGTTGATGTGATCAAAATGACGTAATATCTCCATACCTCGCCAACCGGCAATGAGATCATTTGAAGTGTTGCTCCAAGGAGCAACATCCTCGGACACAATGTAATGCCTCTTTTTCCTACCTTTACAATAAACGGCCAATCGATATCTGGAGACTCCCTCATTGACATCAACCACCAAAGGAACACACTTCATTGATCCGTTTCCCTCGCCTGATACACGGGCATTGAAAGGATCATTCTTAAAAATGATCTCTTCTCTTATCTCTTCCATCGGTAAACCCTCCTTTATTTTGGTTTTTGTTTTTAAACGTACAATTAATATCCACTCTGGCTAATAAATAACACGAACAATTAAAATTGGCAATTATTCGCTACGAACAAAAAACCTACAAATTCCATGAAGGGCACTCTCCCTACTCCGGAGTCATTTCATATTAAGATGCTTAATTTAGAGATTTTTTAATTCTTGTATTTTTATCCAATCAAGTTTTTAAGACACCATACGGGAGCGTCCTTCGGTGTTGCCGATATCGGACCTACTTTATCTTAGAGAGGTCTCCGTTAATGATGATCGGTTTTACCGCTTCGATCTCCGTCTTGCAATACGGCATTTCGGGGATCGGATTTATCATAAATATCTTCTGACCCAAAACGTGAGCAAACCCTATCTCCATCAACGTGTTTCCGCCGACATAATTTTTAACGCCATTCTTGTCATAATTTAAAACCAGAACGGCGTCGGCTCCTTGCATTAAGTTCCAAAACTCACGAATGGCATCCATTTCATATTTTTGGTGAAGTTTTATCTTTTCAATTTCCTCATCGGTCTTGTTAACCATATCCTTATGAAAATCCGTAACAAAAACATCATGACCCAATTCCCGAAGCCTTTCCCGGACTTCGATCATCTTGTCGGTGAATTGCATAGAGCCGATTATTCCGATCTTCATAATCCCGTCTTTAAGTTAGATCCGTACTGAAATGAAAGCTTATTATACTCTTTCGTGTCATATATACAAATCCCTTTTTGGTGCCAAAGAACGAATTCTTCGATCCCGACATCAAGGGCCATCTTACTGCAGATCGTACAATATGGCCCCCCCGCCCTTGAGGGTAACCCGCCATCGTCGACACGAATAAAATACAGTCTTGATCCGAACAATTTTTCCGGTTTTTCCCTGAGAGCGTCCATAATGGCTCTTTTCAATATGCGAAATGATAGTCCCATAGAATAAATTGACTGATCTTTTTCCAAATGGTATAAAGTAAATTGCACCCTATCTATTTTTTACCTCTCTATTACAAAATAATCAAAACAAAAAATGGCCAATGTCGGTATCGGAGAAATTCCCGAGGAATTCAAAAACAAGAACCCGGGCAAAGATCTGCTGGACATCATTCCAATCGAACTGATACGAGAATTCAAGGCTTTTGTTTTTGATAAAAAAGATAACACTATCCATATCGGCGCCGAAGACCCCGAACTGGAGGCACTGCGACTGTACCTTAAAAATACCTTCCCGGGAAAGATCGTTTGGTACAAAGCAAAGGAAGAAGATGTTAATTTCATTCTTGAAAACTACGCAATAGACTTCAAACAAGAGATACTATCCTTATTAAATACGGATCTTGAAAAGAAAGGTCTGGTAAGTGATTTGATCGATCTCACTATTTCTTATGCTTTAGTTCAGAAAGTCAGCGATGTTCATATAGAACCCACGGCCGAAGAGATCCGGGTAAGATTCAGGATAGACGGTTTGCTTTACAAGATGTTCTCCATTCCGCTTTCTTTGCAAAGCGAAATGATAACCCGCTTCAAGGTTCTGGCCAATCTTAAAATAGATGAATCCCGCCGTCCTCAAGAAGGCAGGATCGACAGGAAACTTTTTACGGGAATACTTCTTCGTATCTCCATCGTACCGACCCTCTTCGGAGAAAAAGTGGTAATGAGAGTAATGGACGATTCCAATAAAGATCTCAATCTCGAAGATCTCGGCTTCTCACAACAACATCAAGAAATCATATCCAAGAACATTGATAAGCCTTACGGAATGATCCTTGTTTCGGGGCCGACCGGGTCCGGTAAAACAACGACACTTTATTGCCTTCTTCAACTTTTAAAAAAAGACGGCGTGAATATTTCCACTCTTGAAGATCCGATAGAATACGCCCTTCAGGGAGTTAACCAGATTCAGATAAACAAAAGGGTTGATCTCACATTCTCTTCAGGACTCCGCGCCCTACTCAGGCAGGATCCGGATGTCATAATGGTTGGAGAGGTCAGAGACTCCGAAACCGCCATAATGGCCTCCGATGCCGCCATGACGGGTCACTTGGTGTTCTCTACCGTCCATACCAACAACGCCCCTTCGGTCTTCATAAGACTCTTGGAAATGGGAGTTGAGGATTTTGTTATCGCTTCAACTATCAACTTCATAATTGCTCAAAGGCTTGTTCGTAGGATCTGTCCGGACTGTGCAGAGAAAAAACCTCTCGACAAAGCCATTGTCAAGAAGATCATGAATCACGAAGGGATCCTATCCGTATTGAAGAACAAATATGGAATGGATGAAAGATCTTTACATAAGAACGCTTTTGTCACGGGAAAGGGATGCGAAACATGTATCCATAGCGGATATTCGGGGCGGATCGGCATATACGAGCTCCTTGATGTAAACAAAAAGATACACGATATGATCTTGGCCAAAAGACCGGCGGCGGATATCAAAGAAGCACTTAAAGAATCGGGATACGTGGACATGGTCGAAGACGGAGTTGATAAAGTTATGAAAGGAATAACCACCTTCCCTGAAGTTATAAGAACAACTAAAGATACCTAAAATATGTTCAATTTTAAATACAAAGTCGCGACGAAAGAAAGAACCATGCGAGAGGGTTATGTCAGAGCCTTTAACCCTACCATGGCGAAAAGAAAAATACTCCAAGAAGGAGAAACGGCCATATCCTTCAGTAGGGTCAAGTCCGAGATCTATTCAAAGCACCTAAGGAAGAATATCTCATTCGGTTTCTCCAAATTCGAAAGAATAATTTTTTTCAGAAACGTATCCACAATGATGTCATCGGGGCTTTCTTTAATAGAGGCCCTGAACACTTCCTCGGAGGTTGTTAAAAGCGCAAATATGAAAAAGGTGATACTGGACATGTCCTCCGAGGTTGAGAACGGATCCTCGTTGTCTTCAGCCGTGGAGAAGTATTCAAACTATTTCCCGAATTATCTGATAGAGACAGTTCGTTTGGGCGAGATATCGGGTACATTGAGCGACACCCTCGATCAAATATCGGTCGATCTGGAAAAGGATTACGAACTTTCCAGAAAGGTCATGCAGGCTCTTTTGTATCCGGTAATAATCTTAGCTGTGATGTTCCTCCTTCTTTTGGTTTTGGTGGTTTTCGTCTTACCCAAGATAGCGGACCTATATGCCGATCTCGGTGTCGACCTTCCCATGCTTACCAGAACCCTTCTTGGTCTGGGTTCGTCCATCTCCAACAACCCTTTGATATACGGCGGAGTATTTTTTCTTTTGATAGTTTTCTTAACTTTTTTGTATAGAGTTCCCAAAGCCAAATACGTTTATCACTATATCCTGCTAAGGTTGCCTATCATCAAGAACATAATCAAAGAGTTCAACCTTGTGAAGTTCTTTCGTTCCCTTGAGACACTTGTAACAAGCGGAGCATCTTGGGTCACAGGAGTTGATGTGGCCAAAAAGACACTGACCAATGAGGTTTACCGAAAGGCTGCTGATACAATACCGCCCGTACTTCTTCATGGAAGAAAATTGAGCGAAGCTCTCGATCCTTATCCGAACCTTTTTCCGATCCAAAGCGTCAAGATCCTTGATATCGGAGAGAAAACCGGTTCTATGGAAGAAACCCTGCAGAAGGTCAGTCAGTATCATGAGAAATCGCTAAATCATACCGTCAAAATGATGACCACCATGATAGAGCCTGTCTTAATGCTCCTTATAGGTATCGTTGTCGGAGGGATCGCCCTCTCAGTGTTCTTACCCATCTATCAATTGGTTAATTTCATATGATGTATAAAGGATTTACATTGGTGGAAACCGTTGTCGTACTGGCCTTGATCTCAATAGTATCAGGGGTCTTGGTACTCTCCTTTTTCTCCGCCCAAAATGACAATGTAATGGAAGAGGCCAAAGTAATGACCGTCACCGCCTTGGAATCCGCCCGAAACAGAGCGGTTACGGGAATAGGTGAAGAAGATCACGGGGTTAGGATGACTAAGAATGATAACAAAATAGAGGTCTTTACGATAAACGAGGCCGGTGAAAAGACTGTTTTTCGCGTGATTTCCTTGCCGAGAAGAATCGAGGTTGATAATACGGTTGATTTCATATTTAAACGTATTACGGGAGATAGCGAGGCCGGAGCTTTCAAACTCAAAAGCAATATAACCGAAGAAGAGGTAAAAATAGAGGTCAAAGAAAGTGGCTCAATTAAGATAATTAATATCGAATAGATCATGAAAGAAAGAGGATTCAGTATGGTGGAGGTCATAGTCAGCATCGCTATCGCCTCAATAGTGGTGTTGGGTTTTACATATATGAATTTTCAAAATATACGAATAAGCCAACATAACATCTTGAATTTGCAGGCCAACCTATACGCTATGGAAGCGATGGAGATAGCCAAAGCTTTAGAGATACCCAACGCCGATCCGTCAATATCGAACTGGGACGAGATGAGTGAGTGCGGGAAGTGTCACCCTTACATTCATGATCTCGATGAAGACGTTTCGGTATGGAAATTTAAAGAGGGATATGAAGACATAAACAATGAGGACGATGAAAAAGTGTTCACTAGGTGGATGGAAATAATAAATGTTGAGGATGCACCGGGACTTTTTGACTCCAAGAAGATAACGGTCTTCGTCGAGTGGTCGGATGGTCTGGGAGAACACAAAATAAAAGTTGAAACATATGTATTCAAGATCAATCAAATCCAATAAAAATCCTCAGTCAGGTTTCACATTGATCGAGGCCCTGGCCGCGATAGGTATAAGTGTCATGGTGGCGCTTTTTGTGGTAATGATAGCAACCGACACCCTGAAAGCGACTGCCGAGATACACGAGTCCGAGCGTCTTCACGCCGATGTTATGCACATAACGACCAAGATGAGTTACTATATAAAGCAAAGCAGGCAAATAACGAAGTTTGATGATTCCCCGGGATTTACTCTTTCCATACCAAAGTTCTCCGACCCGGGCGTTCTTGAGGGAATTGATTATATCGAAATAAAATATGAAAACGAATCAATATACATTGATGGCAATAGAATTTCTAGTGAAAATTTGGAAATACTTGCTTTTTCAACCAAAGTGGTCAATAATTCGGTTAGGATAGGGTTTTCAATTAAATACGAGAGCAGCGAAAGAGAATACTCTTTTACAACTACGCTTGCCGGAAGAAATAATTAATAAGTGTATGGAAAAAACATACAACAAAGGAGCTATCGGTTTACTGATGGTAATGGGAGTCGGCTTCCTCGCTTTGGCGGGAGTTTTGATAATGTCCGAAGGAGTTCTCTCGGGTTTGGTGGCCGGACAGAATACCACGGCGACCGTTAGAGCTTTCTACGCTTCGGAGAGTGTTCTTCAAGAGGGTGTCAGCTGTTATTTGAAGGATGTCTCAGAAGAAGAAGAATATGTTACCACAACTACAATTACGGCAACTTCAAGTCTAACTTTCTCCAACGGAGTACAACCTAAAGAAATTACAATAACCCCAATACCGGGCACATATCGATTTACCGTAAAAGGAGAGGCCGAGAACGCAAGCAACAATTCTTTACGCAGGGTTGTGAAGACGCTGACATCACAACCTTCGACCACAGGTCTTGATCACGCCCTCTATTCTGCGGGTTCGGCAACGACAACCATTGGTGGTAACGCCGAGGTTTTTGGTAGTGTATATTCTCTCGGGTCACTTGAAATCCAAAATGCATCTGGTGAAAATAAGTATACCATTAACGGCAATGCTTATTCGTCCAATTCAGTCAATCCTTTTGGCGATAATTCAATTAATGGAGGGATATTAGGGGGGCACTGGCCTATCCCCGCCCCTGATATTAAAGCTGAATATTATAAAGACGAAGACAGCGAAACATATTTTACTTCAAACAGCGCCGCACAAGAATGTATTGATAGTGGTGCTTGTGATAATAAGGTTGTTTATATTGATGTGGCTTCGGGTGCAGATATTAAAATTAATTCGACTTCTACGGTTTCAATAGTCACCCCTTCAGATTTGGTGATAAAAGGCGGTACTTTTATAGCACCTGAAAACTACCCGGCGATAGTTACCGATGGAAAGCTTAAAACTTTAGGGAACACAAAAATATACGGTTTGGTTATTGTTGGAGGTGAAGGTAAGTCTAATTTGTCAAACAATACAAAATTCACCGGGTCAGTTATTTTTACCAATGAAAATGTTGATTTAACCGGTTTGGGAACCATAAATATAACCTATGATAATTCTACTTTTGCTGATATAACCAAATTTAAAGGGTTGCAAATTGAACCGATAAACACTGCAAGCTTAATTGGACTTTTTAGCTGGCACGAAGAATAATTTTTATCGAAACTAACAAAAAATAAGAAACGGCAACTTTGAGTTGCCGTTTTTCTAAATAGGAATGATGTTTGTTTAATTGATTTACTTTTCCGGTGAAAGATCGCCGTAATAAACCGCACAGAACACATTATGGATATCTATAAGTCGATCTTATTTAGTCTACCTTGAAACAACTATAAACTTCTTATCCGATACTTTTGGTATCCTAATGATAAGTTTATTACAAATATAATTTTCCAAATACTTGAACCCACCCTTTATTTCAATATTTAAATAATTTATCCTTATTTTTTTATCCTGAGCTAATTCCATTTACGGAAAAGTTGAATTCGGTCACTCTCGTGGATTATTTTCGTCACGGAGGATCTTATGAAGATCTCACTCCCTTGACCCTCACTCACACCGGAACCTTCGCCTCACTTCACCGGTGCTCGATTCTTACCCCCCCTCCTCTCTCGCAAAGCAACACCCTCAAAAGCTTCGCTTCCTTGTTTTTGTTTGCGGAGAGGGCGGGATTCGAACCCGCGGTCCGGTTTCCCGGACACTCGCTTTCCAAGCGAGCACAATCGACCACTCTGTCACCTCTCCAATATATTTACTTGTCGGCTTATTGTAAGAGAAAAAACAGAGGTTATCAACCTCTGTTCTCGGAATGAGAATATCAAGCCGTCTGCCTCAAAGCCTTTATGCGCTCCTCAACCGGAGGATGGGTCATAAAAAGCCGATCCATAAATCCCATTTTTCGCCCACTTCCTCCGAAAGGATTCGATATATACATGTGTGCCATGGCATGATTGGCTCTCTTTAGTGGCTGTGGAGCTTTTGATATCTTCTCCAAAGCATTCGCCAAACCATCCGCATACCGGGTCATCAACGCGCCGCTGGCATCAGCTAAAAATTCCCTCCTCCTGGAGATCGCAAGTTTTATCAACACGGCGACAATTGGAGCCAGAATGGCTAAGGCTATACCGATCAGAACCATTATGATCTGAGCTCTTCCATCACGGTTTCCCCCTACTGCTCCGAAAATTGTCATCCTCAAAAAGAAATCTGACAAAAGGGTCACAAAACCCACCAAAACAACCACCGTGGTCATCAAAAGTATATCGCGATTTTTTATATGCGACAGTTCATGAGCTATCACCCCTTCCAACTCAGACCTGTCCAAAATGTTCATCAATCCCGTCGTTACCGCAACAACGGCATTATCGGGATTTCGCCCCGTCGCAAAGGCATTGGGTGCGGGGTCGTTTATAATATACAGCCTCGGCATCGGAAGGCCACTGGCAATACAGAGGTTCTCGGTAATGTTCCATAATTCACGATATTCTTCCCTCTTGACCTCCTTGGCTCCGCTCACTTTCAAAACTATCCTATCGGAATACCAGTAACTAATTATGGGCATCACTATACTTATTGAAACGGCTACTATCAAAATGATAGGGCTTCCGAATATCCAACTGAATGCCCATCCCAGAAAAATAACAACCAAAAAAAAGCCGAACATCAGAAACCAAGTCCTGCGAACATTAGAGTCTATTTGTGTATAAGCGGTTGCCATAATTTTACCTTGAAAATGATCTACTATCGAAAAGGCCGACGCCGATCGGATATGATCCATGACGCCGGTCTATACCGAACATTCTAGAACTTTACCTCCACCGGCTCACGAGCGGCGGCCTCCTCTATCTCGAAGAACTCCCTTTTCTCAAAATTGAAGATCCCGGCAATTATGTTGTAAGGAAATGAATCCACTCTAATGTTCAGATCCCTTACATTAGAATTGTAGAATCTCCTGGCGGCCTGGATCTTATTCTCGGTATCGGAAAGTTCCCTTTGAAGTTCCAAAAAATTCTCATTGGCTTTGAGATCGGGATAATTTTCGGCAACCGCAAAAAGAGACTTCAGAGCACCGGAGAGCATGTTCTCCGATTGAGCTACACCTTTTACATCCCCGGCCTGCTCGGAGTTCAGAGCCTGCGCTCTCGCTTTCGTAACCTCTTCAAAAACTCCTTTTTCGTGCTTGGCGTAACCTTGTACGGTATTAACAAGCTGCGGAATAAGATCATATCTTCTCCTAAGCTGAACATCGATATCGGCCCAGGCTTCTTTAGCTCTGTTTACCAATCTTACGAAACCATTGTAGATCAATATGGTCCACACAACCAAAAAGACCAACAGACCTAAAATTATATAAATGAAAATAACCGGATCCATATATTTATTCTTTAAATTTTATATCAGTTTATTTTAACACAAAAATGATCGTATATGAAATTCCGTTTCGGAAATATAACTCAAACTGCACCGGATGAAAGATGCGACTTAAAAACCCTAAATGCATTACCGAATGATATTAACTCTATGTCTTTTTCAGAGAAATCGTACTCGGTCAAAGCCTTCCAAAGATCCGGAATATCTGCTACCGAAGAAAGACCTTTCGGCGTACCGTTTATCAATCCTCCGAAATCAGTACCGATGCCAATATGCTCCACGCCAATAAGATTCTTGATGTACTTTATATGCTCAACAACAGAGTAGATCGAAGCTTTTTGTTTTTCCGTCTCAAGAAATTTAACGCCACAGAAAACACCCACCACTCCGCCACTTTCAGCAACAAGCTTTAATTGATCATCGTCACAATTCCTTTCAGAAGGGCACAACGTATCGGAATTGGCATGACTCACAAAAGCCGGTTTCTTTATCACAGACAAAGACTCCCGGAAGGTCTTCCTGTTCATATGGGCCAGATCTATAATGATGCCCTTACTTTCGGCCCAAGATATTACCTCCTCTCCCAAAGGGGTCAAGCCCATACCGGGTTCAAGAGCGCCACCACCCAAGCTATTGGAATCATTCCATAACATCCCGATCGACCTGAGACCTTTTTCATGCCAGCGGTTCAACATATTCCAATCTTCCGCAGTCCCATCAAACTTGTTCATTCCCTCCACGCTTATGATGATCCCCCTCTTTCCGGAGTCTAAAACACTTCCTTTTAGATCTTCGACGTTCAATATGATCTTCCAGTCAGACCCTTTTTCTTTTGTTATTTCATTGTACTTATCTATATAATCCTCGATCAGGTCATTCACGGAAGAATGAAAAAAATCTCCTCCCGGGATGTAAGGAAAAGCGGTTGCTACAACGGCCCGAACATTCGCCCTTGTGTTCAAAGACAGATCGGTCTGCCAATTACCATCAAAAAGAGAGCGTTCTTTGATGTGAAGAAGGAGGTCTTGATGAAGATCGATTAACGGAAACATGAAAAAAAAAGAAGTACCTTGATGTGGATTATACCACACCAAGGCACTGCAAAAAGAAGTACTATCTCCTTTGGAGACCCTTCATAGCGTTAAAAACGCCATTAATGAAACCAATTTTGTTTTCCAAGCTCCATTTGGGAACGTAAAGTCCTTCATGAAGGACGTCGTGCTGAGATATATAATCACCTTGATAAATATCATAGAACACTTCCGGACAAGCCGTCATTGCCTCATAGAGATCTCTTCTGAGCTTTTGCTCGGCGTCTTTGAAGAAATGGCCGTAACTCTTACGAACCGACGGATCAAGCAACTTCATAAAATCACCTTTTCTGTTTCTGTGATCCAGGATCGCCATGTAAGCCGATATCAGGTCATCAAGAGTCTTACGTTTGGAACTTCGCGTTGCGAATCTCATGCCGGCCGCAGGTACCAAATTGAACAGCAAACGTCGAGGAAAGTAGCTTTTTTTAGAAGCCAGAATGGACAGACATTCGCTCAGGCCGTGGGACATGGAACCAATATAGCGGACCATATCGGGGCCTGAAAGATGATATATTTCCTCCTTACCTGAATTCATTACCTCAATGATCCCGCAAAGAAGGACATTGAAAAAATTGGGTATAAGAAAACCTTCTTTTTCATTATCCAACCCGAATATCCCCACTCTGGAGACATCCTCCCATCTGACCGGAGGGCTGACCGTACTGACAAACCCCTCAGAATCTACTCTCCTAACCCATCTGAACTTTTCGGGTAATACCTTTTGCTCAGAAACGATCTTCAGGATCAACAAAGATATTTCTTTGTTTTGAGAGACATAATCGGTGTAGAAAGTGAATCTTCCTTTAGGAAAAACCTTTTTGAGGGCCAATAGATGGCCGTCGGCCGCGCGTTCTCCGTCCTTTAATGTTGAGATCTCGACATCTTGACAAACATAAGCATGGGTCATCAATCTCTCAGAGGACGTCACCGGATGCATTAGGCCGTTCATTATGACCGTGTGTGGATGAAAGTTTCTGTCCACACAACCAATGTTTCTGTCATAAACTATCATGTGAATACCGGTCTTTGCAATGGCCAAATTATTAGGATAGAAATTACCAATATGGGGCGTTTTAACGACCGAGTATCCTTCCTCAGTAAGATCTAAGAGCTCTTTCAGGGATAGATCCTCCCGGAACAAGATCTTAAAACTTGAAGATTCTCCCGGATCAAGACTCTCGCTTACCAACCCCGAAAACAATACCTCAGGCTTCATTTCAAGACTCCTTTTTTTAAAATTTTAAAAGAACAAAAATTTATATCTTCTACGCCTTTCGGCGTTTATAATGAGCATCGGGCTACCGTCAACGCAACCCTTCAGTACCCGCCGGTAAGGTGGGTACATTCAGAGCAACGTTTTTCAAAGAACCGAAAATAAAAAAACCTCCCGGAAGGGAGGTTTTTGTTTGTTTATCGCTTTTCTTCTCTTAACTTTCAACACTCAAACAAAAAGCCTCCCTTCCATGAAGGTAAAATAGGATAAAAAAGGCAAACCAAGTTCGGCTTAATGTTTGTTCTTTCATCTTATTTTTTATAATATCCAAAAAACCCTATGTGTCAATAGTTTTAGCCACAACCGGTAACTCCACCGTAAAGGCGGTACCCTTGCCTTCCCCTTCGGAGTGGACCCGTACGATTCCGCCGTGGTCCGCCACTATCATCTTGGCAAGATATATTCCCAGACCGGTCCCCGTGACGTTCGTCTTCTCGG
>SLDR01000013.1 GCA_007125155.1 Candidatus Campbelliibacteriota bacterium | reverse complement strand
GAAATAAAGTCGGAATATTCTCTCCGGAATCCGGAAATATGTACTGGAAAGAATGACCATCGTTCCCAAAAAGCCATCCGAGATCATCGGATGGCTTTTCTCATATAGTTAATTCTTTTCGAATATCCATAAAGCTTGTCAGATTTATATTTTTCTGGTATCGTTTTCTCAGTTTTTGAACATGAAAATGTAAAAAGGAGGGAGAGATGAAGTGCATTCTTTTTCTGTATGGTTTTCCAATGTTGAAGGAAGAATTCTCACCTATGGTCGAAAGGCTCAGAGAGGACCACCACGTCATCGAAGACCCGAGAGAGGCGGACGCCTCAAGTGTTTACACCGTTATGGCATACTCGGCCGGTATCATCGACCTTTTGGATCACTGCAAGGCTGATCCCCTCTTCAAAAAAAGGATCGAAAAGATCATCCTGATAGCCCCGGTCGGAATGAGGCCGACAGGTGTCATCCGACATTCGGCGATCTTCTTGGGTGAAGCCTTCAAGACGAGCAATCGGCTGAAGATCATGAGAGAACTTTTTTTGGAGATCGCTCGAGGATCAAGAACTTTTTACCTGAAGGTCAAAAGGATCGCCCACTTCGATCTGATCAAGGAAACAAGTGACCGGCTCGGGATGGAGCTCAGGATACTTGGAAATTCCAATGATGCCATCCTAAGCGGCGGATCGGGAGTATCCGATCAGGAACTGGTATTGGAACACGAAGGGAAAGGTCATTTCTCACCCTTGGAATTACCCGATCTGTACGCGGGTATCATAAAAACCTTATAACAGAAAGGAGCTTCACGGCTCCTTTTTCTTTTTAATTATTTTTTAGAGTGCCTAAAATATGACAGTGGTTGACAATAAGACTGTACATCGGTCTCGTATGTTCTATAATTATTTAATAGTTGATCATTAAAAGATAAATTCAAAATTATATGAATGAAGAAAACAATATTATCGAAGAAACGGTCGTGGTCGAAGAGGAAGAGGTCGTTGAAAAAAAACCCGACGGTATCAATGCGTTGGCGATCTTGAGTTATATCGGAATACTTTTTCTTATCCCCCTTCTGGCGGCAAAAGAAGATGAGTTCGCACAGTACCACGCCAAACAAGGAATGGTGCTGTTCATCTTCTCTTTGGCGGGTATCTTCATAGGGGTAATTCCGATCCTGGGATGGGTCTTGGCTCCGTTCATCTTCTTGTTCATTGTGATCCTCGCCATCTTGGGGATCATTAATGTCCTCAAGGGAGAAAAGAAAGAGATCCCCGTAATTGGCAAATATGCTCATAAAATCAAGGTTTAAAAAAACGTCATTGATCAACGGTATTCGATAACGGCTTTCAGGTAGATAAACCCCGAGTAGAAAACACACAACATTCATTCCTCAACTCAATGGAGATGAAAGATAGTACGGATAGCACCGATCTTGCAGCGAGGCTGTTGATATTAAAAACCCTCCCTTCCGGGAGGGTTTTTAATTGAAGACCCGTCAATATCGATCAATGTTCTTTATCGTTCTTATTTAACCTTTTATAGATTTCATTAAATTGGTCGACTACGGTACCGTCCTTATACAGATACTTTTTCAAAAACAGAGAAAGTAAGATCAGAGATATCAAAATCGTGCTGACAACGGCGAGATGTATCGTGCTCCATTCTATAATGGCGAATCCGAAGTACGTGTAAAATATGGACCCCGGGATCAATCCTATAAAGGTCCCGACAAGAAAGCTTTTGATGCTTATCCTGGTGACTCCCAAAAGATAGTTGATCCCCGCAAACGGTATCAAAAGGGCGAAATGAAGAAATATTACGGCCGTGATCCCGTGTCTGTCTATCAAGCGGTAATATTCATAGTACTTCCGGCTTCTCTTCTTTATATAACCCTGCAACCTGCCTCCCTCGAAATACCTAGAGATGGAAAAAGCCGTCAGACCGCCTAAGGTGGCTCCGATCACCACATACACCGGAGCGAACGGCATACCGAACAACATGCCTCCGGCCAATGAAAGAGGCCATGCCGGCATAAAAAAAATAATAACCGGAATGTAAAGAAGAATAAAAACCAACGGCGCCCATACGCCCAAGACCTCTATCCTTTCTTTTATTATCTCCGGGACCTTGATCAGCTCTTCAGAGAACTCGAACCGGAAAAGCAGAATAGCTAAAAGTATCAGCAAGAAAGGTATCAATAAATAAAGCCTTCTCAGAGTGATACTTTTCTTTGCCGGATCTTTCATATAATTATTTTATATTTTTACCTCCATCCGTCAAAAGGAAAAGCCCGACACAATGTCCGGGCTTGATCTGCTATATTTTAAATAACCCAATAAATTTACATGCGGGGACCCTTAAACCCTCTTCTACTCATCGTCTTCAATTTTTTTTGATTTAACGGTCCCGAATTCTTCGGGGTCTTCAATTAGATCTGCGTGATTTCTCAAGTGCCCTAAACCCATCATGTTTATCGCATTCTCAGTGTTCATTCTAACTGTCGAAAAATTTATTCTTTTTGCGATCTGTTTACGTTCCTCATCCGTAGGCGGCTTCCAATAAGTTACCATTTTATTTTCCTCCTTTTTTATTCATTGTCTTAGGCTCTATAAAAACTCAAAATGAAAACATTCCCGTATCTAATGATCTTTAAAATTACAGCTCCCCTTTCTCCTTCAATTAATACAAATTATTAACATCTTGTAAATGTGTCAGCCGAAGCCACTATTTTCAATGCAGTATCCGACGGCTAGACCGTCAAAACCGCATTTTCAACAAAGACTGAAATCGTTTCTATGATCTCTTGGCAAAATGATCAAATGCACCTTGCACCGCACTTCTGTTATAATTTAAATACTCGAGACGATCTTTGCGGTCCGTATGAAACAAGGATCGTAAATTTATGAACCGAATACTATGAAAAAAAGTAAAGAAATACTTTCACCCGAGAGCCTGAATGATCTGGAATTCAAAGACTTCAAGAGCGTCTCAGGTGTCTTTTTCCACCTTGTTTTCAGACGATACGCCCTTGTCACTTCTCTATTCGGTGTATTTGTGATCGTTCTTGCTCTTTTTCTTTTTGCCGTAGTCGAGTTCGTGATTTTCAACATTTTCGCCATCTTCTCTTCGATCTTGATATATGCAGGTATATTCGCGGCGATAGCCGAGAGATGGTTCATGGGAAACTTCGCCAAGACCATAGGTTTCAAGTACGAAGGATCCGCGCCATTGAGTACTGTAAGCGGAAAAATATTCGAAATAGGTAGCTCGAGAAGTATCACCAACGTCATAAGCGGAGAGTATAAAGGCCACCCCTTTCGTCTTTTTCATTATAAATATGTGCAAAGAATAGATGGCAGACGCGACAAGACCTTCCCTTTCACTGTAATGGAGATAACGTTCGAGGACATAAGATTCCCTCACATGGCTTTGAGATCGAGAAGGATGCCCAAATTCTTCAGATCTGGGAAGGATGAACTCGAGATATCGCTTGAGGACGAGTTCCGATCCCATTTCCAACTGTTCTGCAAAGACAACTATCAGATAGAGGCTCTCCAGATATTCAACACCGACACTCTGACCCTTTTAAGGGATACGGCCTCCGATTTCAGCATCGAGTTCGCCGATAATAAAGTGTACATATACGACAATATACATATCCGCAATAAAAAGGACCTTCATGAGTTGTATGAGGTGTCGGAGAAGATATTCGATTCGATCGGCCCATTGATCATTCGACTCAGTGGCCACTTCGATGTCATGCATAAATATTTCAGAAGTTAATTAACACATGATCGAAAACACGCACACGAAGTTTTAAAAACAATTATTATAATTAATGAATAATAAGAAAATGGAACTTAAGAAGATCAAACACACTGAAAAGAGACTGCCCGGAGGCGCCAAGATACTTGTCCTGAACACGGGAGCGGTCATAGATCCGGAGGCCGACGCGATGCTCCAGGCGCTCCATTCCAGGAGTACCGGAGGCATAAAAAAACACCTGAAGGTTCTTGAGGAAAAAGGTGCGAAGGATTTCATGTCGAAGTTCTATGTCGGATACGGACACAAATCGATCGGTGACTGCGGGAGCGTTACCATCTTCATAGAGGGGGTCTCGATGTTGGCGGCCAAGGCCATCCAGGACTGGCCTCTATATTCCGGTCAAGAGTCATCGACGAGGTACATAGATTTTGCCGGGCAGAGATTCATCGATCCGGTTGGCAGTTTGGATTCAGGGAAGATACTGGAGGGTTGGCGCGCCTTCTACCTCAGAGGGGTCAAGCAGATGATCCCCGCCTTAAAAGAACGTTTCCCGATAATGGACGGAGAAAAGGAAGTGCTGTACGAGAAAGCCATCGGGGCTCGTGCCTTCGACACGATGCGCGGTTTTCTACCCGGCGGAACATCGACCAATCTTGCATGGCACAGCAATCTGAGACAGATAGCCGACAAACTGGTCGAGCTTCGACACCATCCGCTAGAGGAGGTTCGAAACATCGCGATCGGAATAGAGAGAGCGGTTCATAAGGCTCTGCCGAACTCCTTCGACACCACCCGTTATCCCGAAACGGAGAGTTACGTCAAGAAGTACATGAAGAAATATTACTATAAAGACAGGAAATGCCCTGAGTTCGAAGTTAGTGCCGACGACATAAAAGTCGAACTGCTGAAAGAGTACAGAAGTGAGATAAACTCCCGGCCGCCGAAAACCGAGCTTCCAAAGAGAATAAGCGAGTGCGGGACAATGGAGTTCCGTTTCAAACTGGATTTCGGATCATTCAGGGACATACAAAGACACCGGGCGGTTACCCAGAGAATGCCGTTGGTCACCGATTCTCACGGTTTCGGTTCCTGGTATTTGAATGAGATGACACCGAAGATGAGGGCCGAGGCGAAGGAGCTTTTAAGAGAACAGAAGAAAAGAACCAAGGATCTGAATACGGAACCCGAAACACGCCAGTACTACATTCCCATGGGTTATGAACTGCCTAACCGCCTGACCGGCAATTTACATGCGCTGATATATTTGGTGGAACTTCGCTCAACGAGATTCGTCCACCCCACTCTCAGAAAAGTGGCCCGAAAAATGGCAAGTGAGATAAATAAAAGGCACGGCATCAAGATCCACCTTGATCAAAACAGCGACCGATTCGATACCAGGCGGGGGGAGCAAGACATTGTGATGAAATGAACCGGGAAACCTCCACGGTCTCATTGATCCCAATAATGGAGGTATTCAAAGATAAAAGGCGGAAAGGAAGAGTCTTATCTCGATCGCCGTTCCGTGTTACAATTGCAAAATAATGCCGGCTTTGAAAAAGAAAAGGGTAAATCGTGTCTTCATTGCGGTAATAACGATATTCGCTTTCATCATCGGTCTTTTTTCCTATCTTCACATTTCGAATTTATCAGAAGCCGAAATACCGGAAGATCTATCGGTTCACAACGATGTCTCATCCGAAGGTATCTCGGATGAAGATGTGGTGGAAGAAGATGAACC
Source organism: Candidatus Campbelliibacteriota bacterium (assembly GCA_007125155.1). Taxonomy (GTDB): domain Bacteria; phylum Patescibacteriota; class Minisyncoccia; order Phycocordibacterales; family CSBR16-193; genus SKVL01. The sequence continues at coordinate 5,908 of SLDR01000013.1, read as the reverse complement.
GATGGTTTTGGAGTGGTCGGAACTTATCCCGGAGATAAAGCGTGAACTTGATAGCATATTTCCTAAAAGGGAGTTCCGCCTCGGTGATATAGGTATATACAGACAAGGAGACGTGAGCGGGAACGGTACGGACGAGGCGTTGGTAAAGGTGGCGTGCGGAGCCACAACCTGCGAACTCGTACCTTTCAAATTGGACGGAGAAGAACCCGTCAGTATCAAATTCAAACAAAAGGCCGGTTTTGTTTCTCCAATTATATTCACAAGTGGAGGTGGAGGTGCCGGCAGATACGGAAACGGGACGGAGCTCGAGATCGACAAGAATGCAATATCTTTTAATTATTTTTTCATATACGGAGGAGATGAGGATAAATGTGAATCGGAGGTTTACCGTTTAAACCATTCAACCGGTGTTTTCGAATACAGTAGCTCCCTGAGCCATGAGAAGAGAATCAAATACTGCGAAGGACACCCATGTGAGACCGCAACGATGATCGATTCAAAGGCTCTAAAAGATATATGTGAAGATCTGTGATGTTGAGACCTCCATTATTTGATGATTCGATCACGGACATGTATTATTAAACAATCTAAGTAACTTAAAATATCATGAACAATGTTTACACACTTGCCGGAGCGGTGGTAATCGCGGGAATAATGATATCCGGTGCAATAATCTATTCGAACACGATCCAAAACGATAACGATAGAGAAGCCAAAGTAGCCGACGAGAGTTCCGAGAATAATGAAGATGATGGCGCTCGATCCATAGACATCGATATCGAGGGTTGGCCTAAAAGAGGAGACATTGATGCTCCGGTGGTAATTGTTGAATACTCCGATTATGTCTGCCCTTTTTCCAAAAGGCTCAAAGACGAGACCATATCACGTATCAAAGAAAACTATGTAAATGAAGGCCGGGTGCTGTTAGTGTACAAGGATCTGCCCGTCGGCGGCGGAGATCGCGCGGCCGAAGCCGCTCACTGCGCCGGAGAGCAAAATGCTTTCTGGGAATATCATGAAATGCTGTACGAGAATCAAGCGAATCACAGAGGTTCATGGAATGATCCTGAAATACACGGAAGATATGCGGAGGATCTGGGCCTGGATGCCGATGAGCTGGTGGAATGCTTCGAAGAGAGAAGGTATAGAGATAAAGTGTTGGGATCGGCGAGGGAAGCCCAATCACTCGGTGGAAGAGGGACGCCCTTTGTCATCGTTAACGGAAGATCGGTCTCGGGAGCACAACCCTACGAAGTGTTCCGCCGGCTGATAGAAGAAGGTCTTGAAGGTTGAAATTGATCGATACCTGAACACGTGGGGACGTTAGGCGCTAAAATACATAGAGACCGACTAATGTCGGTCTTTTTTTATGTCTATATTCATTTTGAGGGTCATTTAGTCGATCAACTGATCAGATCTTGCAATTAATTCCGGAACTTAGGACGCCTTTATTTGCCTTATTTTTATAATTGTGATATACAAAGGGCTGAAATAAGCTCTTTTATAATCGAAAAATTTTTTCATAAAGAACATAATCGTTTCTTATAAGGAGGTAAATATGCAAAGGGATAATGATCCTGAGATCAGAACCGGCGTGGCGATCGGTTTGGTAGTGTCTCTGTTACTGATCGCGATCTCATACACGGTGTATCACAACTACACCCTAAAGGAGGAGAAGGTCATATTTGAAGATCGCTTAAAACAAGAAAGAGATGAAAAGAGAAGGGAGGAAGTAAGGAGAAGGATTGATTCACTTTTAGAAGACAGAAAGATAACGGTCAAGGAAGGAGAGAACATTTGGGACATATTCATCGAGATCAACAAATTCAGTCCGACATGGAACCAGATAATGACCATAGCGGAGAAGAACAATCTGGAGTTCAGAATAGACGGAGACCGCATTGTGATCATTATCCAACCCGACCAGAAGATCGATATCGAATACAAAGCAAGTGATTAGGTTCTTGAAGAAAAAACATCGACGGCCGTCCTTGATAAGGGACGGCTTTCCACGTATACCTTTCTTCATCCCATGCCACGATGCTGTTTCCGGGCGCAGATCTACGTCTGAATTCCCTGCTTACTCCAATGTTTCTCCCCTTTTAGATACCCGATTCAAGCGCCAACCCTTGACTGGGCGTTAAATTTAATTTATTTTTACCAATTAAGGGAAGTTCTTTGATCAAACCAAAAAAAAGGAGAGAAAAATGGAAGGATCCCGAATCGAGAGCAGTAAAGACCACGTAACCGAGCTTTCCAGGAACATCCAGGACTTGGACAGGCTGAAACAAAAAGCGGAAAAGGAAAAAGACGAAGACGGCGTCAAAAAATACGGCTTCCACCTGAAGAAAGCCGTAGAACGAATGAGAAAGAATCTAACAGGGACACCTTCCGAGATGTCCATTAAGTAGCCCCATCGGCTACACAGAAAAACAAAACCCGGTTTACTTTAAACCGGGTTTTTGATGTCTCATTGATGTTTATCGCGAAGCAGTATTTTATAGATCTCGGCATTCTTATAAACCTTAAAAGGAAATTTGATGCCGACATATTTCCCCTTCTCGGCCTCTTTGACCTTGCTTCTATCGATCTCGATCTCTATTACATTCATCTTCTCTGCCCCGATCCTATCGTGAAAAACCGCAATCTTGTCACCCACCTTAAGAGTGTCCGAGAGCTTGACGGTCGCCGCCTCAGACCTGGGATATACATGTACTATCTTGCCCAAGAAACTCCTATAAAATTTAGAGGCTGAATTCTCAACCTTCGAATAATCATCGGGCATGGGCCCACCAAGATAAAATCCGGTAGAAAATCCCTTATTATATACGGCTTCAAGTTCATCCATGAGTTCAGCGGTTCTCTCTTCAGTGATCTTGTTGTCAAGCGCCTCCCTGTAAACTCTCACTGCGGTCTCAACGTATAAAGGATCCCTGTTTCTGCCCTCTATTTTGTAAGACATCACTCCCGCTTTCTTAAGCTTCTCTATCAAAGGAAGGGCGCAGAGGTCCTTGGCCGACATAACCAGATGATTATCAAGCTTTAATTTACGGCCGTATCGGTCATCTATCACCGTGTAAGGCCGTCTGCAAGGATGAAAGCATTCACCTCTGTTTGCCGATCTGTTAAAGAGAAACTGGCTGGTAAAGCATCTTCCGGATATCGAGACACACATCGCGCCGTGGACGAAGGCCTCTATCTCCAATCCTTTCACTTTGGATATCTCTTTTATCTGTTTGATATCAAGCTCACGTGCCAGAACGACCCTTTTGGCTCCCAATTTTTTATAAAACTCGGCCGATACTTTATTGGATACGGAGGCCTGCGTGGAAATGAAGAACGGGATCTTATGTCGCTTACAGAGATCTATTACCGCTAAATCCCAACAGATAACGGCGTCGACTTTGCCGACCACCCTTTTGACAAGGCGTTCGAGTTTCTTGAGTTCCGAATCGTAAATTATTGTATTCAATGCAAGGTACATTTTAGGCTTTCCGGGATACGAATCGCATATCTTCCTTATCCTCTCAAGGTCCGAGACCTTAAAGTTCCGTCTGCCTGCTCGCATCGAGAAAATGTCCAACCCGAAATACACCGCGTCGGCACCGGCCTTGCACGCGGCGGTAAGTGCCGGGAAACTGCCGGCCGGTGCCATGAGTTCAAGAGGCCTTCCTTTCATAATGACCAGTTTATTTCAATTCATCCGTTTCGGCAATAAATGGCGACCACCGACACGGACAGGATAAGGTAATGATCAACAATAAAAAAAAGGCCCCGGAATCATCCGAGGGCCTTTTATCTAGATCAGTTAAAGTCCCGGTATGTCCCTTTCAGGGACGATCCAGTAGACTCTCCTTTTTACGAGTGTCCGCCTTGTTCTCTCACTTTCACTAAGTTCTGCTCCCAAAAATTGGAGCTTCCTGAACTCGGCGTAACTGTGCGCATCTCCCCGATCGACTCCTTTCTCGATCAGGAACAGGATCATATCCACGATCTTCAGATTCTTTACATTGACATCCTCATCGTATATCACCATAGCTGCCTCCTCTTTTTTTTGATCTATTAAAGGTAATCTGACGCAATTTAAACACAACAGTATGATTTGTCAATTTTAACGTACTTTATCACCCCTACGGCCTTGGCCGGAGCTTCTTAGGGTCCGATAAGCACGGATCATTTAAGGTACTAAAGCACTGTTTGGGGTTTTATATTATGATTTGAACTTTCCGGAGCAATGTATAAAATGAGAAATATGAAAAAACAACAAATAGTAATGATCCACGGAGGAAATACCTTTGACAGTAAAAAAGATTACATTTCGTTCCTAAAGAACATGGAAGTTGATCTGGACAGATACAGGAAAAAGAAATGGGGTTCACAACTAAGGAATGAACTCGGAGATGATCATGACGTTCTTTTACTGAAAATGCCCAATCCGGCCAACGCAAAATATTCGGAGTGGAAGTTGGTCTTTGATAAGGTGGCCCCTCTTCTGGAAAATAATGTGATACTCATCGGACACTCCCTTGGAGCTCTGTTCCTGATAAAATATCTATCAAGTAATAATTTCCCCAAAAAGATCGGTGCAATAATGCTGGTCGCGCCTCCTTATGATGACGAGGACATGGAAGAATCCCTCGGGGACTTTAAGTTGCCCGAAAGTTTAAAGAAACTTGAAGAGCAAGCGAGTAAGATATTCATATATCACAGCGAGGATGATGAGGTGGTCCCTTACAAACATTTTAAAAAATATAAAAATGCCCTTCCGGGGTCCACATTCAGAGGTCTTAAAAAAAGAGGGCACTTCAATAAACCGAAATTTCCTGAGATAATAAGGGACATCAGGAAGATCTGAGTGGATCACCTGTCTTTATCGGGATAGAGTTCATCAAGATCAGGTTCCTCCCCGGATCTTTTACTCTCCCTCAACATCTGTAATCTTGCACTCTGGGAGATGGTCTCTATATCCTTTTTTGAAAATACGGATCCTTCCTTTTCGTTCTTCTCTCTTTTTTCCTTCTCTATCTTCCCAACCTCTTTATGGATCTCTTTCTTTACGTATCCGTAGTCATCTCCATCCATGTTTATATCTCCGAGAACGGCTTTCAAAAAAGACGAGCTCCCAACACTCGGCCCGCCCTTCTCGCTCCACTTGAGAGCTTCTTCGACTCTCTCCCTCATATCCTCCCTACTTTTGAATATTTCAGATAATACCTCTTCTCCTCTGGATGGTCTTTTAAAATTTTCCATATATGCCAAAGACTATTTACCGACTTATTTTTATACCCATTGAAAATAAGCATATCATACACATGAACGCGGTAAACAACCTATCAGAAAAGGCCGATCATATCGGCCTTTCAGGGTCTTGATGTTCATTGACAACCGAACCAATAGATATCAAAAGGTTGCACATCCCCTTCCAAATTAGAGATCTTGACCGCCACGTAGGGCTCAGTCTCCCAGTTATTCTCATCCTTGAGGACATTTATCAAACGGCTGAATTTTGAAGATATCATCTTTTCACATACTGTTGTGTGAACTTCGGGTCCCCTGATCAGACCGAAAAGTTCGGGAAAGGCCTCTTTGGCGACCTTTAAGACCATTTTGGGATCATAGTCTTCCTCTTTTGATACCACTAAGTACTCATGCCCCACCTCGTAATCCGACTTTTTTCTTTCTTCCAATAAGGAATAAGAAAGGTTGACACTGTCCATCTTTACACCTCCATTTAAAAAGGTTCGCTGTTTCCGAAATCATTTGTATCATAATTAATGAGACCTCGCAATCACTAAGGTATCCGGCCTCCTGATCGTAAAGATGGGCCCATCATCCGATCAGGTGTGGCCGAACCGCTCGTTATTAATGACCTACTCCTTTGTAAAGCCCCTTCAAAGTGCGATAATTT
>SLDR01000012.1 GCA_007125155.1 Candidatus Campbelliibacteriota bacterium | reverse complement strand
CGGAAGCTGAGCCCGTACCGGTGTTACCGGAACCTCCTTTGGCCAAAACCAACGTTGTAGAGTCGTCGTCTACCCAGTAAGTATCACCTCCGTCGGATCCATCAGTTCCTCCTCCTGCACCAATAATATAACTGTGTGTGGTACCGGGAGTTACGCTGATAGTAGCTCTGGAATACGCTCCTCCACCGGCACCTCCTCTTCTTACATTGTTGCCGGGCGCGCTCGTTCCACCTCCTGCTCCCCATGTTTCAACTGTCACAAAATATACATCATCGGGCACTTCCCAATCATCTGAAGTGGTAAAGGTTTCAACTGTAGCGGATGCATGCATTTGTTTAACCTCCGGCGGGAAGTTCCAAACCTGCGGATAGCCGGAGAATATCCAGAAAAAGATGAGAAAGAAGATCAGTCCCTTCTTCATTACCTTTCCTTTTTTTATCCTCTTTAGCATTTTATAAAATTAAAAAACTACGAGCCGGCTCGATCTATTTCCCCGAGAATATGTCCAGTTTCTCCCCGACCACTCTTTCCACCTCACTTACGGCGGTCTTCAAGTATCTGTAAGGGGCGACCTCGTCAGGATTATCCTTAAGACCTTTTGCAAGACCTTCTCTGTAGGCGACCCTTATCTCGGTACTTACATGAATGATGCTTATTCCGGCCTTTATCGCCTCTCTAATATCGTCATCGGAACTTCCCGAGCCACCATGCAAGACCAAAGGCACTCCGGCGGATTCCCTTATCTCTTTTATCCTGTCGGTATAGAGTTTGGGCGTTAGTCCCTTCCGGCTCATACCGTGAACACTGCCTACCGCCGGTGCGAACAGATCAACTCCAACGGCTTCAACGAAACTCTCAGCCTCTTCCGGTCGGGTCAAGAGCTCCTCGGAGACGGCGGCACCTTCCGGCAGATCGTCAAAGAGAGAAGAAGAACTCCCTATGTATCCCAACTCACATTCGGTCAAGATCTCAGGATTCACCGAACGAGCATAATCTACGCATTTCTTTGTCATCTTCATGTTCTCCACCAGACACAGATTTGCTCCATCTATCACCACCGAGTCATAACCCATATCAATGACCTCTTTTACCCTATCAAACGAGTAGGTATGATCGGCGTTAAGGAACACCGGAATATCGATCTCTTTTCTTACACTTTCAACCAAGGCCAACGCTTGCCCGACACCCAAAAAATCCCTCTCCCCCTCGGATACCCCTATTATGACAGGTAAATTTCGCACCTTTGCCGCATTAATGACACCCCAAAACATCTCGGTGTTGGAGATATTGAAGTGGCCGATGGCCAAGCCTTTTTTCTCAGCATCCTCTATACACTCCCTGTATGTCTTCATATTTTTAAATTTTAACATATCCACAGTACAAATAAATGTGTGTTATACTGTTGAGAATTGTAAAATAACCTTCCAAAGATCATGAATAACGAGCAAATCGACTTTTTGGCGATCGGAGACATAGTTGTTGACGCCTTTATCCGAATAGAGGATGCCAAGGTGGAAAAAGACAAAGAGCAAGGTACGTTCAATCTTTGTATCTCCTTCGGAAACAAAATACCCTACAAATACGTAGAGGTGGTCTATGCGGTCGGCAACAGCCCCAACGCATCGGTCTCCGCCGCCAGACTGGGACTAAGATCCGCACTGATAACCTCTATCGGCGACGATCCGGAAGGAGAAAAATGTGTGGAGGTTTTGAAAAAAGAAGGGGTGTCAACCGACTTTGTGACTCGCAACAAAGGTTTTCAAACCAACTACCACTATGTTCTCTGGTACGAGGATGAGAGAACAATACTGGTCAAACATCAAGACTATCCGTATTCCCTGCCGGAGCTCAAGACCCCACCCAAGTGGATATACTTGAGTTCTCTATCGGAGAACTCTCTGCCTTACCACAACACCATCGCCGAGTACGTAAGGGCCAACCCGGAGGTCAAACTCACTTTCCAGCCAGGAACATTCCAAATGGGACTCGGATATGAGACCCTAAAAGAGATTTACCAAATATCGGAACTCTTCTTCTGCAACGTTGAAGAAGCCAAAGAGATAGTTGGGAAGAAATATGAAAAGATAGAGATAAACGACCTACTGAAAATGACCCGCGATCTCGGACCGAAGGTGGTCGTTATAACCGACGGACCCAAAGGCGCGTATACCTACGACGGAGAAGAGATGTGGTATATGCCACTGTATCCCGATCCAAAGCCCCCCGTTGACCGAACCGGCGCCGGGGACTCTTTCGCATCAACATTCACAAGCGCCTTGGCGCTGGGTAAAAGCATACCCGAGGCCATTCAATGGGCGCCGATAAACTCAATGTCGGTGGTCCAAGAAGTCGGTGCGCAAAAGGGCCTTCTCTCCGTAGAGAAACTTCAAGAATACCTCGAAAACCGACCCGAAGGTTACGAACCGAGAAAGATAGGATAATAAGTAATAAGATTAAAAGAAAAACCCGAAGCCGAAACTTCGGGTTTTTTATTGGATCTTACCGGATTCCGGTTCTTTTTTTAAATAACTTTTTTTTATTCTTTCAATATGAGATCCTTTAAGTGGCGATTAATTCCGTTGCAGGTTACAACATCAACCCTTCTTTTGAGCTTCTCTTCCGGCTCCGGCTTTGAACCGAAAAGGTCGAACAGACCGTCGCGGTGTATCAGACATATAACTTGGGAAAATCATAACTTTGGGGAAGTCTGACTTCCCCAAAGAAAATTTTGGTTGAAATCACGGCTTTAAATAAAGATATTTTGGGGAGCTTTTTTAAAGCCAAAAATACGGCTTAAAATAAGAGCTTGGGGAAGTCAGACTTCCCCAAATAAAGACGTGACTTGAAAGAATCGTGTATTTTTTATAAAAAACACTTGAGCCTCGAGGCAGGTCGCCCGTCGATATGACCGGCGTATTTATTCCACCGTTACCGACTTGGCTAAATTTCTTGGCCGATCAACATCAACTCCCCTTTTTACTCCGATGTAATATGCAAAGAGCTGTAAAGGCACCATGGACAAGATCGGCTCCAGTGGCTCGGGGACCCTGGGAATATGAAAGACGTCGTCGGCCAGATCATTCATCCCGCCTTCCCCTTCATTGCTTAAGACCAGCACCGGGCCCTTGCGCGCCTTTATCTCCTCAATGTTGGAGCGCATCTTCTCGAACACACCATTGTTCAAACAGATGGCCAAAGTTGGGAAATTCCCATCAACGAGAGCTATCGGGCCATGCTTCATCTCTCCGGCCGAGTAACCTTCGGCATGTATGTAAGATATCTCTTTCAGCTTCAGAGCGCCTTCCAGCGCCGTCGGATAACCATATTTTCGACCGATATAAAAGAAGTTATCGTATTTGTGATACTTATCGGCCAATACTTCGAGATCTTTAGATCTTGAGAGCACCTCTTCGATCTTTTTCGGCAAAGAATCAATCGCTTCCATAAGATCGAGAACCTCTTGATCCCTCCTCTCCGAGAGATAACAGGACATCAAAGTCAGAATTGTGATCTGAGAGAGGTAAGCCTTGGTCGAAGCGACGCTTATCTCCGGACCGGCATGGTTGTATACTCCGGCATCCGTTTCCCTGGCTATGGTCGAGCCGACAACGTTGACCAGACCCAAGGTTAATATTCCACTATCTTTCGCGACCCTTACGGCAGCCAAAGTGTCGGCCGTCTCTCCGGACTGGGATATGGCCAAAACCGCGGTTTGCGGAATAAATGCCCTTTTTCTGTAGCGAAATTCGGAGGCCTGTTCGACCTCGGTCGGTATTCCGGCAATCTCCTCGAAGATGTACTTACCGGCCAAACCGGCATAATAAGAAGTTCCGCAAGAGACGATGATGATCCTTTTGATCTTTAGCAACTCATTCCGCACATCCCTTAATCCACCGAAGTTAACCGCTTTATCCTTGACCCTAAGTCGCCCGCGACAGGCCGAGCGTATGACATCCGCTCCTTCGTTTATCTCCTTGAGCATAAAGTGTTCGAATTTACCTTTTTGGACCTGTTTCAAGTCCCTCTCCAACTCAACGACCTCATGTTCAGCCGGCACATCGGAAAGATCGGTTATTCTGATGTCTTCTCTTCCGACCTCGGCAACCTCACCGTCTTTCAAATAAATGACATTCCCGGTCTTATGCACCAGCGCCGAAGGGTCGGAAGCGATGAAATTCTCTCCCTCGCCCTTTCCGATCACCAAAGGACTTGAATGCCTGGCGACGTAAATGGTCTCAGGGTCGCTCCGGATCATCAGAGCCAAGCCGTAAGCCCCTTTTATCATTGAAAGGGTCTTAAGAAAGGCTTCTTTGTGAGTATGACCGTCATCAAGGAAGCTTCTCATCAGATGAACCACCACCTCCGTATCGGTCTCGGAGGTAAATTTGTGACCCTCTCTCTCAAGGATCTCCCTTATCTCTCTGTAGTTCTCTATTATCCCGTTATGAACAACAAATATCTCTCTCTTTCGATCAAAGTGAGGATGGGTGTTCTTAAGCGTCGGCGCCCCGTGGGTCGCCCACCTGGTATGTGCAATTCCAATGGTACCTGAGAGATCTTTATTCTCTCTGAGTTTGCTCTCCAATGCCGAGACCCTCCCGACACTTCTTACGCACTTAACCTTCCCTTCCTCATGAGAGAGGACGGCTAAACCGGCGGAGTCATAACCTCGATACTCCAAGGCCTTTAGGCCTTTCAGTATATCGGGAACCGCTTCACGGTGCCCTATGTATCCCACAATACCGCACATAAACTATGGTATTAAAATACCACATTCGAGACCGAACAACACTATCGATGATACTCTACTTCCTTCCCGAAACCCTCTCTATCGCTCTGATCATGTCCTCCTCTCCCATTTTAAACTTCTCCAAAAGCTCAACAGCTCCACCCGACTCACCAAAGGCGTCATTTACACCTACGAACTCCATCGGGACAGGCCTATTTTCGGCCAAGAACTCCGCCACCTCACCGCCCATACCCCCCTTGATCTGATGCTCCTCCACGGTCACGATCGCTCCGGTTCGTTCGGCCAGACCCAAAACCGCCTCTCCGTCAAGAGGCTTTATGGTTGAAAGATTCAAAACATTTATCTTATAACCTCTCTCTTCCATTATCCGGGCTACCTTAATAGCCCTGTAGAGCAAGGGCCCGGTTGCAATAATTCCAACATCGGCTTCACCTTCGATGTCACCATGAAAAAGCATGGCCTTGCCTATTTTGAACTCCGTGTTATCGGTGGTCATGACCGGGGTTTTATCCCTTGTAAGGCGCATGTATGCGGGTCTGTCGGACCTCGCGATCTCCAGCGTCGCTTTATAAGCTTCTTTGGCATCGCACGGTGAGATGACCGTCATATTTGGCAAACTTCTCATAAGGGCTATATCTTCCAAAGCTTGATGAGTTCCCCCGTCAGGGCCCACCGAGACGCCCGTGTGCGAACCTATGATCTTGACCGGCTGATCATTATAACAAATCGTTGTCCTTATCTGCTCCCAGTTCCTTCCCGGCGAGAAAACCGCATACGAGCTAGTGAAAGGAATTTTTCCCATGGCCGCCATCCCGCTTGCGACCGTCACCAGATTCTGCTCGGCCACCCCAACCTGTATGAATCTTTCGGGAAACCTCTCGGCGAACGGGCCCCCTCCGGTCGACGAAGTCAGATCGGCCGACAGAAGAACTATCCTCGGATCTTTCTCACCGGCCTCCAAAAGGCCCCTTCCGTAACCCTCGCGAGTGGAAATCCTTTCTTTGTTTTCCTCAAACATACCTTCGTTCAAGTTCTCTGCTTTTAAAATGGTCATATAAGCCCTTTATATCTTATATCTATCTCACGATCTTCTTCTGCGAGTTCTTTAAGCGCCCTACCTCCCTCATCCGCGTCGGGCGCCTTTCCGTGCCATTCATACTTACCCTCAAACTCAAACACTCCCTTTCCGGGGATGGTGTTTGCAATTATCACCTTAGGTGTATCCGGACTCGAGCGAACTTTTTCAAATGCCTCATATATTTGATCGATGTTATGCCCATCTATCTCATAGACAAGCCAGCCCCACGACTCCCATTTATCCCGCAATGGTTCCAAAGGCATCACATCTTTGGTGAAACCGTCTATCTGTATGTTGTTCCTGTCGATCACACCCACCAGCTTTCCCAATCTCTCTTTTGAAGCGAGCATCCCGGCCTCCCAAATGTTGCCGGAGTTCAACTCTCCGTCACCCATAAAACAGTAAAAATAGCTTTCCGACTCATCGCCTCTGTCCATTCTGTCGGCTATGGCCATCCCGGCGGCTTGGGAAAGACCGCAACCCAAGGGACCCGAGGTTGTCTCTATACCGGGCAGATAACCGCGATGCGGATGCCCCTGCAAACGGCTCCCAAGCCGGCGAAGCGTCTTCAGCTCTTCCTTGGAGAAGTATCCGACCTCGGCCAATGTTGCGTAAAGCACGGGACAGATATGACCGTTGGAGAGGATCACTCTGTCACGCTCTTCCCAAAAAGGATCTTCGGGGTCATGTCTTAAAAAATGAAGATACAAAACAGCGAATATATCAGCCATTCCCAAAGCACCGGCAGGATGACCGGATCCGGCTTCCATCAACATCTCTATCACCTGCCTCCTTATAGTGTTGGCCTTCTTTTCAGTTTCGTATTTATCTTTATTACTAAAACTTTTCATTATATCTAAAAGATCAAAGGGACAAGAGTTTTTTTACGGCCTCTCCTTTATTCTCGGCTTTGAATATCATTGAACCTGAAACCAGTCTGTCTGCACCGGCTTCGATCAGTATCGGTGCGCTGTCCTCATCAACCCCGCCGTCGACACTTATGGGTGTACCGGGGGAAATCTTCCGAACTTGGGAGACCTTCTCCACCACCCTTTCGTCAAACTCCTCCCCTTGGTAACCGATTCTTTTGATACCCATCAACTGAATAAGATCGACCTCCTCGATAAATGGCAAAATGCCATCAACGGAGGTTTCCGAACCGACCGCCAGCCCTATCTCGGCCGAAAGTGGGGAGTCCTTGGGAACGGTAGCGTCTTTGGCCGTCTTTATGAACCTCTCTATATCTTCCATGGCCTCGACGTGACCGATGACCCTCCTTGCCCCGGCTCTTATCCATCTTGAGACCTCTTCTTCCTGATCCGTTACCATCATATCAACCTCGAACTCAAGTTCCTTCCAAAAGGGCATGTCCTCGGAACCATTAAGGATATTCTCAAGGTCGATCCCCTGACCCGACCGATAAGGCCAAGTTGTCGGCGGAACGAAGATACCATCCATTACGTCTATCTGGACGATCCCGACAATATCGGCAACCTCGCGCATTTTCGCCTTGAGATCATCAAAGCTTTCCGGCATTATGGCCGGTATTATCTCTGTCATAAAAATTAAGTTATTACTTTAACCTTATCTATCTTATCTATCCTCCTTCCGTGTCTTTCCTCTCCGGTAAACGGCGTCTCAAGCCAACACCTGACCGCCATCTTCGCCTCCCGCTCCGTCAAGAAACGAGCACCCAATGAGAGGACGTTGGAATCATTGTGCTCTCTGGAGAGCCTGATGACATCATCTTCTATTTTATCTTCTCCATTTTCTCTCAAAACCGACGGTTTTATATACACCACCGCTCTGACATGCGGAAATCTGTTGGCGACGATCGCCTCACCCTGACCCGATCCTCCCAAAACGATCCCGCGAACGCGATCGGGGTCCCTTGATACCTCCCCGGCAACGGGTGCTATAAGATCAGGGTAGTCATCATCCTCCTCATAAGTAAAGGCCCCCATATCTTTAACTTCATATCCCAAATTGGAAACATAGGGAATTAGCTTCTCTTTGAGTTCAAAACCGGCGTGATCGCATCCAAATATTACTCTCATATTTGCATTATTTTGAGTCGTTGGCATGCTTTCCGATCATCATGACGTGCTTCAGAAGCATCGCCGTGTAGCCCATCTCGTTGTCATACCAGGCCAAGACCTTCACCAGGTCACCTCCGACAACGCGTGTGAACGACAGATCGGCAATGGAACCCCACTCCATACCTATCACATCGCTTGAGACTATCGGCTCTTCGGTTGTTGTGAAAATCCCTTTCCACCTCTCATTGTTCGCCGCACTTTTCAATACTCCGTTGACCTCTTCAACACTCGTCTCTCTTGAGGCTGTGAAGGTTATATCGGCGATCGAACCGGTGACCACCGGAACCCTCAAAGCTATGCCGTCAAATTTTCCTTCGAGGTCCGTCATTACTTTGGTGGTTGCCGTCGCCGCACCCGTTGATGTCGGAACTATGTTCTGGGCCCCTGCCCTTCCGAGCCTCGGGTTTTTCTTGTTGAAGGAATCAACGATCGATTGGCTGATCGTGTAAGCGTGGACGGTGTTTAGAATAGCGTTCTTAATTCCGATACCATCATGCAGGATACGAACAACCGGTGACACCGCGTTGGTTGTACAGGACGCATTCGAACTGACCACCGCTCCTTTCAGGTCTTCTTCATTTATCCCCAAAAGCACCGTCTTGTTATTTTCTCCGGGTTCGTCTTTAGCCGGAGCCGATATGACCGCACGTTTTGCTCCCGCGGTAATGTGTTTCTCGGCATCAGTAAACTTCGTAAAAACTCCGGTCGCCTCAACGACCACATCTATGTCCAGATCTTTCCAAGGGAGTTTTTCGGGATCGCTTTCCTGAAAAAAAGCGATCTGTTTTTCACCGTCAATGAAAGCATTCCTTCCCTCATTGACCGAGACCGGGTTTTTACGTCTTCCGTATGCGCTGTCATGATTTATAAGATAAGCGATGTTATCAATATCGGTAAGATCATTTATCGCGACGACTTCCACTTCATCGCTTTCAGAAGCCATATTGAAAAACGCTCTTCCGATACGACCGGCTCCATTTATTGAGACTCTGATGGGCATAATTGTTCTCTGATTACTTTTATTTAATAAGTATATCAAAATAGGGCTTCTAAAGCATGTGGAATCCGACAAAAGACCCCCTGTTGCGCTTTGAACTGGAATTCGAGCGCTAATATTTGACTTTTTACTAAAAATTAAGCAAAATAGCCGAAGTTGTTATTTAACGATACTAAAAGATAAGGAGGTTCGGATGAAAATAAGAGCTTTTTTAAGGATCACATTTTTATTTTTCCTGGTCAGCATGGTGCTGAATGTCGGAGCCATAAAGGCCGAGCGTGTCTATCCGCATGATATCTCTCTTACATCGTACATGGTAAAAGACGGAGACACTCTGTGGAGCCTCTTCGAAGAGGACTGGCAAGTGGTGGCTCGGATCAACAGAGTGTCACCCGACGCTCTGAGAGAGGGAATGATACTGATGATCCCTCTTGATATGGAGAAGGCCGGAAGACACTCACCTCTTCCCTACGATCTTCCGCATGGCAGTAAGGAGGAGAAGGTCATCTTCGTTGATATAGAACTGCAAGCACTTGGAGCTTACGAGAATGGCGTCCTTCTTCAATGGATGCCGATCTCTTCGGCAGAAGAAGGAAGGATTACTCCTCGTGGAGAGTTTCGCATCAACAAAAAGATCGAAAGCCACTTCTCAAGAACCCATCCCAGACCTACGGGCGGGGCACCGATGCCTTACGCCCTGAGATTCATTACTCCTTACTACTGGATCCACGAAGGATCCCTTCCGGGCTACCCCGCCTCAAAAGGATGCGTCCGACTGACCACAATGGACGCGATAACCTTATACCACTGGGCGAACACCGGAACAAAGGTCGTGATTAAGTGACCAAAAACCAAAGAAGCCGTTTTAACGGCTTCTTTTTTTATCTTACAATATCTCCCCCCCCCTCTACCCACTCCTTCCATGGACTTAAATACGTAAAAAATACCGAGTACATTTATACTGAAATTTATAAAAGGCTCCCCTTCATCACTTGAGATCAGTATTCCATTTATCGGAGTGAAGAAAAAAGAGAATAAAAAACCTACACCATGGCAAATGATG
Organism: Candidatus Campbelliibacteriota bacterium; assembly: GCA_007125155.1. GTDB lineage: Bacteria > Patescibacteriota > Minisyncoccia > Phycocordibacterales > CSBR16-193 > SKVL01. Next base: position 1,581 of record SLDR01000012.1, on the reverse strand, counting down.
ATCTAAGCCTTATTTTAAGGAAGGTCTTTCCATGACGGGTCTTGAAGTTCCTTTCCTTTTTTCTTACACCTTCGTTACGTATTCTTGGGAAATCTGACTTCCCCGGATCATTAAATATTTACTCTTAAAGTAATCGCGAAGCCGACTTATTTTAAAAAGTCGGGAGTAAGATCCAAAAACTATGGAATAGAACTTTTTGCTATTTTAACCGAAGGTCGAATTGTTCCACAAAGCGAACTAATCCCGGAGGCAACGAATAGAGAATCCGAAAGCCTGACTTAGGTTACGACGGTGAATTCCGGAAGCATCATACCTCAAACGCCTGCGCAAAGCCTCGTTACCATCAGCGTTGGAAGACCACCAGAAACCATAGGAATCGAAACTGTCGACCGTGCCGGAAGTATCGTAGCGGCCACCCGGAAGAGCATTCCACCCGAACTCCCCGCAAGGAGTTGAATAGCACCAACCCTCTTCAGGGTCCTTTAGCTGATCTCCGGCGTCGTCACCACGAGAATCATTTATTTTATCCCACTCACTGTCCGGATACCCATAAGTGGAATCTACATATCCTTCCAGGATCTTGAACTCTTCATCTGTGGGGATGTGCCAGCCGTTCGGACACAGTCCTTGAGCGCCCTCTTGGGTTGAGCCGTCCATTGCAGCCGCCCACTGATATACCATTCCGTCGTAACCCCCTCCTTGGAGACCACAGGCATTAAACGGCGCCGTGTCGTTCCAAGTGTTTCCACTACAACCGTCGTCATAGCGAAGATCCTCGGCAAGCCAGCATTGCTCGCCTATTTGGACGGTAGAGTATACTTCATTATCCCTTTCATCAGTAATATAGTCTCCACAATTCCATACATGATCCATAACGGTCCACCTGTCACCTTCCCGGTATAGTCTTTCCACCTCCTCCTCGGACAAAGCCCGGTTGTATATCCGAACGTCGTCGATATTGCCTTCAAAATGAAGATGAGAAGCAAATCTTCCTATTCTCACATGACTTAAAGAACCCGGACTCCAGGTTCCACCTGTATGATCTCCTTTTGATACAGAATTAACATATATATCTGCGTTTTCCAATGTTACAGGGTCTCCTGAAGAACCGGAAAAAAACCGCAACCACATGGTTCCAGCTATTAAGTTTTAGAACATTCGGCGCAGTGTCCACATGATTCCCAGAATGATCGCCTAGCCTTATTTCATTATTCAACTGTATCCAAAAAGCGTACTGACTAAAACCATCAACTATATACATTTCACCTAAGGCCTCGGGATAGATCCAGGCCGATAAAGTGAAAGGTCCGGTTAATGAAAGGCTTGGGTCACTCTCTATATAAATATAATCACTAACCCCATCAAACGAGAGCGCCTGGCCGATCTGTCCTATAGCAACCGAATTAATTCCCATTCCACCCTCCAAAGATCCGTGGTTATTATTACCCGAAACGTCCCTCACCTCCTGGCCGGTGTTGCTCCATTCCATGTCCGGTCCGTCGAAGGTCCAGTGGCCGACAAGTCCGTCGGTTAGTGAATAGACCGGCGAGCCGACGGCCAACTTTCTTTCGCCTATCCGGT
>SLDR01000019.1 GCA_007125155.1 Candidatus Campbelliibacteriota bacterium | reverse complement strand
ACCACCTTCACCGTTACCTGTGAAAGCAAGACCGGGCACAAAAAGAGCGCTTCGGTTAAGGTTAATGTGGAAAAGGTGGATGATCCTTTTGTATGGATCTCAGCCGATCCAATGACTGTGAATAAAGGAGGTTCAACTACTCTTGAATGGAATTCCGGAAATGTGGATCGTTGTGAAGGTGTTAAGTTCGATACCGAAGATGAAACAAGTGGTACAAAAGAAGTTACGAATCTTCAAAATACAAAGACGTTCACCATTAAATGTTTTTATGGGGACGATGGAGAGATCTCGGACTCAGTTACTGTTACAGTTACGACTCCTACGGTTACGACAACCAGAAGGGGTTCCATATCAGGAGTGACACCATTCGTTCCGGTTGTGCAGCTTGAGATAACCAATGAAAGAATAGAAGGAGTGGAGAATGAATCCTCGGTGATAGTTAGCTGGGATACCAATATGCCGGCCAGCAGTCAGGTTGTCTATGGAACCGAGTCGATCTCCGAATCGGATATCGACATGGATAGCGAGACGTTTGGATACGGAAATATGACGCTCGAGATCGAAAATGACCTTGAGGAGCACTATGTTGGTGTCATCGACCTGATGCCGAATCAAACTTATTACTTCAGGCCGGTTTCGCGAACCGGAGATCAGCAGGCCATCGGAGAGGAACTTTCATTTACGACTCCGGAAGGAATAGTCGCTCCTATAGTGGATTGTAATTATCTTAGAGATTACCTGCATATCAAATTCGATAACGACCCGGCGGAGGTATATAAACTTCAGATCTTCTTGAATCATTTTGAGAATATCGAGACTCCTTTAACCGGTGTATTTGACGCAATAACATTTAATTCGGTTGTGATATTCCAAGAGAGATATGCGGAAGAGATCCTAGGACCTTGGGGATGTTCGACCGGAACCGGATATGTGTACATAACTACAAGGCGTCATATAAATCAAATAGTTTGTCAGCAAGAGATCGCTTTGACTGAGACCGAAAGAGCCATAATTAGAGAATACAGGATGCTCATGGATATTATTTCCAGAGAAGGTATCAGTCTCCCTCTTTCTCGAGAGGACGCAAGTATGATCCATGAGAAGTTCGGACGAGATGCGACCGCTTTTGTGAGAGAAGAAGATCGAAAGGAAGAGAAGACCGATGATCCTTACAGTATTGAAGGTATGAGAATGAATCTCGGTGTTATCAATGGAGAGGAAGATGATGAAGAAGACCGCGGCATTTTGGCGAGTGCAATTTCAGGTGCAATGGAACTTCCGGCTAATCTTGAAGGGGGTACTAAAAATTTTGCGATCTTCGTTCTGACCATCTTTCTGATGTACCTCGTGACCCTTTTATTTGTGCCGAATTCGAAAGAGACACCCGGTTCGGAAAATCTGAATTTTTTCAGAAGAACCGCCATTTTCTCCTCTCTTGCTTTGGTTGCGGTTCTGGCATCTTTTGCGTTTTCTGTCGAAGGCTTGATAGTTCCGATGAGTGTGGTCCTGGCAATATCCGTTATTGTGGTATTCTTTCAGATCAAAAGCAGAGAAAGGCCTATAAACCAAGAGCTTGATCTGGGTTAAGGATAAGAAATAGGGATAAAAAAGCTTTACGGTCTTGAGTGAAAGACCTACCCGATCCTTGCGTTTCCATCCGCTTTGAGTTCAATGATATCCTTCTCATCTTTTAGAACATCTTCTTCTCTGGTCTCGAAGACCAAAAAAGAGGCTATCGCTATCATGCAAGCGTTGTCGGTGGAAAGGGAAAGTTCCGGAATAAGGACAGGAATGCCAATTTTTTTCCCGAATTGGTTGAAATTTTCACGTATATAACTGTTCGCCGAAACTCCACCGCATACTATAAGTGAACGATAACCGGCTTCTTTTAGGGCTTTCTCCGTTTTATTAACAAGTACTTCCGCTACGGCGTCTTCAAAGGCTCTTGCCATGAAGGCTTTATTTTCTTCATTTATATCCTTTTCTTTTTTTATGGTGTAAAGAACCGCGGTTTTCAGGCCGGAAAATGAAAAATTAAGGTCACCGGAGCTCTTCATTGGTCTGGGAAGATAAAAAGGATTTTCTTTGCCGGCCAGTCTGCTTTTTTCAGCAAGCTTTGATAAAGGCGGACCGCCGGGATACGGTAGGCCCAGCATACGCGCGGCTTTATCGAAGGCTTCCCCTACGGCGTCGTCAACGGTCCCACCTAAATATTCAAGGTCACCCCATTCCTTTATTTTTATCAATTCCGTATGTCCTCCGGATATTACAAGTGCCAAGGCGGGCAGTTCGGGGGGTTTATTTTGCTTATTTTGGGCCTTGTTAAACAAAACTGAGGCAAAGTGTCCTTCTATGTGGTTTACGGGCACCAACGGCCTATTCCAGGCCAGTGAGAGGGCTTTGGCGGTATTTATTCCGACCCATAAAGCGGGTTCCAGCCCCGGACCGTATGTAACCGCGATAGCGTCTATGTTAGGGGAGTTGTGATGGTTTAAAAATTCCGTGATCTCCTGAGCCATTCCTTGCTCATGTGAGAATAGTTCACTGAATTTATCTTCCAGATCTTCGCTTATTATCTTTTTTTCTGATGAGATCCCGGCCTGTGACATAGCCTCTTTAAGTAAGGGGATCAAATTCTTTGTGTGTTCCCGTTTTGCCAATGCCGGAAAAACACCCCCATACTCTCGGTGGATCTCTGTCTGTGAGAGAACCACATCAGACAGTGATTTTAGTCTGGGCTCTTCAATATCTCCCTCGGCATCCAGAATGGAAACAGCGGTTTCGTCACAAGATGTTTCAATGGCTAGTATTTTCATTGGTAGAATTTTAATTAAATTTGAACTTAATATATCAGAGACAAGACCCTAATTCCATAGAAAGGTTATATATCTTAGTTCTTGAAGAATCGAATGATCTTTCGAGTTCTTGCGAGTTCCTAATTCAACCCCACTTAGTATCTTGCTCACTCTTTTCACTGCGGAGGAGGTGGGACTCGAACCCACAAGCCCGTGAGGGCGCCGCTTTTCGAGAGCGGTGCGTTACCAATTCCGCGCACTCCTCCATGATTTCCGCGATAATGAACAGATTAGCAGAATTTTGATTTTTGTTCAAAAAATGCTATCATTTTTTCACCGTTTAACTAATAAAGTTGAACGGATATTTTTGAGCAGAAGAAAGATCTCTGAATGGCATATTTTGTTCGATATTGAAAGTTTTGAGTTGATATCCAATATACGGCCCTATCGTCTAACGGTTAGGACGCAAGCTTT
>SLDR01000029.1 GCA_007125155.1 Candidatus Campbelliibacteriota bacterium | reverse complement strand
TATTATTACAACACTAAGCGGATACATACCGCCTTAAATATGGCACCGGTTGCCTTTGCCAGGCAAAGTGAAGTATTATTGGAGAAAGAATTGGTGTCCTAGATTTGGGGTACCTGCCAATATTTAAAAAGTCATACGACTTGTATAAGACTTTCCACGAGTATCATCGTTTGATACCCAAGAAAGATCGCTTCACCACCTTTGAGCGCTCAGAAAGCGTCTTACTCGATGTCATGTCTGGTATCTTTCGAGCAAGCGGACAGTCGAAGAAAGAAAAGATACCGACGCTCGAGCAAGTAAGTGTTGATCTTAATCTTTTTCGTGTGTTCATACGGCTCATGAAGGACACGAAAGCGCTTGATAACAAGAAGTACACAGTGGTACAGGGCGAAGTTGACGAGATCGGACGCATGCTCGGTGGCTGGATACGCTCTCTTAAGAACGACTAATACAAAAAGCACCGTGTAGGTGCTTTTTGCTTTGGGGAGAAACTTCGGAACGAAGGCCGACACCGACCCATAGTTGTCGTTGGCGTTGTCGTACCAGTTCGTGTCGAACTTGACCTTGCCGTCGTTGAAGTTGAAGTACGGGGCGTGATCGAAGCGATCGTCGGCATCCGGATAATTGTCTCCGTCCATCCATGCCACCAGAGCTTGAACATGGTCCCTACTGGAAATAGGGCACGCTCTCACTCCTGTATTTTATATGGAAGCAGTTGAAAAATATTCTCAACACCTTCACCAGACGGAAACAAGCAGTGTCTCCTCAATACAACACTCTCTTAGAAACCATGATCTCTAAGACGCTGGTTGTTATTTCTCTTACTTGAAGAGAGAGTTCGGCGACAGCAATCCGTAAACTACTGTTCATGAGCCTAATCTCACTCGTTATTGTATCAAAAATTCATAGGTATTTGAAAAGAAAAAACCGGGCTATCCAACATGTGGATAACCCGGCGAGTCCGCTTCGCGGACAAAGGTTCAAGGACTCAAAAGTGTCAAGCAATCAAGCCCTCAAGGTTCAGGACTGCGGAACGAAGGCCGACACCGACCCACCACCGTTGACGTAGGCGTAGCCGTACCAGAACGCGTCGAACTCGACCTTGCCGTCGTCGAAGAAGAAGTACGGGGCGTGATCGAAGCGATCGTCGGCATCCGGATCGTCGAACTCGTCACCAGCGCAGTCGATCCAGAGATCGTCCAGATGCTGGAGACGCTCGGGATGCGTCAGGATCATGATCCCGACAGCGAAGGCACCGAGACCGCACTCGTTCGCCTGCATGACCTCGCGTGCCCGGCGAACCGAGCGACCGCGATGACGCAGACCGAACTGGGCGGCGACCACGAGGATGTCGTGATCTTTCTGCTCGTTGCCGAGCTTGCCGAACATGGCCTCCGTCTTGGCCGTCTGGCGCAGACGCTCGTTCACGATCTGGCCGTCACGGTAGTTGTAGAACTTGCCGTTTCGGGCCTTCTTGATCGCGTCGAGCACCTTCTGCACCGCCTCGGCGTAGGTCGGGGCGACCGTCTGCCACTTCGGGATGGCGAACCATCCTTCGGCGTGCTTCGGCACTTCGCGTTCGGCGAGCTTCTCATCAGCGTACCCGACACCCGGGAAGATCTGGCGCAGAATGTTGCACTGCTCCGTGATCGACTTGGGCTTCGTGTAGCCGGAGAGGTAGCCGTAGTTCGAGGCGACTTCCTCGTTCTTGTACTTGTCGGTGACCGACAGGTCCTTGAGCGAGGTGAGGGCCGCTTCGTGGATCGCACGGGCAAACTCGTCGCCGTGCTCAATGACGCGCTGGGCGCCGGGGTTGTCGAGGCCGAGATCTTCGAGAACCTTCTCGATAGCATCGGACCCGAACCGGTTGATCTGCTTGATCTGGCCGGTGGTTGCGGACTGCTGAGTAATCGTCGTCATGACGTTATCTCCTTTCGTTTGATTATCCGAACCGCTCGGACAAGCGACTTGCCTCAACATGAGGCGAGCTTTCTAAGGCCTGTATAAAGCCACAAAAAGCTCACCTCATGTCCTGAACCTAATATCAAAGAACTATTTTGATATTATATCATAACTAACCATTCTGTCAAGGGCTGGGCAATGTCCCGACCTTGGCAACTCCTCTTCGCAAACCCTATCATTTAAGCTATAAGGAAGCTAGGAATTCGGCCGTTAAATTGGTAGAATTCAATTGACAATTGAATACGGCCTAACCCCATTGATAATTTCGGTGGGTATGGCTTAGAAATCCGTCCAAGGTAAAGAACTCCTCGTCAGGAGTACCTTGGACGGTCGTGTCGGGAAACCGGCATGGATGGGTTTACGCCCATCTGCCTGGCGGGGAGCTTTTTGCTATCTGCCTAGGCCATTATTAGCAAATCCACTGAAGACAATATGGAGAGGTGCGCTACATCTTTTAAACGGCTTTTCATTTAAAGTTACAGGCTTCTGGGTGGGGTGCTGATACGCTTGGGCGTTATCTCTTTTTTCAATCCATATATCTATCATGTCGAGTATTTCGTCATGAACCTGATTGCCAGTGGTCACTTCTTGGTTAAGGATCTCATTAGAATTATTCATTCCAGTGTTGAGATATGGTTTCCCAGTGGTTCCATAGATGCACGGTTCATATACTTTATTAAATGCAATTTTATGAGTCGGATTTTGATTGTTCTTGAGCCACAGAACTACACGCTTAGCATTAATCTTGTGCTTGGCGTACAAAGTCTGAGTCATCCAAATGTATGAAGAATCACACCAATAGAAATAGTGGGCGTTTGTCTTGCTCACGCTTTTTGCAGTTTCAAGGCTCTTGTCCAAAAACTCCATATAGACAGAATCTTTTTTAGAGTCATCTTTTGCGGAATACGAGCCCTGATATTTTTCTTTATTTCCAACTCCCTTGGAATAATCTAGTCCGATGTTGTACGGCGGATCGCAGTAGACGATGTCCGCCAAATCTCCCTTCATAAGTTTCTGTACAAGTTTTTGGTTGGTAGAATCGCCAACAAGAAATCTATGATTTCCAAGTTCCCAAATCTCTCCCGATTTTACTCTCGGTGTAATTGTTTCCTCGAGTGCTTTCTCAATATCAAAGTCGTCATTGATAACATCGACATCATCAAATAAATTTTGGAGTTCATCGTCCCCAAATCCGACATCAAGGAGCAAACTCATATCGAATTCTTTTAAAAGTTCTTCATTCCATGAGCCTGTATTTTTGTTGAGGCGGAGATTGAGTTCTTTCTCTTCTTCGAGCGTTAGTTCTCGAGAAGGAACCATGCACTCGATACTTTCTATACCAAGGTCAGCATAGACTTTTGCTCTTTGTTCACCCCCAATAATAATATTGGTTCTTGATCCAATATTTACGACAACAGGAACAACCGTTCCAAACTCCTTTACCGATTTTTCTAGGTCTCTTTTTTCGTTCTCGCTTAACTTACGCGGATTGTATCCATTTTTGATCAGATCATTCAACTTGCGAGCAGAGGATGACCATGTGATCTTTTGTTGTTTAGACATAATAATTTGAGAAGAGGGTCTTATTAATCTCTTCTACCCTTATTCGTCATTGAATGACAAAATGACAATTTTCTTTTTTTCGTGCAGAAATGAATATTAAAAAATCCTTAATACAAAAGACCTTTTGCACTATCGACAAAAGGTCTTTTGTATCGTCATTTTATATCAAATGACTATCTGTCTGATTTTATAGTAAATAGGGGTCTATATCCGTGTTTTTTTGTGTAGCGAGGAATTGGTGGTGAATCCATTCCAAAAAATCTTTTCAATCCTTCATTGAGTTCATATTTGACGTTTCTCCCAAACTTTTTATCCCAACTAGCATTTGTTAGTGCTCCTTCATTTCCTGCGATTGCCTGAAGTAGTACCCATTTCATATTAGGTCTCGTTGTCTTTCCATTTGAGAACCCCATCTCTTTAAAATTAAACTTTTTGGTCTTCATTCCCGGGTACTCAACTTTAACTACATGACCGTCTAAAAACTTGATGTACAAAGATTCCCAAGTTGCATTTTTAGGAAGTGTATATGAGCAAAGCACAAATTCACCCTCTTTCTTTTCTGACGCGCCCGCAATTTCTTCTGCATTAATTACTCGTACGTCCTGAACTTTATTAAACTCAGGTAGAGTAAATTTTCTTTGTTCGTGGAACATGTATGACGGGATAATTCCAGACACATCTGGCAACTTCATATTCTGCATCGCCTCTATCTGAGGTCTTATAGAATCAACAGCAGAGTTAACTCTCTCAATAGGCTCCACTAATCTCTCAAAAGCATTTCTGTATGACTCCATCACCCTGTCTAAAGGGGAAACAAGCCCTTTAAATAAATCAGGGTTGTGCCCTTGTTCTATGGCTTGTTTGTATACTAATTCTCCAACTGTCATGTTTGCCATTATACCAAAAAATTGGCATTTGTTGGTATTTGGCAATGCTTATTACTAAAATTCACGTTAATTTTGCAGAGGCCAAGAAACAATTTGTCCGTAATAATAATCTGCAATTTGTTCCAAATCCTTATTGAACGATTTTTCATCATCTATGATTTCATCTAATACAAAAAAGGGAGAATCTGGTTCATGGTTGATAAAGAAGTCACCCTGTACACTGTCGCAGCTTGGACAAACATTTGCCCAGTAAGTTTCATCACTCATTGCGGTATGTCTTTGTTTTAAAGTTACAGGAATTGGCGCTGGTGGTTCGCTCATCTCTCCCTCTAGAAGCGAATTAGCCCATTTATATATAATGATCTCCTTGCTACATTTCCAGCAGTTATATGGGGCATATCTGTACTGATACCCTTGAGGTAGCGTAGTATTGGTATCAGAAGAAACCTTTGTCATTAATTTCTTAAACTCTGTTGTTTTATCCATTTTTACATTATAAAAAATACAAACCCTTAAAACAATTAGCGACCCACAAAGCTAAATTTTAATGGCGAGAATATGCTAAAATACCCTTACAGGGCTTGATCGTGTGGGTACTTAACCCACGTAGCCCGCAACGAACGAAGTGTGTAAGGAGGGGAAGCTGAAGCATTTCCGCTTCTGCGTCGGAACTCGAAAAAATTCTTCGGGTATTTTAAGAACAAAGTCATTTAAGTACCGAAAACCTTCACTGAAGTTGTAAAGTTTACTTTCTCCGAAAACAGAATTGATAATGGAGCTTTAAGCCTACTTTTTGTTTTTATTTTTCAATAAAGATAGTAGAATTAAATTACCATGAGTGAAAATGAAGTAAGTGAAATAAGTGAAGAATACGAGGGACTGAAATGGAAGGCGCCCGAGCACCCTTTTTGGCATAAGTCCGGGGAGTGGTACGCCTCTGTTGCCATAATAGGAGGAGCTCTGGCAATATCAGCTGCAATATTCAGTAATATTATATTGGCGATCCTTATCTCGGTCGCAACAATAGCTTTGTTGCTTATTGAAACCATTCCACCCAAAGAAATAAACGTTTCGATCACTAAAGGAGGTGTCGTAATAGGTCCTTACAGGTATCCGTTCACAACCCTGGAAAGTTTTTGGATAAATGAGATGGAAGATCCTCCGAGACTTCTCTTAAAATCAAAGAAGTTTTTCTCACCCCTTTTGGTGATCGAGATCATAGGTGTTAAAGAAGAAGATGTAAAAAAGCACCTCGGCCAATATCTTGAAGAAGAAGAAATATATGAACCTTTCTTTCATTGGCTTATGGAGCGAATGGGTTTCTGAACGCTGATCGGAGTTCGTTTTTTAAATAAGAGATCTTAGTACTTAAAAACGAATCTAAAAAAATATAACGATTTATTTATTTCAGAATCTCCATTTATTGCCGATGGGGTGACAAACGGTTATACTGGCAAAAGAAAAAATAAAAGAATGTTTTTTCAGACCCCTGCATATGAGGTCTGAATCTGTCGCTCCCGTAGTTTAATGGATAGAACTCCGGTTTGCGGAACCGGCAATCCAGGTTCGATTCCTGGCGGGAGCACACGAATACTATGAATTATGGTCTGCGCAAATGATCAAAAAAACCGCACCGGAGAAAACAAATAAAAAAAGCAAATAAAACTAAGGCCGAGTCGAATGAGGATCATCGCTTTATGGTAAATCCTTTCTCCCTCAACTGCTTTTCTTCTTTGATTGTAACACCTTCAACCCAAGCCCCCGCGGGTCCCTTTTTCAAAAATTCAATGAATTTTTTCAGCGCCTCCTCGTCACCTTCAGCCACAACCTCTACACGACCGTCGTTAGTGTTGCGGACCCATCCGTCTATTCCTTCTTTTTTTGCTTCTTCAGCGGTACTTGCCCTGAAAAATACCCCCTGCACCTTACCCGAAACGAAGGCGTGTATGCGCTTTGTTTTTCCGTTTTTGAAAGACGAGGCTTTCATTATCTTTATAAGATCACTATTTTTTTGCCTGCGACTTATTTAGAAGAGAAGAGAGTCTTGATTTTTTTCTGGAAGCGGTATTTTTCTTTATTATTCCGCGCTTTTGCGCTTTATCAATAGCTTTATAAACCAATGGTTCTTCTTCTTTGGCCTCTTTGAATTTTTCAGCCCTTATCAGCTCCCTGAAACTTTTGACCCTTTTTTTCATCTCCACTTTACGTCGAAGATTAAAGACCGCCTTTCTCTTGGAAGATCTCAATGCTTTTCGGGCTCCTTTTGTGTTTGGCATAACGCGAATATAGTAACTTAAAATATTATAAAAATCAATCCCATGCGATCTTCAACTTTATAGTATGGTTTATTTAGGGTAATATAACTGACAAACGGCATGATCGCAAAACTCACGGGAAAAGTTTCATACAAAAGCAACTCTTGGATAATTCTTGACACCGACGGTGTTGGTTATAAGGTATACCTGGAACAAGACATATACAGTGGTATCCAAGAAAACGAAAAACTGTCGGTTTGGACGCATTTGATAGTCAGAGAGAATGCCCTCGACCTCTACGGTTTTAATACCACCGAAAAACTGGCGATCTTTGAGTTGCTTATTTCCGTATCCGGCATAGGTCCGAAATCCGCCCTGTCTATAATGGATGCCACGAATCCGACCCTTTTGAGACAGGCGGTGGCTTCGGGCGACACTTCACCACTCACCGGCGTATCAGGTATTGGTAAAAAAATAGCCGAAAAGATCATAATAGAACTCCGAGGTAAATTAAAATTGAAAGAAGGCGAAACCGTAAGTACGGAAAATTCAGACGCGGAAGTTTTCGAAGCGCTTACAAGTCTAGGTTACTCGGCCAAGGAAGCCAGAGACGTAATAATAAAGATGCCCGACAAAAACGAAGAGACGCAGAAAAGAATAAAAGACGCTTTAAAAATATTAGGATCCTGAGCATGTTAAATTCCTTAAGATCTTTGATTCCCAAAAATATGATGGATGTCTTCCGTCCGATCTATCACTATACTCTCGCTCTTTCAGGGGCGGTTATATATCGGTTTCCATCGAAAAAGATCTTTGTAATAGGAGTTACCGGAACCAAAGGTAAATCGACCACTGTCGAGCTACTTACCGCAATACTGAACACTGCCGGATACAAGACCGCTTCAACCAGCACAATCGAATTCTCCATCGGAAACAAGAAGATAAGTAACAAAAAAAAGATGACGATGCCCGGAAGATCTTTTATGCAAAGATTCCTTTCCGAGGCCGTCAAGGAAGGGTGCACTCATGCGGTCCTGGAAATGACCTCGGAAGGTGCAAAACAGTATAGACATGCTTTTATTGATATGGATATTCTGTTATTCTTAAACTTGTCTCCCGAACACATCGAATCTCACGGATCATATGAGAAATACAAGCAGGCAAAGCTTTCTCTGGCACGGTCATTAGAGAGTTCCTCAAAACCGAAAAGATCCATTATAGTTAACTCGGACGATAAAGAATCCAAGGATTTTCTTTCGGTCAACGTTGAGGAGAAGGCTTCTTTCTCGATCGATCAGGCTTGCGAATTAAAAGAGACGGAAGATGGAGTTTCTTTTGTGTATAACAAGGAGCACATCGTTTCTTCTTTGCGAGGTAAATTCAACGTATCCAATATTTGCGCCGCCCTTCGAACCACGGAATGTTTGGATCTTCCTCTTTCGGTCGCAAAACGAGCTATAGCTCTTACGGAAACGGTGAAAGGTAGGGTTGAAGAGGTGAAGGTTTCCAAAAGCCAACCCTTCAGGGTTTATGTCGACTACGCCCACACGCCGGATTCGCTTGAGAAACTATACAATGTCTTCAAAGAGGAAAAGATCTGCGTTCTGGGAAGCGCCGGTGGAGGAAGAGACGCCTGGAAGAGGCCCGAGATGGGTAAAATAGCCGACAGATATTGCCGTCACATCATTCTCACCGACGAGGATCCTTATGATGAATCTCCGGAAAAGATCGTCGAGGACGTAAAGAGAGGCGTAGAAAACAAAGATCCCGAGATCATAATGGATAGACGCGAGGCCATAAAAGAAGCTCTTGGGAAGGCCCTCGAAATTTCCCAAGAGAACAAAAGTGTTTCGGTGCTCATAACCGGAAAAGGAACCGATCCATACATCATGGGTCCGAAAGGAAAAAAAGAGCCCTGGAGCGATGTGGGAGTTGCCACCGAGGAGTTAAGAAACGTAATGAAAAGATATGATCAAAATGAATAAATAGCTATCCGATATTCAGCACACAGGGAAGTTTTTACGGCTGATGTTGCAAATATTATTATAACTAATATTATTAACATGCCGGAACTAGCTGAAGTACAAACGACCGTTAATTATCTCAAAAGAGAAATTTCCGGTCTCTCAATAAAAGATGTCTGGAGTTGCTATGATTCCCCTTTTTACAAGAACAAGGAGAACATAAAAGATAAGAACTACTTCAAAAAAATGAAGAAAGAGGTCCGAGGGCGGACCATCTCAGACGTCGAAAGAAAAGGAAAAAATATTCTTATCCATCTTTCGGGAGACGTTACTATTCTGATCCACATGAAAATGACGGGTCATTTACTTTATGGGGAATACAGAAGGACCAACCGAAAAGAGAAAAGGGTTACTTTTGAAAACTGGATAGCTGTTAAGAAGGGGCCTATGAGAGACGATCCTTTCAATAGGTTTATCAGGTTGGTCTTCACTCTCTCCAACGGCCTCCATTTGGTTCTTTCCGATGCGAGAAAATTCGCAACGGTCTTCATATACAACACCAAAGACCCTCCGGTATCGTTGATGAAACTGGGACCCGATCCCTTACAGAAAAACTTCACTTTTAAAAAATTTCTCGAATGTTTTCCTTTTTTAGTAGGAAAACAAATAAAACAAACTCTTTTGGAACAGACTGTGATATCGGGTATAGGCAACATTTACTCAGATGAGATACTTTGGTCGGCAGGCGTACACCCTGAAAGTTCAATTGAGGCGATACCCCAAAAAAAACTCTATAAAATATTCTCTTCAATGAAATTCATACTCCACCAAGGTATAGACCTGGGCGGAAACTCGGTTTCCGATTACAGAAAGCCCGATGGAAAAAAGGGCTCTTACCAGTACCGGCACAAGGCTTATCAAAAAAAAGGCCGGAAATGCTCCAGACGCAACTGTAACGGTACGATAGTACGCCGCATGATAAAAGGAAGAAGTACATTCTTTTGCTGTGAACATCAGATCCTATATAATTCCAAATAATAACTTAATAAACTCTATACATCACAAAGGCGAAAAAGTGCGATCCCGCACGCCACCGAAACGTTCAGAGATTCTTTTTTTCCTTTCATCGGAATTTCAATAATAAGATCAACCTTTGATAATATGTTCGAAGAAAGACCTCTTACTTCGTTGCCCACCACAAGGGCAGACGAATGTCGAACGGTTACGCTCTTGTAATCGACGGCCTCCTTTGACTGCTCCAAGGCAAGGATCTTTATATTTTTTCTCTTCAACCCATCCAACAGAGTACCCACTCTTTCAAAATGCTCCCACGCAACATGGTTCTGGGAACCGAGTGCTGTTTTGGCAACATCATTCCTTGATCTGCCCAGTCTATCCACCGGGGTCGGAGTGTATCCGGTCAAGTATATTTTTTTTACTCCAACCGCATCGGCTGTTCTGAATATCGATCCCACGTTATGAGCGCTCCTTACATTGTGCAGTACAAGATAAAGGTCGTTTTGTTTTGAAATTCTTTGACTTGACATCTTATTTTTAGTATATTTTGAAACGTAGTATTTTTATATTTGAATTTAAAATACCGCAGACCGCCCATAGCTCAGCTGGTAGAGCAACGGCCTTTTAAGCCGGTGGTCCCAGGTTCGATCCCTGGTGGGCGGACAAAAGAGTTAAATAAAAACATATCAGACTTCTATCTCCAACAATATCCTTTCCAAGGATGATCGGAGGGGTGTTTCTCCTCTCCTATCCTTTCTTAAGGCTTCGATCAAATCCATTGAAAGTTCTTCCAGCTCCCCGCTTGAGTAATTTTCGCTGTAAACTTTGGCCTTTTTGTAAGGATAAGGCTTCATACCGGCGTCTTTGGGGGACATTGAGACCTTTGCGGCGCGCATGTTCTTGATCATCCAAAGAGCCAAACCGTGAAATTCCTCAGGGTCCCTGCCGTGAAAAATATTCAAATTGAAAAGCGTCCAGGCCTTACGTCTGTCCCTCTCGCCGATAGCATCGGTGAAAGAGAATACGTTCGGCTCCCTTTCTCTTTTCTCAATCCTTTCGAATCCCTCTGTCATGTGAGCTCTTTCCGATATCTTCTTATAAATATCGGGTGTCGGTTCATCTTCCAAAATGATGAAAACATGCACAGATTCAGCCATTTTATCCAATTTTCCAAAGATCCGACCCCCCGTATCTTTTATGCGAGTAATGTTATTCAAAATAACAATATGCTTCTCGTCAAAAAGGCCCGATCCAAAAAGCAGTTCTTCCATCTGACCTTCGCTGAAGTTTTCTTCATTCAAAGAAAAAAGCTCTGACGTGGGTCTTTTTTTTCTTAAGGACGAAATTATTCTTTCAAATTTTTTCTGTCGCTTATCAAAGGCGTTTCCATGTAAAAATATGATCATTTTTTATCTTATTTTTTCTATCTTACCCCAACTTTTACCAACTTTAACATGCACCTCCAAAGGAACCTCGGAACGGCCCTCTTTCTCCAATACGGATTCCATAACGGTCTTTGTCGAATCAATGAATTCTTCAACAAACCCTTCTAAAACCTCAAAGACAAGTTCGTCATGAACCTGAAGAATAAGAAAAGCTTCTTCGTTCTTGTTTTTTTCATTAAGAGATCTTTGAATGGCGACGGAAGCTTTTTTTATTATGTCGGCCGCGGTCCCTTGTATGGGTGCGTTTACCGCCATTCTTTCAGCGCCCGCCCGAATATAAGGGACTGAAGAGTTCAGACCGGCAACATACCTTCGACGTCCCATTAAGGTCTTCGTATAACCAAGCTCATGGGCGGATCTTTTAATTTTTTCTATATAATCGGCCAGGGTTGAAAAACGCTCAAAGTACTTTTCTAAAAATTGCTGTGCTTCCGAGCGAGATGTTCCCAAATTCTGTCTTAAAGAATTTACTCCCATTCCATACAAAATACCGAAATTTATTACCTTCGCCTTTCTTCTCATCTCGCTGTCAACTTCCCTCTCGGGTACTCCGAAAACCTCGGACGCAACCGCCGAATGAACATCCCCTTTTGATCTGAAAACTGATATCAGTTTTTCATCACCGGAAAGAAGCGCGGCGGCCCGAAGATCTATTTGCGAATAATCGAAGGCGATCAGGCTGTGGTCGGGTTCGGCAATGAAAACATCCCTTATCCTTCTTCCCTTATCTGAGCTTATGGGTATATTTTGAAGATTCGGTTTATTGGAGGAAAATCTTCCTGTGGTGGTACCTGTCTGTACAAACTCCGCATGAAGCCTGCCCTCCTTGTCGACCATGGAAAGGATCGGCTCGATGTAAGTGGAAACGATCTTTGCCAGCTCGCGATAAGCGATGATCTCTTCAATGATCGGATGCTCTCCTCTAAGCTTTTCAAGCTCCGATTCACGGGTCGATTTGGCCCCGGTTGAAGTTTTTTTGTGATTCTTCAAGGTCAAACCGATATCCCCAAAGAGGACCTCTCCCATCTGCTTGGGTGAATTTATATTGAACTCCCTCCCGGCAAGTTTCCATATTTTCTTTTCCAGAATCTTAAGTTCTCTTTCGTATTCCTTTTTAATTTTCTTAAGTTCCTTTTTGTCCACTTTTATCCCCCTCTCTCTCATCTTTTCAACTATGGGAATAAGTGGCTTTTCAACCTCTTCAAAGACATACATCAGACCGTCTCTCTTCAAGGTCTCCATCGCCTTGAAATAGGCCTCGGAAAGGCTTCTGCAATTAAAAAGATCCAGTGCGTCATCTTCTTTGGGTTGGGTAATGTCCGAATTTACAAGCCACGTGGCAATAAGAAGTTCTTTTTTTCTTTGTTCATCGATCTTCTCACCTTCAACACCCTCATGGATTTCTCTCTTTATGCCCTCTATCTCCTTTAAGCGTCCGGCAAGACTTCTGAAACCAAGCTCCAAAAAAACGGATATCGCCTTATTTAGATCAAACCCTTCCCTCCATTCATGTTCAGGCAAAGAGAATTCGATGGGGGCATCCGTCCTTATGGTGGCAAGCATCTTGGAAAAACGAGCCTCCTCAACATTCTCATTTAAAAGTTTTACGATACGGTCATTAAAACCGACCTCTTTTATTCTCTCGGGGTCTTCTTTGGCCACCTTGATTATGCTTTCGAGATCACCGAATGAAGTTATTAACTTGGTGGCGGTCTTCTCTCCTATTCCCCGGACACCCGGTATGTTATCAGAAGGATCACCTCGAAGTCCCTTAAAGTCTGAAAGAAGATGAGGAGCAAAAGCGAATCTTTCTTTTACCGACCTCTCATCATACATAACGGTATCTTTTATTCCTTTACTCAAGGTCAGAACTCTCACTCTCTCTCCGTCCACCAGCTGCAAGGTGTCCATATCCCCGGAAGCTATTATGATAGAAAGAGCCTTGTTGTCCTTGGTCTCTTCGGCAATGGTTCCGATAATATCATCAGCCTCAAATCCGGCCACCTCATATATTGGGATCCCGAATGCATCAAAAACATCTTTGGCCCTCTTAAGTTGCATTATCAAAGCCTCATCAGCCTTTGGCCTTCCGGCCTTATATTGTTCGTACGCCTTATGGCGATAAGTGGGCTCCGGAACATCAAAACAAGCAATAATATGATCGGGTTTTAGATCATTTATGGTTTTCAAAAGCATTGATGCCAACCCATAAAGAGCCCCTGTCGGTTCACCTCCGGGCGATGAGAAATCGGGAAGAGCATGATAGGCTCGATGAATTATCGCATGTGCATCAAGGAGAACCAGTTTTTTGCTTTCTTTCTCTGTTTTTTCTTTATTTTTAGACATATCAATATTTCAAAAGACGCTCACTTTCCGAAATAACTTCCAAATGAACATTTATGGAGTTCTGAGGAATGGCGGAAAGAACATTCTCCGGCCATTCCAAACATATTATATTATCCGGAGAAAGAATGGATCTTTCCCAATCAATGGCCTTTAGGTCGTCAGCGGAGGATAACCTGTAAGCGTCTATATGAATTAATAAAGAATAATTGCTGTTTCCCTTCAATTTATAACGTCTTTCTATGACAAAGGTCGGACTCAAAACTCTCTCCTTTACACCCAAAGCTTTCGCCACCCCTTTCACAAGAACGGTCTTACCGCTTCCCAGGTCCCCTGAAAAGGTTATGACCGAAGCTTTTTTGCTGTCACCTCTGTTTTTTAAAGCTTTTTTTAATATTTCCCAAGCCTTTTTTTCAGTCTCTTCTTCACTTCCGGTTATCACATCCATTGAACTATTGTAGCAAAAAAGCAAATAAATTGTTAAAGATCGTTTTCTCTCCTTTTTAATTAGACTCGGGGAAATATCCCTCTTGAAACTTGCGTCTTTGAATGATCCGAATTAACATAAAAGGTATGATCAATAAAAGAAAAGATGTTTTTACAAATAAAAAAAGCTGATAAAATGTAACTCATGCCTATTTTTAATGAAGAAAAGCAGAAAGAAAGATTAAGCGATTTCAAAAAACAAGAACAAGAACATCTTGCTCGTCGCTTGGCGGAAAAGAGCGGACTGTCTTATGTCGATCTTTCTTTGGTTTCTTTGAAGACGAGCGCCGTGGGTATCATTCCCGAAAAAAAGGCCCGAGAGGCACATTTGGTCGTTTTTGATAAAATTAACAAAAAAATAAAGGTGGGTGTTCTTTCTCCTGAGTATGAAAAAGCAAAGGAGGTCCTGAAAGAACTTGAAGAAGAGGGATACATAGTTGAAGTATATGTTGTTTCCGAAGAAAGTTTGCGAATATCTTGGAATATATACAGCGATCTTAAGTTCACGAAGAAAAAGAACATCGGTTCATTTCAGATATCTCCGGAGGCTGTCGAAAGATTCAAGAAACAACTTAAAACAACTGATGATGTTAATGTTCTCCTCGAGGAACTTACCTCCAAAAAAAGCTTTTCCGACACTTCAACGATACTTGAAGCCTTACTGGCCGGAGCTTTCGGCCTAAGGTCATCCGATATACATTTTGAGCCAACGGAAAACGAACTCCGTCTAAGGTATAGAATAGACGGTTCTTTGATAGACATATCGACCCTTCCACTTAACATCTACAAACAGATACTTGCAAGAATAAAACTGCTTTCCAAGTTGAAGCTTAACATTGACACCAAGGCCCAAGATGGCCGTTTTAGCATTGACACGGGTAAAGTGGATATAGAGATCAGAACATCGGTGATCCCGGGTGGTAACGGAGAATCCGTGGTCCTTAGAATATTGGACCCTGAGAACATCTCTATCTCGCTCGAAGAGATGGGTATGAGGAAGGAGATGTACAGTGTTTTTATCGAAGAAATAAGCAGACCTAATGGTATGATACTAACCACCGGTCCTACGGGCTCAGGTAAAACGACTACTCTTTATGCATCTCTTAAAAAGATATACACTCCGCAGAAAAAGATACTAACAATAGAGAATCCGATTGAATATCATCTTGAAGGAATTGTTCAGACCCAAACGGATCATGCCCGAGGTTATGGGTTTTCCGACGGTCTTCGTTCAGCTTTAAGACAAGACCCGGACATAATAATGGTCGGTGAGATAAGAGATGAGGAGACGGCCGAGATCGCAGTGAACGCTGCGCTTACGGGACACATCGTATTCTCAACCCTACATACCAATAATGCGGCCGGAACTTTTCCCAGACTTATAGATCTGGGAATAAATGAGAAAACACTGGGTTCGGCGGTCAATCTTTCAATGGCTCAGAGGTTGGTAAGAAGGCTTTGTGAAAATTGTAAAAACAAAAGAAAAATTAATGAAAAAGAAAAGTCTCTGATAGAGACGGTCCTGAACTCCATAGAAAACAAAAAAACGGTTGAAAAAGTGCAAAAGGAATATGTTTGGGATAATGTCGGATGCGAAAAATGTCATCAGACCGGTTACAAGGGAAGGATCGGTGTTTTTGAAGGGATCAAAATGGATTCCGCGATAGAAGAGATGGTGACAAGAAATCCCAGTGAAAGAGAAATAAAAAGAGCGGCAATACCTCAAGGCATAATGACGATGCAACAGGATGGAATTTTAAAGGTCCTTGAGGGTATAACTTCATATAAAGAGGTTTCGAGAATAGTCTCCCTGCAAGGCATAGATTAGGGTGGATCAGAGTAGATCTCCTGCCTCTTTTTAAAGAAACAAAGGTTCTCTTACTTGATTTGGAAGGCCTGTTGGGTAATAATAAAAGTACTCCGAAGAAAGACTTAGGAAGTGTCTTTTTTAAGGATATTTCAAGCCTCGAACCTCCAAGCAACAACAAAGCTAGCTATCAGTTAATACCTAAGGATAACCCCAGAAAACCCAGAATGTCCTCGACATTAACAACGCTATAAAAATGTTGCTTGGAGGTTCGGTGCCGAAAATTTATATTTTTTGTTTTTAAGGTGCTTTAAATTCAAAAAGCATCAATGATTTTGCAAAATATATCATATTAATATTTTTATGTCAAGCAATCAGATTCGAAACGGTTCCCTGGATGCGACATTAAGACCGGAAAAGTGGGACGATTACATCGGCCAAAGGTCCGTAAAAGAAAACCTTTCGATACTGATAAAAGCGGCTAAAGAAAGGAAACAATCGCCCGAACATTTGCTATTTTACGGTCCTCCGGGTCTGGGAAAGACGACCCTTACTCACCTGGTCGCCAAAGAAACGGGAAACCAAATAAAAATTACATCCGGGCCTGCCATAGAGAAGGTTGGGGATCTGGCATCGGTCATCACCAACCTTTCGCCTAATGACATTCTTTTTATTGACGAGGTTCACAGACTTAACAAAAGTGTTGAGGAAGTCCTGTATCCCGCCATGGAATCCGGATCGCTTGATATAATAATCGGAAAAGGTCCTTCGGCGCGCACCATTCAGTTGGAACTGCCTCCATTCACTCTTATTGCGGCCACAACAAAAATATCACTTCTGTCTTCTCCTTTAAGAAGCAGATTTTCCGGTGGAGTTTTCAAATTGGAGTTCTATACCGAAGAAGAGATATCGGAGATACTGAGAAGATCGGCAAAAATGTTAAATATTGAGGTTGATAACAAGAGTGTTTTCGACATAGCCAAAAGAAGCCGTTTTACACCAAGATCGGCAAATTACCTCCTTAAACGATGTCGAGATTATGCACAAATACACAAAAGAAGGGTCATTGATCTTGATGTGACCGAGAAAGTCTTTTCCCTTTTGGGAATTGATGAAATAGGTTTGACCAAGGCCGACAGAACAATGTTGGAGACAATAATCATGAACTTCGGCGGAGGTCCCGTCGGTCTAAACACGGTAGCCGCTTCATTATCGGAAGATAAAGGGACCCTGGAAGAATATAATGAACCTTACCTTATACAGGTAGGATTTATTGAAAGAACGCCAAGAGGTCGGATGGCAACACAAAAAGCTTATGAACATCTCAACAAAGAAATTTCGTCCAATGATCGATCTTTGTTCAATAAATAATTAATAAATATGGCCGGACATAATAAATGGTCTAAAATAAAAAATAAAAAAGCTACCAGCGATGCACAGAAAAGCAAGCAGTTCTCAAAACTGTCTCGACTTATAACGGTTGAGGTTAAAAAAGCGGGGGGCGACAGAGACGATCCCTGCGTACGCAAAGCCATAGAGAAGGCTAAATCCGTGAACATGCCTAACGAGAACATAGAAAAAGCCGTAAAAAGAGCACAGCAATCGGATATTCAGAATATGGAATCGGTGGTTTATGAATTTTACGGACCCGAGGGGGTGGCCGTCATAATAGAAGGACTTACGGATAACAGGAACAGGACAGCTGCCGAGATAAAAAGTATACTTAATAGAAATGGTATGGAACTGGCCCAACCGGGTTCGGCCTCTTGGGCCTTCGAAAAGACCGATGAGGGATACAAAAGTACGACCTCCGTAAAAATATCAGAAGAAGCAAAGGAAAAACTTTCCTCCGTTTTGAACGAACTGGAAGAAAGTGTGGATATTCAAGCAATTTACAACAATGCGGAATGAAGTTGGTGTACGTGTTATCGGAATAGACCCCGGGTACGAAAGACTCGGGGTTGCGGTAATAGAAAAACCCAATAAAGGTAAAGAGTTCTTGATCTTTTCCGACTGTTTCAAAACATCACCAAAAAAACCTCATTCGGAAAGACTCCTTTTATTAAGCAACTTCATTGATAACTGCTTAAATCAATACAAACCCGACATAATGGCCCTGGAATCATTGTTTTTTAACACCAATCAAAAAACGGCGGTAAAGGTCGCCGAGGCCAGAGGCGTTATTCTCTCCAGAGCTGCTCACTTTGATGTAGAAACCATTGAGATCAATCCCCTGCAGGTAAAAATGGCCATAACCGGATACGGTAGATGTGAAAAGAGACAGATGATATCTAACATACCCAGGATAATAAAAATTGAAAAAAAAATTACCTACGACGATGAATTTGATGCCATAGCCGTCGGATTGACATGTACAGCTGCGCTCAAGACCCTTTTGATCAAAAAACAACTCTAAAAATTGCTGTTATTAACATTTGCAATTTTTAAAAATTCTGCTAAAAATAATGCATTATAAGAAATATCATTTTTTACAAAATGAATAGTTTTGAAGAAAACCCCTCTATCTTTGAAAGAACTGAAGATGAAACATGGGATTATGAGGAAAACGACCCCGATAAAGCATTTGAAGAACTACTTTATAACGACCGATATGAATCGGATGGAGACATAGAAGAAGATGATATCCCGGAGATACCGGAAGACATGGAATAAAAATTATATCCCCCAACGAATATAACTAAAAAACCCTTTTTTAGGGGTTTTTTGAAATAGGTCTTGAAATTCCGAATTTGACCTTAAATCAAAATGGTTTTATTATGTAAATTCCGTTAAGATCTTTATCTTTTTTGAAAGAACACAATAAAAATGTCTGTTATCAAAAATATTTTCACACATCCTTTTTTAAAATATGGTCTGATGTTTGTTATCTCCGTTGCTCTTTTTGCAATGGGGTCAATAACACTTTGGGTTTCACAATTAAAAATACCCCACCTGGACTCCTTTGAAGAAAGAAGGGTTGAACAAACAACAAAAATATATGCAAATGATGGAGAAACCTTGCTTTTTGATGTGTTTGAACACGCAAGAAGAACCGAGGTTCCTTTTGAAGAGATCAGTGACCATATCAAAAACGCCACACTTGCCGTTGAGGACAGCAGGTTTTACGAACACAGAGGCATACAGCCAAAATCCATACTTAGAGCAACCTTGGTCAACTTAAGAACCGGTGATTTTACTCAAGGAGGATCAACTCTTACCCAGCAAGTAGTTAAAAACTCGGTTCTTACTCAAGAAAAGATCATTTCCAGGAAATTAAAAGAGTGGATATTCTCAATTAGACTTGAAAGAGTAATGGATAAGGATACCATTTTCGAGTTCTACCTTAACGAGACACCTTATGGGGGTACGAATTATGGAGTAGAACAAGCGAGTCGATCTTTTTTCGGTAAATCCGCATCTGATGTAACAATAGCCGAAGCCGCTTACCTGGCTGCTCTTCCTGTTGCACCGACACGTCTCTCGCCTTACGGCCCAAATCGTGAACTTCTCGATCAGAGACAAAGGTTTGTTTTAAGAGAAATGCTTAAAAATGAATTTATCACGGAAGAAGAATACCAAGAGGCCATTGAGGAGGATGTTGACTTCTTAAGTAGAGAAGAAGGAGGAATAAGAGCCCCCCATTTTGTAATGTATGTTAAAGAGTACCTTGAAAACAAATATGGAGCCGACATATTTGATCGTGGTGGACTACGTATAACGACAACACTGGATTACGATATGCAAAGAGAGGCTGAACGATTGGCACTTGAGCACGCTCACCGTAATGTAGATAATTTTAACGCTGAAAATATAGCTCTTTCAGCTATAGATCCAAAAACAGGCGGTATTTTGGTCATGGTGGGTTCCAGGGATTATTCGGATCCGAATATTGACGGAAATTATAATATAACGACATCCTACAGACAGCCCGGATCGGCATTCAAGCCTTTTGCTTATGCGCAAGCGTTTATAAGAGGTTACACTCCGGAAACAATAGTTTTCGATCTTAAAACACAATTTTCCACCGCCTGTAGCCCTTACGATCTTACACACTCTTACCCTTGTTACTCGCCCGGAAACTTTGACGGGATATTCAGAGGACCCATGACCATGAGAGACGCCTTGGCTCAATCGATAAACGTTCCCGCGGTAAAGACCCTTCATCTTGCCGGATTAAGGGAAACCGGTCAGCTTGCAAGATCCATGGGCCTGGAAAGCATAACGGATATCGATAGATACGGACTAACAATGGTTCTGGGAGGAGGAGAGGTTTCTTTACTTGACCTAACTAGCGCTTACGGTGTTTTCGCCAATGAGGGTATCAGGGTTGAACCTTCCCCTATAGTCAAAATAGAGAATAACCAAGGAGAGGTGATCGAAGAGCGTCAACCGGTAAGAGAAAGGGTTCTTGAAAGAAATATCGCGCTTTTAATATCCGACATACTTTCAGACAATACCGCCAGAGCACCGGCTTTTGGTGAAAACTCCCTTCTAAATTTCCCGGGTTACGATGTGGCGGTAAAGACCGGTACGACAAATGATTACAGAGATGCGTGGGTAGTTGGATACTCTCCCGATATAGTTGTTGGTGCTTGGGCCGGAAATAATGATAATTCTCCTATGGAGAGACGTGTGGCAAGTTTTATAATTACTCCTTTTTGGAGGGAGTTCATTGAACCTGTATTGGTGGATAAAAGAAATTCCGGTCTTTCTTCTTCTTTTTCTACGCCGGCAAGAGAAGACATTTCGGAACTAAAGCCAGTTCTTAGGGGATCTTGGAGGGTAACGTCCTTTGAAAACACCAATGTTCCCAACAATCCTTCCGGGGATAACAACAATAATGATAATAATGACGATGAAGAAGAAACACGTGAAGAGGTAACACCTTCGGTGAGAGTTCATTCCATACTTCATTGGGTGAGAAGAGAGGATCCCAGAGGAGACCCTCCTTCAAATCCCTACAGAGATTCTCAATATATATACTGGGAGTATCCCGTCCAGAGATGGGCTGAGTGGCAAGGTATAATTAGGACCGAAAATGAAATTGAAGAAGAAATTGATGAAGTAATGGAAGGTGATACTGAATAGAAATTAATTACATAGAAAAATTATCTATCCAAAATTTCGCATCCGAAACATATTTTCGCTTTTTCAAATATCTATTAAAAGCAGGATTATCTTATTTTTACCACTGAAGATGAACCTCCTTTTTTATGAAATAAAGAGATTATTTTGGCCTCGTTTAAGATTATTTCATTCTTAATAACAGAATCACATTTTATATAAACATTTCCGTTTCGTATGGATATGTCTTTTTCTTTAACCTTCAATCCCGTAACATCATAAACCGATCGACTTACGGATATCATGTCCGATCTTCCGGAATCCAATACTTTTCTGAAACGTTCAAGGAGTTTTGAAACTTCTTTCATTTACATGAAAATTATTTATTCATTGGCATTATAAGCTGACAAAGAGAATCATCACTTACCCCTTTTATTAAAAGGGGTTTATTAAGTCCCTCAAAACCGAGAGTGATGCTCTCTGAGTTGAAATAAGGAAGACAATCCGAAATGTACTTATGGTTAAAGGTGATCTCCATATCATCTCCCTCTATATCTGAATCTATCTCTGTAACATTTGTACCGATATGAGCGTTATTTGTTTCTACTTTCAATTTTTTACTTTTTTTCGATACTATGAATTTTATTTGATTGAATTCTCCGGAAAAGATAGAGTTTACTTTTAAAGCGGCCGAAAGGTCTTCTTTTAAAATAGTTGCTTTTGAGTTGAATTTTTTAGGGATTATCTGTATATAATCTGGAAAACTCCCATTTATCGTTCTTGACGTCACTAAGGTGTTTTTTGTCATTAAAGAGACCTGATTCTCATCAATTAAAAATTTAATTTTCTCCTTACCATCGATAAGTCTTATTATGTTCTGAGTATTTTTATAAGGTAAAAGTATGGATATATCCTTAAGTTCTGATCTTGTGTTTATCTTCTTTTCCGATAGTCGAAAAAAATCGGTGGCGACAAAAAACAACATATTATCTCTATCATAAAGATGAACACTTGAAAGTTCGGGTTTAATGTTTGATGTTGAAGCGCTTAACCACACCGATCTTATTCCTTCATCCAATTGATCTGAGGTGATATCAAAAGATCCCATCTCCCCTTCCGATCTTGGAATGCCGGGAAATTCATCTGATGGATATATATTTATCTTTGTAGAGGTTTTATCACTCTTTATCAAAGCATAATTACTATCCTCATCTTTCTCTATTTTAATTTTCCCTTTATCATTTATGTTTGTAAAAAGGTGGGTTATGATATCACCCGGGACAGCAAAACCTCCTTCTTTGATCACTCTTCCGGGTATCTCTATTTCAACACCTATATCAAGATTCGTGGCTTTAAGAAATATTGAACCTTTTTCAACTTGGAACAATACGCATTTCAAAACCGGTAAGGTTGGATTCTTGACCGTAACTTTTTCAAGTTTTTGGAGAGCTGATGATAAGGTTTCTTTTGTGCATTCAATTTTCATTTTAATAAATAAATAATTTTTTTAAAATATCTTTCTTTCTTTTTATTATTAGCTGTGTGAATATGTGGATATGATCAAAATATAAACACAGTCTTTGATTTTTTGAATAAATTTTTATATTAAAACAGTGGGTATTTATATATTTTAAGGTTATTAATAATAAGATCTTTTTTATAAATTAAATTTATAGACAGTTTTGTTTTCTCATATCAACTTATTTTTCAACATCTATTCATACATTTTAAGACGTTTATCCATAAATAGTCCACATGTATTAAACCGATCGGAAATCTCACTATCCTATCATGGTTCTTATTTGTTCCAATTCTTGGATCAGGTTGTCGTTCACCTTTAGTTCTTTTTTTATCTTTTCACAGGAGTGGATGACCGTGGTGTGATCTCTTCCACCCAACTTCTCTCCTATTGAGGGGTAAGATATTTTATAGTCTTCTCTTAGGAGGTACATTATGACCTGTCTTGGCCTGATAACTTCCTTTTTTCTGGTTTTTCTATGAATACACTCTTCGTCTATATTGTAAAATACCGATACAGCTCTGATGACCTCCGATGGGGAAACATTTTTTTGAGGTTTTTTACTGTTTCGTGCCAGATGTTTAACCTCGGAGAGTGAAATATTCCCTTTTTTTATTTTCATCTGACAGGCTAGTGAATTCAAGATACCTTCAAGGTCTCGAATATTCCCTTCTATCGAATAGGCTAAATAATTTATTATATCCTCGGATAGCGATATATTATTGGACTGAGCTTTTTTCTTTAATATAGCAGCTCTTGATTCTTGATCCGGAGCCGGTATATCCACCATCATTCCTGCGCCAAATCTTGATTTAAGTCTGTCCTCAAGTCCCGGTATGTAGTTGGGGTGTTTGTCGGATGAGAACACTATCTGTTTATTATTATCATACAAAGTGTTGAAAAGATGGAAAAGCTCTTCTTGTGTTTTTTCTTTGTTTGATAAGAACTGAATATCATCCATTATCAATACATCATATTTTCTGTATTTTTCTTTGAATTCAGTTACTTTATTTAATTGGATAGAAGTTACGTAATCGATCACGAAACGTTCTGATGTAACATAAAAAACCTTAGCGTCTTTATTTTTTTCAGCGATCTTGTTTCCGATAGCTTGTATAATATGTGTTTTTCCATGACCGGTCCCTCCATAAACAAAGAAAGGATTATAAACGGAACCAATATCTTTTATGACTGCCTGGGATGCGGCGTAAGCCAGTTCATTGAAAGGGCCCACGACAAATGAATCAAAACCATATCTGGGATTAAGGTTGCTATCTTTGTTAATATAAGTATTAGCTAAAGGTAATTCCGTAGCAATATCTCCTTGGAAAAGGTCATCTTTCTTTTCTTTTTTGTTACGGCCTTTTTCAACCACGTATTCCAAGGAGTAAACATCAGGAGAAAGATTTCGAAGATTTTTTAATATCATGGAGTGATATTTCGTCGAAAGCCAATCTCTTACAAATGTATTGGGAACACTTATTTGGATAACTCCTTCATTTTTCTTATTTATGTAAGTATCTTTGAACCAGGTATTAAAATTAGCTTTTGATATTGAAAGCTCTATTTCCAATAGGACATTCTCCCAAAGCTTTTCATTATCCATGATCACTGTTTTCATTGATGAGATTTTTATAATATATTGAGAGCATAGCATTTTAAAACCCCCCAATACCAGTATTTCGAATGTTAACCTCCTGTTTATAATATGTGGACAACCCCTTCTGAAGTGTCATTTTAAGATTTTTTTAGAAGAAAGGCAAATTTTGTAAAATATTCGCTTTAAAATAATATTAGGAATAATCTAAAATAAAAAAAATAAATTTGATTTTTTGTTTAAAAGTGGTACTATTTAAAAACTATGTCATTTACATACAAACCGAAAAAACTAAAAAGGAAGAGAAAACACGGATTCTTATCACGACAAAGAACAGCCTCCGGCTGTAAGGTCATAAAACAAAGACGTCGTAAAGGAAGGAAGAAAATCTCGGTTTCGAGTTAATCACTTCATGATCCCCGTTAAAAATAAACTTCGAACACCTGAAGTAAAGAAAGTTTTTGTTTCTCCCACCAAAGTATTCTCCTCTGATATTTTTAAAATACTGGCGATTTTAAATGGATTTGAACATTCTAAATTCGCCGTCGTTGTCCCTAAAACGGTAACAAAAAAAGTGATCGAAAGAAACTCTTTAAAGAGAAGGGTTTTTTCAGCTTTATCTTCGGTTTATAAAGATATTAAACCCGGAATGTATGTGATCATTGTGAATAATAAAACCGCTGATACCGACATTAGTGATGTAGAAAGTGAGTTTAAAAGGTTATTGATATAGGAGGTCATCTAAATAGCTTCAATCATTTAATTATATGTGTTAATCTGGTCTATTATGTATGTCTATCCGGACAAATACAGTATAAATACGGAAAATTAATTACCAAATATGATATCTTTTCTAAAAACGATAATTTACGAACCTTTATATAATCTTCTTGTTTTCATCACCAGCCTCTCTCCTTTTATAGATGCCGGGATAGCCGTAGTTACCCTCACCGTTCTGGTCAGATTTATAATTTTCCCTTTGTCTAAAAAGGCTATATTCACTCAACAAAAACTACAACTTTATCATCAGGATCTTAAGGATCTCAGAGAGAAATACAAGGATGACAAACAGAAACAAGCAGAAAAGATGCTTAAGTTTTATAAAGATAAAGGTATAAATCCGTTTTCAACCATTCTCCTTCTTCTGGTGCAGATGCCGATAATCATATCTTTATATCTGATATTTTTGCATGCAAATCTTCCTGAGATACGCATGGACCTTCTTTATGATTTCGTTCCAAAACCTGATGAGATAAGTATGGTTTTTTTGGGAATCATGGATATCTCGGAAAGGAGTTTGATCCTTGCGGTCTTGGCGGGTATAACCAGTTTTATTCAACTTCGCCTATCGATGCCTCCAATACAGGAAAGAAAGAAAGATTCATCCTTCAAAGATGATCTGGCAAGGAATATGAATATTCAGATGCGGTATTTCTTCCCTTTCATTATTGGTGGTATCGCTTATTTTCTTTCCGCCATCGTGGCCCTTTATCTTCTAACAAGTAACGTTTTTACCATATCCCAGGAGTTGTTTTTAAGGAAACATAAGTTAAAATTCAAGGAGGAAATGGAAAGAAGAAACTCGGAGAAAAAAGAAGGATCCGAGGGGTCGGAAGAGAAGGAAGAGAAGGAAGAGAAGGAAGAGGATAAAGAGGAAAAAGCCAAAGAAGACGAAAACAAGGACAGACAGAGACCATATAGAGGTAAAAGGAAAAAAAAGTATGGAAGAAGATCAAGAAAGTAAAAAAACAAAAGACATTGCAAGAGATATACTTGATGCAATGGGTATATCTTATGAGAGTATTAATGTTGAAGAAGAGGAAGGCAGAACGACGATTGCCATATATACCAAAAAAGACTCGAAGATCCTAATAGGTCGTTCCGGCGCCAATTTAATGTCTTTGTCCAGAATTCTTAACCTCATAGCCAAAAGAAAGCACGGCAATGAGGTCCAGTTATTCGTTGATGTTAATGATTATTACAAAGAGAACCTTGATATGATAAGAAAAAAAGCCATAATGGTCGCGGAGAGGGTCAGATCTTATCAGGTTGATATGGAGCTGGAACCCATGAATCCTTTTGAAAGAAGATTCGTTCACTCACTTTTCGGTGAAGGTTCAGATATAGCGACTCGGTCCAAGGGTGTCGGAAGTGAAAGAAGGATAGTTGTAAGCATTAAAAAAGAAGTGGAAAACGGACTCGGAGACTGACACTAAAAATAGCCTCATAAAAGGTTTTTAAATTCGATAAAAAGTTTTAAAAAACTTTTTATTTTTATTTAATGGTATTCAAATGAGAAGCTTCAGTTGCCCCCTGATCAGGTGATCCTTATTCGGGTATATGATATACCCAAAGGTGTCCGGTTTTTTTGTCTATAAAGAACAGGTTCTTTTTTTCGTCATCAAAGAATAGTTCGTAGGCATCCATTTCCTCGACCCCGGTTCTCAGATCACCGGGAGTGAAGTATTTTTTAACGGTGTTATTACTGATATTAACCTTTTTAAAACCGTCATCGTTGAAGGACACCTTACCTTGGTACCAAGCGTCGGGATAGGTTGCCGAAGGTATAGATGCGGGAACTGCACAGATCAGAATATCTTTTTCCTTCCACAGACATTTATCAGCCATCGTTACGATATCCTTAATGTTATTGTGTGCTTTTTCTTGATTGTCGTAGAAATTTATTGATACGCCGTTGCCGACACTTTCGTTGTAGAGGATAAACGAAGCGTCATTGTTGGTATTGGTTGTGAGGCCGTATATTCCCCTCAGGACATGCGAAACCGATCCACTTGTCGGATCAAGGGTATACATATGGCCCGGAACATGACCTGACGGTTTTGTTGTCAATGTCACAACGTTTCTTGATGGCCAGTCCGCCGTCCATTCTCTGAATGGGGACGAGAAAACATGCCTACCCGTTACTGTTCCGACGCTTCCGAAGGAAGCGGTGAATCCTCTGATACCCGAATCTTCACGAATGGCGTAAAAGAAGGTTCTATCTTCGGGTGAAATGGCATAAGTTAAGGTTTCGTCAGGAAGCTGTCCACCGCTCCATACTAAACCGTCACCGTCTTCAGAGAAGCTTACGGTTGCGATGTTTGCAACATAACCGTCATTCTCAAGGGAATATATGATCACGTTGTTCTCATCAATCCAGGAAACCTTGTGAGCCCCTGAAAAAAGCCCCTCATTGTTCCCAAGAAGAGTATCGTGACCTTCGTATTCGCTCAATTTGAGCTCGTAAAGATTTCCTTCACCTCTTGATATGTAGCGAACGTATGTTTCACCGTCCTTTACGAAAGAGTAAGCTCCTCCCTCGGCGACGGGATGCTCGGAGAGTCTTCTTAAAACCCGCTCTTTATCAACCGGACGGGAAGGTTCGTCGGGAACGTCAACTGAATCGGAGTCTCGTATCGAAGAACTCCTGTCGCCGAAAGGAAGGGCGTCACGCAGACCCTGTACAACCTCTTCGGGGTCTTCGGCAAAGAAGAAAAGATATAAAACAAGAATTAATCCGCTTATGACCAATATCACTCCAATAATTACGGCGACTATTCCTTTTTTGTTCATATACTTTTAATCTTGTTTTTATCAACTGCTAGAGGGTCTGAATAATTAAAATCTCCCGCACCGGCAGGCGGATCAAGGTTGAACTCTAAAAGTTGCGGATTTATCGTATAAAGTATCAACCACGAAGCAAGGGCTAACAGTAGACCCAAAAGAGCATTGGTTATGGTTTCTTTTCCGCTTTCTTTTCCGCTAATAGAATCGGTAGTAACGTATTTAACTCCTCCGATCGCTATGAATATCACAGATAAAATTGCCGCTATGGCTATGAGAAGATTCACAATGCCGGAAATATAAGTAAAGAAGTCGGCTCCCTGTGAAGGTGTTAGAACTCCCGGTAGCTCCTGAAGGGGTTCTCCGGATGCGAAGATCTTTTCAACACCGGGGCCGAAGAAGAAAAAGGAAAAAAACAAAATAAAAATAAATAAATGCAATGGAACGGAGACGGAATCGGAATACCTCTGAGACCCTTTCTTTAACTTTTCTTTTAAAAATAACATGATATTAAGCTATCATCTGATCGAAAAGATCACCTCCGAAGAGGCCCCTTCTCTGGTGTTTTTAAGGCTTCTAATATTGACCGATACCAATGATTCACCGGTAAAATTCCTGTCGACGGTGAAATGAGCTTCAATGGAATTCTCGAAACGAGGGACCGGTTGTTCATTCATGGACC
This sequence comes from Candidatus Campbelliibacteriota bacterium, assembly GCA_007125155.1. Lineage (GTDB taxonomy): Bacteria > Patescibacteriota > Minisyncoccia > Phycocordibacterales > CSBR16-193 > SKVL01. The sequence continues at coordinate 5,383 of SLDR01000029.1, read as the reverse complement.
AGTCGATCTCCAGGGGTTTGTCCTTATGGCCCGTAAAGTGGAAAGGATTAGCGACAACTCGTATATCACGATCTTCGGGAGTATATCTTCCAACTCGATCTATTGCTTTTCCGTAGTTTATGCCGTATTTATTTTTTTCATATATCAAGACCTCGGGAGACCCTGAACGAGGGAACGATATCCTTTCGGACGTCTTAATACCGGTGTTTATATCCGTAACCTCGACCGAAACATAGGTTCTTCTTAAAAGATCGGAAAGGTCCACACTGAAGGTGTCTCTTCCGCGTCCGGATGCGCCCCTTACCACCGTATTGTTCAACTTCCAGGAAAAAATGTAGTTATCCGGATCTTCTACCGTCTCCGGTCCGGTGAATTTCGGAAGTGCGATGAACTCTATTACTCCTTTATCTGTAGGAGATGTCAAACTCTTTCCTTTGTATGGTGCCGGTGTAAGTGTGCTCGCTTGCCACAGGATATCGACCTCTATCGGAGTTATCCTGTCAGTTATGTTTTTCCTTATTCCCGAATCCGTTAATATCTCTGCCCTGACAACGGATGATTCCCCAATATCTCCGACTGAAAAATCAAAAAACCTTAGTCCGTAAGCACTTTTTTGCAACTCACCGTCAATGTACCAGCTTATCACCGATCTGTCATAGTCGATGTTGCTTTTTATTCCCGCTCTTACTGTTTCGTCAGCCGAAGGGTCTGCGGGTTCGAAAATAAGGTAGGTTGTCTCCCCTCTGACCGCTTCCAAGTTGAAATTCTCCCTTAAGTATCTGTCAAACTCATCGGCCTGTTTCATCATTTCGATAAGTTCACCTTCATCAAGAAAATCAGTAAGTCCGACGATCTCAAGCTGTTCGAAGATGGCATCCATATATGCTTTTGAGATAAGTGGAGTGGCAATTAAGCTTACTCCCAGACAAAAAACCACGAGTAAAGCAAAGGTTACTTTATTGAACAGCTTTTTCAACATTGCCTTAATTATATCATTCATAAAGATTTTTAATGGTTTGAAGGTGTTGAAAACTCTAAATTGATTTGTTTGCACAAAAATCTTTATTTTTAATTTTTTGCCATTTTGGCACCTTTAAAACATATTTAACCTTCTCTCCGCCAGCTCGGCTCTTTTTTTGACGGAATGCCACTTCCAGTATACGAATATCGAAGTTATCGGCAGAGCGCTCACGATCGGCAGTGAACCGATGATTACGGCAAACAGGCCAAAATATATTCGGCTTTTAATTCCTGTTAGCCATCCTTGGTTTCGCAACATGAAATATATGAAAACCGCTAAAAATAAGCTTATTGCCCAAGTTATTATGACCAAAGGAAGCGCTATGGCTATCCCGAAACCCGTGAATCCGAGAAGACCTTTCAGGCTCACAAATACAACATCAATAAAATCCTTGAAGGTGGCCAGCATCATCGCCAAAATGAATGTTGCAGGGCTTCGGCCCGCTTCCACCTGTCTATTTAGTTCTGAAACATCAGGCATTTTTGCAAATATTTCATTAATCGTTAGCCGACATTTCTCCTATCTTCCCTTTCTCTTGCTTTATGGCAAGGATCTGTGAAGGATCTGAGGTAATTATCTGATCTTCGGTATAGGATGCGATGATCCTGACTGCTACGTGCTTTATACCGGCGAAGAAGACCCCTTCACCGACCTGGGACTCAATAAGCAGATATTTTTCTTCATCGGTAAGGTTGAATGTTTTCTGCAGTCTGTCGATGGTGGTTGCGGATTGTTTCAAAAGCAATTGGATCGAGGAGTTGGTTATTATGGGCACTCCATAGGGTGAGTTTAGAAAGTCGCCCACGTCCTGGGTTATCGTTGACAGTCCCAGGTAATACTTTCTTCCGCGTTTAGCCAGATTAAGTAGAAAGGCCGCCGTATCTTCAGATTTCATCATCCACCAGGCCTCATCGACAACCAGGAGTCTTTTTTTAATGTCTTTTCTGACCATGCTCCATATATGGTTCATAATTATGTACATAGCAACGGATTTCAGTTCATCCTCCATGTCTCTCAAGGAGAAAACCACGAACTTGTAATCCAAATTTATATTACTGGGTTTGTTTATGAAGCCCGACCAGGTGCCCTCCGTATATTTGCTCAGCCTCTGTGCCAGTCGATCTCCACCCTCGATACCCTTCAGAACCATCTCGAAATCCGATAGCAGAGGTTCCTGAAAGTCAGAAGTCGGATCGGTATCGGGAGTGATATCCCTAAGAGCGTAAGTCTCAGATATCGCCTTATCAATTATTGCGTCCTCTTCGGAGGTAAGGCCTCCAAGCATTATCCTGAATAGACCGGTAAGGTGGATGCTGTGAGACCTTAATATGCCGGCGAAAGACTCATCTTCCGAAGGCCTGGGAAGCTCAAATGGATTTATGGTGTGTTCTGATGTTAAAGAAATATCGAAAAATCTACCTCCTACCGCTTTTGCCATGTATTCGTATTCTTTTTCGGGGTCTATGACAATTATGTTGGTCTCAAACATCAAGCTTCTTAATATTTCAAGTTTTGCAGCGTACGATTTCCCGGCACCGGAAGTCGCAAATATGACCGAATTATAGTTAGGCAATGAGAATCTATCAAAGATCACCAAACTGGAGTTGTGACGGTTTACGCCGAAGAGTATCCCCTTATCTGAAGTCAGATCGAAAGATACGAATGGGAAGATGCTTGAAAGAGGTTCGGAGTTGAGTTTTGAGTGAACCTCCAACAGATCGGTTCCAACCGGGAATATGCTTCTCAGTCCTTCTTCCTGCTGGAACAGAGCGGGTTTCAAGTACACCAATCTTGATTCGAATATAGATCTTATCTCAGATTCGGCCCGGTTCAACTCTATTTCATTGTTCCCATAGATGGAAACATACAACCCGACACTGAAAAGCCTCTCCTGCGCCTGTTGCAATCGGTCTCGAAGATCTTCCAGGTCGTGGTAAGCAGTTTCAAGTTGAGGGCTTCTGACCTGACCTTTTTCTTCACGTTCATTTATCTGACTCTGTATCTCGGCCACCTTCTTTTGGAACTTTCTTAGTATGTGTTCAGTTTCGACCGGATGAATGAAGAGGGAGACATCATATACACCCTCGAGGTTGATTATGGGCGAGAACCACCCTTCGTTCAAAAAACGGGGGTAAGAAATTACAAAAAATGTCCTCATTATTTTAGTACCCAGGTTTATTTCACGGGAGTTTATCTTCAAAGCACTGGGGGCGATTATGTCTTTGATCATAAGACCGCCCTCTTCCTTTCCAACAAGTTCATCTATCTTGTTCTTTTTGTCTTGTTGTTTTTTGAAAATGTCGATAATACCCATATTTAATTTATTAGATCAACCCTTTCTTCACCGGGATTGAAAAGATTATAGAAAAGCTCTTTGATCTCCTCTCCTTGAAGAGTGGCGGTTCTCAGACCGCAACGTCTTAAACCCTGGTCCACCACGGTTATCCTTTGTCCGAGCTGGGTCCTATATTCTTCGAATGATTTCTCCGAGGCCTTTTCTTTTTCATCTTCCGATTTTTTGGAAAGAACCGAGAATCCCGACTTGCTTTTCGAGCTTACTATGGAAGGACTATAGGGCACCACAACGAAGAAGGCCTTGGTCATGATGTTGACACTTTCCGTGTACTTTTTTATGAAATCTATGTACTCCGTTATTTGGATCCTTAAAAGTTCGTTCTCTTGCTTTTTATATTGCTCTTCGAGTAATTGAAGATAAGGCCTTATGTCCAACTCTCGCGACTCCATGAATATCTGGATCGAAAAATCAATGGTATTCAGAAAGCTTTGAAATTGCATCAAGATAGCCGTTCGCTCGTCTTCGGATTTCAGAGCGATGTTTATGGTCGACACCATAAGAATGGATCTGAAAGAACCGTCCTCAAGGATCACGACGTTATCGCGAACCTCTTTTATCGGAACGAATGATTGGGTCGGGGTGTGTTTTGTTAAAGGCATGAAAGTTTATTGGTTTGAAATGATCTTTAAGAATTTTTTATTCATTTTTCTGAGAATCACCTTCTTTTTCTTTTCTTTTCAGGGGTGCCTGTTTGCTGGTGGGATCGATCCCCTTATCCATTCCCAAAAGAAAGGTCTTGTCCTTAAGGGATGACGGCGCGTGACCTTCGGATGGGGCTAATGTACTCTCTGAGAAGTATCCCTGACCCGAGTCTTTTTTCCAAACATATATCTTGTTTCTAAAGAAATGTTTGAATGCCGCTTCAACGGTTATGATGAAAGGCCTCTTGTTCACCTTATAGAAAGCCAGTGCGGCGGCAAAAACCCCGACCGGAATGCCCAATATTGCGGCCAGAAAATTAGGCAGATAAAAAAACAACAGAACTATGATCCCCCCTCCGCCGACAACGTAAATGAACTGCTTGAAGCTAAGGGGTCCGAATATTCTGTCTTCTATCTCTATAAACTGCGGAACTTTAAATCTCATATTTATCTTATCGGAACATTATAATATTGTTTTTTCTTATTTCAAAATGACACCTCCATATTAATGCCGAACCGGCGTCCGCTTAATATGGGGGTCGGAAACATTCAAAAAACCGGACCTATTTCTTTTCATCGGCATCCTTGTCCGAATCCCCCAAAGTTTCGCGCCGGTCGTTTGAGGTCTCTATCGCTTTCCGAATGTTCGATCTCTCCTTTTGCAAACCTTTCTTTCTTGTTCTATCCGAGTTTTCGTCTTTTACGGTATTTTCGTCTTTGTATACCAAGGGTGCGGGTTTTGGCGGGGGCGTCGGAACCTCATTTTTTAGCGACTCCTCTTCGTTGTTATCAGATATCTCGGCCTTTATCTTTTCCAGACTCTGAATGAAAGGCTCCAGGGCTACGACGGCATCGTTAACGATAAGCCGCCGATTCTCGTTCTCGGGTATGACATCGGTCAGGTTTGAAGATATATCCTCCAGGTCTTCCAGTCCCATCAAAGTAAAAAGTATCTCTTCCTCGAACCTCCTTTCCTGTTCTTTATCCAATGCGTATCGTTCGGATATTTCCTTTATCTCACTCTGAAATTGGCCCGAAACAAGATACTCTTGAACATCATCCGGCAGTCGCGCCACGACTTTTTCCAGGGTAGTTTTTTGTTTGTTTTCGCTCATGTCACCGGGTCTTTAATAAAATATTTACTTTTGCTCCTCTTGTTGTTTTTTGATCGCTTCCAATATTGCTTCGGTCTGTTTATCTTGAGAGGTTTTGGCAAGTTCTTTCTGGAGTGCCCTGCGTTCCTGTCCTCTTTTACTTCCGCTTATATTTCTTCTAGTATTCTCAGTGTATTTAGTTTTTCTTTCATTCCCAACTTTATTTAGACGTTCAAGTTCTTTTTGTCTTTTTTCCACTTCCTCTTCCGCC
>SLDR01000027.1 GCA_007125155.1 Candidatus Campbelliibacteriota bacterium | reverse complement strand
TCCGAACTCGGCACAAAGTGCGGTGGCGGTTCCCAGAGATGTGCAAAATGCAAGCTTCGATCTTGACAGAGATGAGTACAAACAGCTCGTACTGAAGGATCCGGATGGGAATGTCATAGACGAAACCCCCGAGAGCGGACAGTGGCCGGCAGGGTCATATCGAGAAGGAGCTGAATACTTTTCGATGCAGAGGGTCTCGGACAACGGCTGGCAGACATGTGTTCGAAATAACTACAATTTGAATCAGTACTGGAAAGAGCCCTTCCTGAGCAAGGTCTGCGGTACTCCGGGAGATCCCAACTCCGCCCATAGCAATGTGAACATCGAAAATAATGAAACCCCCGTATCGGAGCCCGAACCATCACCTGAAGAAAAGGAGGAAGAGGTTAAGACGGATAAAATTGAGGACAAGGAAGACGATATGTCGAAGGAAAATGAAGATTCCGGTAATGAATAGAATAAAGAACATAAAGAGCATACAACCGAAAATGGATAACGTTTCCATAAAAGGGAAACCCGGCCTGAGAGTTGACCAACCTTACCAAGGAACCGATGTGAAATGATCATATTTAATATACTCGGAACGGATAGGGTGTCCCGGCCAAGAGAGACATTGGAATGCGACCGACCCTAAATGACCTATTTTCTGTTTTTCAAGATCTCTTTAATCTCCTCAACATCAGGGATCCTCCCGGTGAAAACGACCTCGCCGTCGATACCCATGGCCGGAGGTGTCCATACTCCTTCTTCTATCATCCTGTTGATGTCACAAACCTGCTCGATCTCAAGATCTTCGATCCCAAGCTCATGAGCCGCTTCATTAAGGGCGCTCCCTAGCCCTTTGCATGTTATACATCCGGAACCGTAAACCGTCACCTTCATACAAATACCCTCTTGCTACTTTTAAACTTCATTTCACCAACCGATAAGATAATAAAGCGAGAGATACGTTAGGACCAGCGCACCGGCAAAAGTGACCCATGTGACCATCTTCGAGTTGGCGAACCATAATCTCTTGGTCATTACCGCCCCGATGAAGATCACAAGCTCCACGAGCATATAGAAAAATAAATAGAGCAGAACATAGCCGGTATATACCGCCAAAGAAACCCCTCTCTCGATGACGATACCCGTAAAAGCGATAGGAACTCCGATAGAGCAAGGTAGCTCGACTATGGTTATGATAGCGGCAAAAGAGATCACTCCCCCGGCGAGAGCGAGCGGATTGCTCGAAGGATCCTTGAAAATATTCAGAACACGGCTCGTGGCTCTCTTTGCCAGCTCCGACCCCGAGGACTGACAGGTCGGGCCAAAACGATAGAATCTGTAAAACTCTCTGAAAAAATAGATCGCCCCCGCCCCGGCGGCTATTCCTACAAGATATCGAAATATGGCCAGATGGCCCAGAAGCGCCTCAAAGAGTTGGCCCCATAAGAAGACCATCACTCCATATATTGTAACGGCGGTCAGAATGAAAAGGCCCCCGTATATAAATATAAGTTTTCGCGACTTAAGCGCCATCACCAAAGAAAGTATAAGTATCAAGGCGCCCAGGGAGCACACATTGAACCCGTCGAGTGTACCCAAAACAATGGTTATCACAGGCAATGACCATTCCTCAACCACTATATCCCGACCGATGAACGGAACTGAAAAAACATATGGCCCGCCATCCGATACGACATCCTCACCTTCAAAGGCGGCGACTATCATTCTCTCCTGTTCCCTTCCAAAGTGGTTGAACTGCAAGAGACGGTCCCCCACAAAGATCATCGGGGCCATTATCCTGTACTCGTCGATACCCGCCTCGTCGGCTATCTGTCTGATACGAGCCGTCTCGGTTATGCTGTGGATCTCCAACTCAATTTGAGGATGATCATCAACGATGGATAGAACGAACTCTTTGGCATCCCGGCAGACCGGACACCATCGATCATCAAAGAAATGAACGGTGACCCTTTCATTTTCTTCAACATTGCGAACATCGGCATCCGTCACTTCCGCATCAGCGTAATGCGGAGAAACGAATGCAAAAATAAACAATATTAAAGCAGCAAAGCACCTTAAAAAATTGAACATTTATATTGATCTTTATCCATCAAACTCGCATCCGACGGCTCTTCCTATCTCTTCAGGTGAACGCCCTCCTTGATAGAGCTCACCTTTTATCTGTATCTCAGGTACGCCATTCGTCTGCATCTCTTCCATGCATCGCTCATGATCTTCGGAACACTCTACGTATATGGGGTCTATCACATCATAACCTCCGAACATCTGCGCAAGCTGATGACAAAAAGGACATGTAACGGAACCGTAAATGATAACCCCTTCTTCTTTCAAACAAAGAACGAACTCTTCCATGGAAAATGTTTCCGACGGAGTTTCATGCTCGGCATTTTCTTCTCCGATCTCTTCATCATTATCATTTTCCGAAAAGCGGTCAGGACCATTCAATGCCCAAACGGCAAAAACTCCGGCTATGAATACAACTGTGACCAATGTTATGGTTATCAATGTTCTGTACATGATATTTTTTATTAATTCAAATAATTCGGCCTATCGGTATAATTGCTCAATGGCCTCAGGATCCAAAGAAAGCGCTTCGATCCCGCCGGAGAGATCAATAACCCACCTGAAATCCTTCTCATCCATAATGGCGAGAGCTTCCCTGCTCCTTCTTCCTCCTTGACAATATATTGCGTAAGGCGTTCTCTTTGTCAGATCATCAAGCATTTCCTCAAAATCGGAGGCTTCATAATCAACATTCATCGACCCCGGCAAATGGCCCTTATTGAACTCTTGAGGAGTTCTCAAGTCTATAAGAACTATCTTATCATCATCGGTCAGTGTCCTTACGAATTCAAAAGGGTCAACGGACTCTATTCTTTTTTCAGGCATATTCATATCCAAAGCGGTGACAACCCCGGCGACCACAAAAAAGGAAACAACTATTACCGGGGCTCCGACGAACCTTCTCTCTTTTACACCTATCAATTTCTTAATTTTCTCAAACAAATTAACGTCAAATTATCTACCATGATCCGGATACAAACATTATCATACAATATTTTAAGGTCTATGGAAACACCCTAAAAACCGGTTTTACTCAACCGAAAAAAGGTCTTTCCTCTTCTTGGTAAACAGAGCGTACATTACCGGTATCAAGAACAAGGTTATTATGGTAGAAAAAAGCAAACCGAATATTATCGAATAAGCGACGGGAGCCCATGATGGACTTACAAATATCAAAGGAACCAATCCCGAGGAAGTAGTCAATGTTGTCAGAACCACGGGTTTAAGGCGCGAACCGGCACCATCTACAACCGATCTTACCAACTCGGACACCTCCTTCCCTTCATAGGTCCTATTTATCTTATCAATCAGTATGATGGCGTTATTGACCACGATCCCGCCTAAAGCAACTATACCGACAGCTCCCGGAAATGAAAGTGGTTGACCGACCACGGTCAGACCTACCAAAACCCCTATCAAAGCCAACGGAACTGTGGTCAAGACTATTAAAGGCTGACTGAAAGAATTAAACTGCAAAACCAAAAGAGCAAATATCAAAAGGATACCCAAAAGCATCGCTTTGCCAAGTTCAAGAAAAGCATCCGCTATTTCTTCGGCTTCCCCCCCGAAATCTATGGAAACTCCAGGCGGAATGTCCAGCTCGGCGATCCTCTCCCTGAACTCGGATGTCAGGGCAGATGGATTGTATCCGGAAAGTACCTGACCTGTTACCGATATTACCCTTTCGCCGTCACGGCGATTTATGGAACTTCGACCGGGCTCCAGTGAGACATTAACAAAGTTATCCAATGATACCGGTCCGCTTGAGGTCAGTATCATTACGGAACGTATATCGTCTATGTCAAGACGAGAAGCCAACCCTAACGATCCCGTCTCACTATTGAATTTTTCGATCACCAAAATATCAATATCATCTTCACCGATCTTTATATCGGTAACAACCCGGCCGGAAACAGAGGTTCTCAGAACATCGGCGACTTGAGCGGCTGTGACGCCATAGAATTCGGCAGAGTTTCTATCTATGGTCAAGACAAACTCTCCTCCGGTTTCCCTTATACCATCACTAACCTCGCTTATTCCTTCGATCTCTTTGAGAGTACCGGCCAACAGACGAGCGTAATTCTCTATCACATCCAAATCGGCTCCCAGGACATTTACGGTTATGGAAGCTTCGCCTGTCGGCGGTCCTTCCTCGGGTTGAGTGATCCTTACCGTGACTCCGGGTATATCGGCTAATTCACTCCTGTAGAGGGACACGAACTCTTGGCTGGTCTTTTTGCGATTCTCGCATAGATTTACCGTTAGCCCCGCCAAATGGGAATTGGAGGCCTGTACAATATCGATACTTCCGGCCTGCGAACCCTGTCCGGCAACCGAAAGAAAAGAATCAACACAAGGATCTCTCAAGAGTCGGCTCTCTACCGTAGCCAAAGTCTCCAAGGTCCTCTCCAACGGCGTTCCCGGCCGAGCTTCAAGATCGATAAAAACCCTATCCGCATCCGGCGAGGGGAACATGTTGACCGGCAACAAACCAATAAAAGGCAGGGATATTGAAATAAGAAATGCAAAGAACATTGTAACCATTAATAAATAGGACCTTCTCCGGTTCTTTATCAAAGACGACAGAAATGACTTATATGAAACTGACAGATCATCCAAACGACGACCCAGTGAAAATAATCCCCCTTGGGAGGAAGCCGGTATCCTTTTGATGAACCTGACGGAAATAGTAGATATGATTCCCAAGGCGACGAAAAGAGATGACAAAAGGACCGCCGAAACGGTTATGGGTATACTCCTGATGAACTCCGATATGATACCGGAAAGAAGGAGTATCGGGGCAAAGACAAAGACGGTCGTCAAAGTCCCGGCCATCAAGGGTTTTTGAAAATCGTTGATCGTTTGGGCGACCGAATCAGTAATATTTCGATTTTTAGCATATTTGGTGCTTATACTCTCAGTCACGACAATAGCGGCATCGACCAATATACCCAACGCCAATATCAAAGAGAACAAAGTCAAAAAATTGATGGTCAAACCCCAAGCGTCTATGACTATGAAGGTTATAAGAAATGAAAGAGGTACGACAACGCTGGCTAAGATGGCCTGTCGCCATCCTAAAAACAGACTCAGTATCAGAAGTATTATTACAACCGTCGCCGTCCCGCCTTTAAGTAGAGTGTTAAGATCGGAACGTATCAGATCGGCGTCATTTTGTACCACCACAACCTCAATATCCTCGGGAAAGGAAGTTAAAGAAAGTCTGTTGATCCTGTTCATCACTGAATCGGATATGCTCAGAATATTACCTCGGCCACTTTCTTTAAAAACACTCAGAGAAACGGTCGGTTGAGGTTCCATTCCGTTGGAACTGAAACGCGAAACCGTTCCTTGGTCCTGAAATCCTCTCTCTACGACAGCTAGATCACCCACGGTTATGACCGCACCGGATCGCTCAATTACCGGAACTCTCTCTATGTCCTCGACCGAACCTAAAGAAGCATCGAATCTCAAGGCGTAAACCCCTCCACCGGTCTCAATGGTTCCTATTGGGGCTTCCAGGTTGGCCTGCGATATCGCTCTGATCACCTGATCGGCCGAAATGTTCAACCTCGACAATGACTCCCGTTTCAATTCCACCCTTATCTCCGGATCCGGTGCGCCGGTTATATTGACACTGAAAACATCCCTTATCGTCTCTATTTCATCTTTCAACTCTTCGGCATAGCTTTTAAGATCGGCCGGCTGATAAGGGCCCGAAAGAGCCAGAGACATGATTGGAATATCCGAAAAACTTATTTGCTGTATGGTCGGATTTCCGGCCTCCGACGGAAGGTCCGCTCTGGCACGATCAACTCTGTTCCTTATCTCGGTTATCTTCAAAGAAGCATCAACACGCGGTTCCATCTCAACGACAACCGTTGACAAACCCTGCTCGGAAGTTGATGTTATCCGGGTAACATACGAAAGGCCGGAGATTCGATTCTCTATTGCGCGAGTCACCAAATTCTCAACACTTTCGGCACTCGAACCGGGAAGTCCGGTTACAACAACAATGACCGGAATATTTACCTCCGGTGCGGATTCTTTCGGTATCTGTATAATGGCTAAAGTACCAAAAATAATAAAAGCGACTATCAAAAGATAGGTTACACGATAGTTTTTAATAAAGAAAAACCAAAAACGATTTTTAGGGCAACTATTTTTCATCAATTTATTTTATTTCAACCCTCTGCCCAACAGAAACTTGACGTGAATCCTTTATAATTACTAATGAGTCGTCTAGCTCCGAGTGAATGGAAATGAAGTCTCCATCAATATCTCCCGTTAAAACAGGCGATCTTTGAACCTCACCGTCTTCGACCGTCAAAACAAAACTGCCCAAACTGTCGACTCGAACCGCCGAAAGAGGTAACCACAAGGGCCCTTCCGGAATATCGGCAAATATCTCTACGTTACGGTGCTCTCCAATCAAAAGATCGGAGTCCTGGTCGATCCTTATTTAGACCTCGACCTGCCCGGTTGTTCGGTCAACACCGGAAGCTTTGGCAATAACCGTACCCGAATACTCACCGGCTATTTCGGCTCTATTACCTTGCGATATTAAACGAGCTTTATCGGGACTTAAAAATACCTTTAATTTTAAAACGTTTTCATTAGCTATCGTTACCAACACCTGACCCGGGGATACATTTTCGCCGACCCTGGCGGAAATGCTTACCACTTCCCCATCAAAAGGAGCCCTTATAACACGCCTGTCAAGAAAGTTTTGAGCGGAGGCTACTGCAGCCTCGGCTCTCCTGACAAGTGCCCTCTGTGCTTCTATATGTTCTTCCCTGCTTCCGGATTCAACCAGGGCCAACTCCTTCTTAAATCTTTCAAGATTTTCTTCAGCGCGCTCGATCGCGGGATCTCTTTCCTCCAAAGCCCTCTCGTAGGCGTCTCTCGCCGAGATGTATGTGGGTGATCTGTCATTGGGAATCGGTACGAACCATTCCAGATTAATTTGCCTCAAAAAATTCTCCGGAAATAGAATATACAATCCATCTTCCCCCAACGGTTGAGGTACCCTGGTATTGACCGTACCTACACCGCTCCTTCCGTCCGGGCTGACATAACGAAAAGAATAACCCGACTCCGCACCGGAACGATACAGTCTTATCCTGTAATCTCCTTCAACGTGACCCCTGTAAACACCGGAGATAACAGGAGGATCGACATTCCTCAGTTCACCGGTACCCAAAGCCGGATCGGTCATATAAGCTCTCAAATCGTTATTAAAAAGATTTTTCCGACTGACCGCAATGGCGTTATCGGCCTGTCTTACCGCTTGATCCAACTCTATCTCGGCATTCTTAACGGAACTTTGTAAAATGGATATTCTCTCAGGCCTTTCGCCGGCGATCATCTCCTCCAATCGAAAACGCTCAGCCAATAAAGCCGTCTCAGCTTGAACAAGCTGATTATTGGCGTCTTCTGCGTCAAAAGATACCAAAACCCTACCAGAGGACACCATCTCACCCACCGAAACATCGACGCGGTTGATCAAACCGCCTTGCTCAGCCGAAAGCTCGGCCTCATTGAAGGAATGAACTCTTCCGGTCGAGCTAACATTTCTGTTGAATTTAAGACTTGACAGATCAAGTACCTCAACACTATGCCCGACATCATCGTCCGAATTTTCATTTTCCGACACTTCACCGGATTGAAACCATAGGACCAACAACCCCATCAACAGGACAACCGTAACAAATCCCATGAAAAAATAATTCTTTTTGTTTTTTAGATCAAAGCTAAACATCATTTTAGTATTACTCGAGAAATATAATAGATAGATCCATCATTAGGATATAACCAAACCATATTAAAACACAACAAACCCATTGTCAAAATCCAATTTAGCCAAAAGTTTTAAACAATGATCTATTCCATACCCGACCCGAAAAGGAGGTCTTTTTTTGTTTTTTATAACACAAGCAAAAATCACGGTCCGATCATTCGGGTATATATTATATTTAAAATATCACCCGGAACTTGAACTTGGCTGTGTCAAATAGATTGTGATAAATTATAAATAAGGAGTTCGATCCGACGATGTATTGGATATTACGGATAAAACTTTCAAATTTTTTTATTTTTTAATATTATGAAAAAAACTTTGTTTTACACCGTCTTGATAGCGGTTCCGGTATCAGTAGTGATTTTTTTTATATTCACCGGAAACTCCCCCAATATCCGGGATCATAACAATGAAAACGATATGAAGAACACAGAACAAATATATCTTCCCTCCCCCGAACATGAAGGCAAGAGCTTTGAAGAAATACTGAACGAAAGAAGATCCGAGAGGAATTTTACGGATGAATCATTAAGTAAGTATGAGCTTTCGCAACTTCTGTGGGCGGGGCGAGGCGTGACCGATGAGGAGAGAGGTTTCAAGACCGCTCCTTCAGCCGGCGCCACTTACCCTCTGGATATATTGGTTGATGTCAGGAATGTTCGAGATCTCAGCCCGGGTATTTACAGGTACGACCCTTATGAACATCGGCTTGATATGAAAAAACACGGAAGCGAAAGAGATGCAATATATCAAGCCTCACTGAATCAGGAATCGATAAAAACAGCACCCGTTCTGTTCATAATGATCGGAACATATGAGAGGATCACTCCAAGGTACGGAGAGAGAGGAGTAAGGTATACCCACATCGAGGCCGGACATATTTCTCAGAATATTTACCTGCAGGCCACCTCTATGGAGCTGGGAACGGTGGCGATAGGCGCTTTTGAGGACGAGACCATAAAAGAGATCCTGGGGACGGATGCGGAGCCCATATACCTTATGCCCGTAGGAAGGATCGAGATCTAAAGGATGACGGATTCAGGAAGAGAGATACATGGGCGCATCACTCCCCATCTTTTTCTTGTATATAAACCTCATAAAGGGCAACAAGAAGAACATATCCCTCTTTTTTCTCGCATTTTTTATCTTACCGTCACAATCGCTTTTAAGGCGCTGCATTCTGATATATTTCACATCTTCGGACACATCATCCCTGTTTATCTGGTATTCCTCTTTTTCCCAAAGTTCGGCAACATGACTATCCATAAGTCGGGTATAGTACATCAATCTCCTCCATGCAATGTAATATATCAAAAATATTACCGCTATAAAAAGGAGAATATACAGTATCAAACGATAGTTAATATCAAGTAAGAACTTTAAATCAAGATCCTCAACGATCTTATAGAGGATTTTCCCCAACGCCTCGATCATAAATATTAAAAATACAAATTATCGTCTAATTGGTCATTTTCTCAACCTTCTCAATTATATCTTTGGGAGTAAACTTTGCCTTTACCAAGTAATCCTCCGCACCCAAGGCCTTACCTTTTTTTATATCCTCTTCGGAACCCAGGTTGGAGAGAATAATAACGGGAGTATCGGAAAGCGGCTTATCAAGTTCTTTCAGCCAACTCAAAACCTCAAATCCGTGAATTCCCGGAAGAAGAAGATCCAAAAGCACCAGATCCGGTTTGAACTCGGGCACCAACTCCAAAGCCCTTTCTCCATTTTCCGCCTGCTCAACAGTATAACCTGAACCTTCCAACCTCTCCGAGAGTAGGGAGCGAAGAAAATCATCATCCTCCACGATCAATATCTTAGCCATAAATCAATAAAAAGATAAATATTCCAGACGTTTAAATCTAACTTATATGTGAATAATAGCATAATTTTTACTTATCTGAAGCAATAACGCCTGTGGGTAAAGAACCGCTTTCAAGATCGAGACCTGTTAATAATATTCAGTTTCTGTTTTATCTATTTTTGGTGTAGAATCTGATCATGGAAGCTTTGGCTTCGATTTTTATAAGATTATAAGTAATATTATCAGATCATGAAAATAAAACACTACATAACGGGAATATTCCTTCTTTTAGCCTTCGTTGTGATGGCGGTGGCGGTTCCATCCTATGCCGATGAGAACAACGATGATGAACCGAGTTTCCGATCACATCTTCCACCACAGGCCAGCGAACGAGCACACCAGGTTCAGGCCTGTCTTCAGCTTGGGAGAGTTTTGGGTCAAGGTTCTTCGGGTAATGATGTGGAAAACCTACAGCGATTTTTGAAAGAGGAAGGACACTTTGACTTCGATCAAATAACCGGGTACTTCGGACCGGTCACCGAAAGAGCGGTCCAAAGGTTTCAAGAAGCTCAAGGCATAGTTTCGGAAGGAATCCCCAATGAGACCGGTTACGGTCAGGTCGGGCCCAGAACAGCGGCGAATATAGCCAAAGTGACCTGTTTGACCGGAGAGAGACCGACGGATGAGCCGGTTACCGAACCCGATGATCCGGAAGAAGTTGATGAGAAAGTTGACATAATGGAAACGGTCAATACTCTCTCCGAAGCGGTGAGTGACCTACTAAAAGAAGAAGATGCCACTGAAGAAAAAATTGATGACATAATTGAAGCACTTAAAGGTATAATTGAGGATCTGGAAGAAAAATTGGGTTTAACCGAAGCGCTGAATGTGGCCAGGGAATGGATGGAGGAAGAATCTCCCACATATACTTTTGACGGAGACGAGTTGGAGGTCGTCGGTTGGGTAAGAATTGAAGATGGAAAATACGAGTTCACTTTTGATTTCGAATCCTCGTCGGCCGGATACGGTGACAGAACCGATGAAGCGACTGCACAAGTTATAACACCGCACACAACGGTAGTTGTTGTTCATGATGGAGAGGTGGTAAGCGCCATTACTGACGAAGTGTACGATGAGATGGCTGATGAGATGATAGATGGTGAATAATAAAGAAATGTAAGATCGAAAAAACACCCGCATTAAGCGGGTGTTTTTTGTTACCCGGGTTATTCGAACGGCAGATCACCCGCCTTGCCCTTGCGGAATGTTTAGTATAAAATTATAAATCATGAAGAGACCGTATGTCATTGCCGGAACGATCTGCCTGACGATCATCGTATCCATATTTTTTGTATTTCCGGTGTCGGCCGGAAATACTGATGCCATGGATCGAATAATCGCCGAACTTGAAGTTCAGATAGCCGAAATGGAAAGAATTTTGAAAAGACATGAATTGAGTACGGAGGACACCGTGCATACAAAAGACATTATGATAGAAGCAGAGCCCTCAGAGATCGCGGAACAAGCCCCGGAAAGTTCAACTTCATCCGATACGGGAAACATCATTCGGGGAGGAAACAGCGGTGCGGTCAATCAGACCGAATGTTTGAGGATCGGACGGGTCATGAGATTCGGTGACTACAGAGAAGACATCACAAAGCTTCAGAAGTTTTTGGAAGATACGGGATACTTCAGCCATCCTCACATAACATGGTATTTCGGCTCCGTAACGCAAAAAGCCGTTCAAGATTTTCAAACCGCTGAAGGAATAATATCTCACGGGACACCGCAAACCACCGGATTCGGTCAAGTCGGTCCGATAACCGCAAAAGCTATAGAAAGAATAAGTTGCCAATTACAATAAACCGAGAGACGGACAGGCAGACAGATCCAAGGCCGAATATTGAAATTCGGTCTTTTTTTGATTTTGACTGTTTGTTCTTATTATGTTTTAATTTAAAGAGAGGGAAATTTAAAGATATGTTACAGATGAACCCCATACCGGTTTATCCGTGTTGAAAAAAGAATAAAATAAAGGATAACTTTAAGGAGGACAGAAATGGAAGTATTAAGAAGAGATCCGACCGCTCTTGCCGGAAATATCTCGAATAACCCTTCATTCAACAGGATGTTGACCATCCCTACCATCGTGACCCTGATCGGCATCCTTGCCATCTTGTTCTATATCATACAATTCGGCCTTGGTCTGATGACGGGTATGATACCTGCAATATTAACGCTGGCGATCTTAAGTGACGCATTCGACGGCACCTTGGCCCGTCGCTTGAACCAAGAAACTCATTTCGGAAAATTAACCGACCATATACGTGACCGGTCCATCTTGATAGCCGGAGCGGGTAACATTCTTGTGATCGAGCAGAATGTAGCGTCTCTGATGGTTCTTTTATCAGTTGCCGGAATGGAAATTATCTCTTTTCTGAGGGGAGACGTGGTTGATTTCAAGAATGGCATACCGCGTCCTGAAAGCTTTTTCGTAAAGCTCCTTTATATAGTTGCTTTTTGCTCGATCGTAGCAATGACCGCAAAGATATACTGGAACATGGAGCCGTTGCCCTCAGTGTGGTTCACTTCCGTCATTTTGATCGCAACCGGCATAGCCGGACTGATCGAAACCTGTAAAAGATGATCTTTATAAAGCGCCTCTTCGGGGGCGTTTTCTCTTGGGCATTCAATTATTTCTTTTTTTCCAAACATTGCAATGTTCCCACATGACTTGATAATCAGATAAATGAGGAATAGAATTAACAAATGCTTTTGAAGACCAGCCTGCACTTCCACACAAATGAGGATCCTGAGGATGTTATAGACCACAGCACCGAAGAAGGCATAGATACGGCCTCGAATCTGGGTTTTGATGTTCTGGCCCTTACCTGCCACGGTAAGGTCATTCATAGCAAAGAACACGAAGAGTATGCGGAATCAAAAGGGATCCTTCTAATACCGGGAATAGAACTCAATATCGGTGAAAGGATGAACGAGAAAAGGCACTTGATCGTCCTAAATTGCGAGAAAGATGCCGAAGGCATTGACACATTCAAAGACCTCGAAAATTACAAAAAAGATCATCCATATATATTCGTGATCGCTCCTCATCCATATTATCCGGGTATTTTGAGCAGACCGAGTCTTATGGAGTACGCCGAAAGATACGCTCATCTTTTTGACGCCATTGAACACTCCTGGTTTTACAGCAAATACATAAATAAGAATAAGAAAGCGGAAAAACTGGCTAAAGAGAAAAATTTGCCCTTGGTGGCAACCTCGGACACCCACTTCTTCGAATTTCTCGATACAGACTATTGCGTCGTCGAGGCTGAAAGAAAAACACCCGAGGCCGTATTTGAATCCATAAAGAAAGGAAAATTCTCGAATGTGACCAGGGCTAAAAGATCCTTTGGTGAAATGTGCATGCCTTACGGCACTCATGTGCTCGGAAAACTTATTGGCCGAAAGATCAAAGAGAACTATAAAATAAATATACCCGAGGGAAGAAAAAAAATTATGCCAAATTGAT
>SLDR01000030.1 GCA_007125155.1 Candidatus Campbelliibacteriota bacterium | reverse complement strand
CTGGTACCGCCTAAGAGTTCATATCGACGGCGGTGTTCGGCACCTTAACTTTGTGTTACAAACATGACATCGGGGTGCCTAGAGCAGTAATGCTCTACAAAAACAAATCGGCTATAAGGAGCTAAGGCTCCTTGTTACAAAAAGTTAAAACTTTTTGTGGTAACGGTGAACTCCATACACCAGCGCTATCATCAATGATAGAATATATGTATGGACAATACCGTGGGAAGTCTGGATCAGTTTCAGAGATCTGTAATTATAGGGTGTTTGCTTGGTGATGGGTATATTCGTCAAATACCGGGCAGGAGGGATGCTTTTCTTGAAATAAATCATTCTTTTTCACAACATGAATATGTTGATTGGAAATATTTAGTGTTATCAAATATTTCAGGTAATGCACCTAAAAAACGGAAGGGAAGTGAAGGCAGAGTCGCTTATCGTTTCTACACAAAACAAAACCCAGAAATAACAGATCTTATGAAATTATGGTATGTGAATAAAATGAAAACCATTCCTCTGGATATAGAGTTAAACTCGATATCGCTTGCGGTTTGGTATATGGATGATGGAAGCAAATGTTCTGAATCTGATTTTTACTTGAATACTCAGCAATTTGATCTATCGAGCCAAATCATTCTTATTAAAAAACTAAGAGAAATGGGATTGAGTGCTAAATTAAATAAAGATAAAAAATACAGACGTATTAGGTTCTTAAAATCAAGCATCCCTGAACTGAAAAGGATAATTCACAAACACATTATTCCTTCAATGGAATATAAACTGATTCATGACCCCGTAGAGACTACACGCCGATCCCCCGTTTTTTTGAAAGAGAAAAGAACGGGGTGATGATATAGTCCGATCCTCACAGTAATGTGAGTAAAATCCGACAGCGATGTCGGCTCACCTTATCCTGGGGGTGAAGAAGCTCCCAAGGGTTTGGCTGTTCGCCAATTAAAAAGGTACGCGAGCTGGGTTCAGACCGTCGTGAGACAGGTCGGTCTTCTATCTACTGTGGGCGTTGATTCTTGAGGGGATTTCTTCGTAGTACGAGAGGACCCGAAGGAACTGACCTCTGGTCTGCCTGCTGTCGCGCCAGCGGCACCGCAGGGTAGCTAAGTCGGGAAAGGATAACCTCTGAAGGCATCTAAGAGGGAAGCCAACCCCAAGATTAGGAATCGTTTGAGACTCCTGGGAGACGACCAGGTTGATAGGCTCTAGGTGTAAGCATCGCGAGGTGTTCAGCCGAGGAGTACTAATGTTTCGATTCCCGCCAAGTAACCTATGCGCGATATTTAATATTTACCCTGTTGCGGGGAATTTTTCCGCTTCGTACTCTGTGGGCGATCTTTCATTTTAAAAAATGTGGGAATGTGGCCGAGGAGGAGAGGCAGCCGACCACAATCGGTTAACCCTGGTTCAAATCCGGGCATTCCCACCAAAAATCATCCTCTGCAGTCGAGGTGTACGCTCAGCATGGTAGAGCGGCTCGGCCACAACCGAGTGGTCTCCGGTTCAAATCCGGGCACCTCGACCACATTGATGTGTTCTTTCTGGTTATCAGTATCCGATAAAGCCGGGGTGTAGCTCAAATGGAGAGCGTCTTGACTTGTTTCAAGAAGGATTCCCGGTTCGAGTCCGGGCACCTCGGCCAAAATTTTGTTATTATCTGATGACGGTATTTATTCGCCCTTTGAGTACGAAGCGGAATCTTCAGATTTCCCCGACGGAGAAGATTGAAAATTGAAAGTCGGTGACTAGACGCGGTGGACACACCTCTTCCCATTCCGAACAGAGAAGTTAAGTACCGTAGTGCCTATGATACTCGTTTATTCGGGGAAAGTGGGTAGTCGCCGGCTTTCAGTTTTTGATCTCTAAATAAAAAATGACAGGACAACATCCTGTCATTTTTTTAAATATCAGATCGGTATAGAATCCGGGCAAAGGTCTATTGTGGACGCCGATCATCATCATCTTACTTTTCACGTTTTCTATATTTTAAAAGATCTATTGATGTAGTATAATCACGATATATGGGGAGCATTTGGTCATGGGGCCAGAAACGGCAAGTTTCTTACATATTGATATTTTCCACGATCATTTTCATCATCGTTGCCGTTTTTCTAACAACGAAATTTCTGATAAAACCACCGGAAGTTGTAGAATTGACCGGAGATGATCCGGTGGTAATGTGGAGCAACGCTTTTCCTGTGGGAGGTAATATCCACGGTGCGATAGCTCAGTTTGTGAATACCGAAGCCGGAATGGGGTCACCGGAAGCTTATTACAAATTTTCTTTCTTTGATAACCGAGGAAGACTCATATCCGAGAAAAGAGGTAGAACATTCTTCAGGGCGGGCGAGTCCTTTTTTGTTTTTGAAAGGGAGCTTGATTTTGACGAGACACCCGCTTGGACAAGTTTTTCTTGGGAAAAGATAAGATGGACAGAAAAGGGCAGACCGTATGATAAGGAAGATTACAATGTTGAGTTCTCGGATATTAACTTAAGGAGCGATATCCCAACTCCCCGGCTGGAGGCTCGTATTGAGAACAAAGGATTGCTCGAGATCCCCTCGGTCGAGGTGGTGGCTCTGATAATAGATGAATATGAGAACACCGTTACTGCCTCGCGCGGTGTTACTTCTGAAATACCCTTTAGAGGAGGTCTTCCTTTGACTCTTTCTTGGCCCGGGCCTTTCGCCTTTTCAAAAAATGTTTGCGATCCTCCTCTTTCCGCACATGTGGCCGTATTAAATGGCAACGAAGAGAACGAATTTGATATGAATGAGATATTAACCGATTTTGAAAAGGAGATGGAAGAGGGCTTTTCATGGACCTTGAGTTCTAACAAGATGGGTGAAAATGAAACGGATGTGACGGCGATAAGTTTAAGAAGCGAAGCCAGATTTTTAAACTCTCGTGAAAATCCTATCATTTTGGTTTTATTTCCTGAATATGAATCCAGGATAGTTTCTTTGAGGATCTTAAGCGGTCTTGAAGAGTATGATTTTGTGAAACCCATAGGTTTAAGAGAGCATGAGGAAGGAGGATTGCAAATAGATAAAAGTGAGATCGAGTCAATTCTTAACCGAAACTGCATTCAGGCACCTAGAGATATAAGATTATATACAAGAATATTGAATTGAGATAGATAAAAAAAGGCCACATGACATTTATGCGGCCTTGCAAGTTGATGAAAGATCATAAATATTGAACGACCATATTCTCACCCACAGTCAACACGGAGAAGGAGCTTCCGCTCCTTTTCTTACCTGTTTCTTTGAGGAAGCACTCAAGTAGCGCCTTGATGATCTCAGGTTCCACGTTCTCCCATTTGAAACCGGGATCCTTCACCACAGAAACTTGGTGAGGACCTATGAGCACCTTGTCGATACCGGTAACCGACATTACTTCCCGGACCAGAAATCTTCCTGTGACACCGACCCTCTCAAGACGGTCTACCAGTTTAGATGGTTTTAGATCAAATGTGAATTCCGTTACTTCGCTTTTCGATATAATCCAAGCGACATGATAATTCCTGATGTTAGGGTTGTTCTCATCTCTCCTTATCTCGACCTGGATCTCATTATCGAGCATCTTCAAAACCTCCTTTAAGAGTTTCTGTCAATTACTTATTTATAAAAGTAAACAACTTCGAGTT
>SLDR01000038.1 GCA_007125155.1 Candidatus Campbelliibacteriota bacterium | reverse complement strand
GGCGTCAGTCTGGCCGGCCTTTTAAGCGAGAACGGTAACGGAGGAGGATTGATAGGAGAATGGATAGCATCGCCTATGGAATGGCTGTTCGATTTCTATGCCAGCTTGATAATCCTTACGGCTCTCATTGTGATATCCATATTCATAATGTTCAACACCTCCTTCAGAATAGAACACCTGTCGAGGATGAAGAACTGGCTGAAAAAACCTGCGGTCAAGGAGAGGGGTGAGGAGATGGAAGAGGAGGAGGAAGAGGTCGGCGAAGAAGCGGAGGTGGTAACGCCCTCCCCCGAAAAGAAACCCGAGGTTGTCGAAGACGGCAATGAGGAGGAAAAAAGCAAAGGGGTCCTGTCCGGAATGACCGAAAGATGGAGGGTCTCCAAGAGAAAAAAGGAGGAAGAGATGGATGCGCGCCTTCACTCTGAAGGGATAATGTACGAATATTCACCTCCTCCGATGAGCCTTCTTAAATCGGACAGCGGTAAGCCCAGCGTCGGAGACGTTAAAGCAAACCTGAACATCATAAAAAGAACTTTGGCCAACTTCGGCATCCAAGTTGAAATGGATGAGGTTTCGGTCGGACCGAGCGTAACCAGGTATGCATTAAAGCCGGCCGAGGGTGTGAAACTCTCACGCATAGTCGGTCTTCAGAATGATCTTTCCCTGGCGCTGGCGGCGCACCCTTTAAGAATAGAAGCCCCGGTACCCGGGAAATCGCTGGTGGGAATAGAGATACCCAACAAGGTCAAGTCGACCGTCGGGCTTGGCACACTGCTTGATTCGGAAGATTTCGCCAAGTCGCCAAAATCATTGCTGGTCGCCTTGGGCAAAGACGTTTCCGGCGACATGCACTACGCCAACATCGCCAAAATGCCCCACCTGCTGATAGCCGGCGCCACCGGTAGTGGTAAGAGCGTCACTATCCACGCTCTCATCACTTCCCTTCTTTACAGAAACTCCCCGGAATATCTTAAGTTCATAATGGTCGATCCCAAAAGGGTCGAGCTAACCCTTTACAACAAGATACCCCATCTGCTTACACCGGTCATAACCAACCCTAAAGATACCATCAAGGCTCTGAAGTGGGCGGCGAAAGAGATGGACAGAAGATATGACATTCTGGAGGCGGAGACAGTCCGCGACATAGAGTCCTATCACAACAAAGTTGTTAAACCGGCGAGAAAGAAATACAAAGAAACGGATGAAGAGAAGCGTGACCCCTTGAACCTTCCCGAAACGATGCCGTACATAGTGGTCGTAATAGACGAACTTGCCGACATAATGGCGACGTATCCGAGAGAACTGGAAGCCTCCATAGTAAGGCTTGCACAAATGAGCCGGGCCGTTGGGATCCATCTGATGCTCTCCACTCAGAGACCCTCGGTCAATGTCATCACCGGTTTGATAAAAGCGAACATACCTGCTCGGATCGCGCTTCAGGTGGCCTCCCAGATCGACTCGCGAACGATACTTGATACAGGGGGAGCTGAACGTCTTCTGGGTTCGGGAGATATGCTGTACCTTTCAGGCGAGATGTCCAAACCGAAAAGAATACAATCTGCGTTCATATCGGAAGATGAGGTCAAAAAAGTGGTATCGCATATCAGAAAACACTACCAAGGGGGTCTTGACGAAGAGCTTGATCTTGCCGTGAGTGAGAGTTCCGGGAACAACGGCATCTTCGACACGGACACGGAAGACGAGGATGATGATGACGATCTCTACGAAGATGCAAGAGAAATAGTGATCGAAGCCGGCAAGGCTTCCACTTCATTCCTTCAGAGAAAGCTGAAGGTGGGATACAATCGAGGAGCCCGATTGATGGACATGTTGGAAGCACGAGGCGTGATCGGTCCCGCTAACGGCGCCAAACCCCGAGAGGTCATTGAGAAGCCCTCGGACTACGGCCCGGCCGATCTCGACGACCAAGAGGAATACGAACAAAGATATCAATAATGTTGGCACACAGATGGAGAACAAAACTTAGGATCCTGACCGTCATTCTGGCACTGACGGCACTTGTGACGTACGGATATTTCCAAGCCAATGACCTGATAATGGGACCGGTGGTAAAAATAGAGTACCCGAAAAACAACCAATTGATCGAAGATAGAACCTTCACTCTCTACGGAAAGACCAGAAACATCACCAAAGTAAGTTTGAACGGCACTCCCATATTCATAAACACCGAAGGAGAGTTCAGAGAAAAATTGCCTATGATGGGACCCCGTAATATAATAGAGGTCGAGGCGAAGGACAGATTCGGACGAAGCGTTAAGATACAACAACAGGTCCTGGGCGCCTCAGATACTTTTGTCGTCCCCTCTCAAGAAGAGATAGAAAGGATAAGAAGCGGAGAGGAAGACACCGAGGAAGAGGAGGAAGACACCGATCAAACCGAAACCTTTTAATGATATGACAAAAAAAGACACCGGAGATAAAAAAGATAAGAGCAAAGACCCTCTTGAAAGCACTATAGAGGAAATAAAAACCAAGTTCGGAGAAGAGGCGATAATGAAACTCGGTGACAGGCCAAAACTGGACGTAAATGTGGTCTCAACCGGTTCAATAGGGCTCGACAATGCTTTGGGTGTCGGTGGTCTTCCGAAAGGAAGAATCATAGAGATATACGGACCGGAATCGAGTGGAAAGACCACTGTCTGTCTTCACGTTGTGGCTGAAGCTCAAAAGAAAGGAGGTATAGCGGCTTTTGTAGATACCGAGCACGCACTGGATCCTGAATACTCCAAAAAACTTGGAGTCAATGTCTCCGATCTTCTGATATCGCAACCCGACACGGGCGAACAGGCCCTGGAGATAGTGGAAAGCTTGGTCAGAACCGGTAACATCGACGTAATAGTGATAGACTCGGTGGCGGCTCTGACACCGAAAGATGAGATAGAAGGAGATATGGGTGCACATCATGTAGGCAAACAGGCCAGACTGATGTCGCAGGCCTTAAGAAAGCTGACCGCCATAACGGCCAGAAGTAACACCATTGTCATATTCACCAACCAAATAAGAATGAAGATAGGGGTGTTCTTCGGTTCACCGGAAACACAGCCCGGAGGCAAAGCCCTTAAATTCTATTCTTCCATAAGGCTGGACATAAGAAGGATCGCCCAGATAAAGAAGGGTGACGAGGTGATGGGAGGAAGGGTCAGGGTCAAGGTTGTAAAGAACAAGGTTGCCTCTCCTTTCGGTCAAACCGAGTTCGATCTGATGTACAATGAAGGAATATCAAGAGAAGGAGAAATATTGGCACTTGGAGAAAAATTCGGAATTATACAAAAGTCGGGCGCATCTTACAGTTACGAAGAAGAAAAGCTGGGTAGAGGATATGATGCGACCAGAAAATATCTAAAAGAGAACAAGAAGATCTCGAACAAGATCCTGAAAGAAATAAAGACCAAGCTTAAAGAGAACAAAAAAGAAAAATAATTACCTTTCGTTGAAACAGGCCGGAGGCTCTCCATCTTCGTGCCTCAAAATTAACTCAACTCCACCGGCCTCCCCACCGACTGTCGGCAAACTTTTTTCGAGGAACCGGGGTCTTATAATTCAAATTAAAATGTGCTAATATTCTTTCGTTATGCTTGATTACAATAAAATAACCCCGAATAAATATATTGTTTTGGACGGGGAGCCGTATGAGGTCCTGGATTCCCATATCTTCAGAAAGCAACAGAGAAAACCGGTTAACCAGACAAAGATAAGAAACCTGAAGACCGGAAAGGTTACAGAGAGATCCTTTCATCAGTCTGAAAAGATAGAGGAAGCCGAGATAGAGACCAAGGACATCGTTTATATATTCTCCAAACAAGAAGATCTCTGGTTCCACTCATCGTCCGACAAGGGTGACAGATTCGCGATGAGCGAAAAGATCGTCGGGGAAAAAAAGAAATTCTTAAAAGAAGGTACCGAGGTACAGGCCATGATGTTCAACGATGAGATCATAGGTATAAAATTCCCCATTAAAATGGACCTTAAGGTGAAAACGGCCCCTCCTTCCATAAAAGGCAACACCGCTCAAGGGGGATCAAAGGTGGTCTTACTCGAAACCGGCGCCGAGATATCGGCACCTCTTTTCATAAATGAAGGAGACGTGATAAGAATAAACACGGAAACCGGACAGTACACGGAACGCGTGGAAAAGGGGTAGAGTCGAGTACCTCGGTCAAGACGGTTGCAATTCGGATGCAAATGATGTAAATTCCATTCCTGGATCGGTTCTTTGCCCTTTTGATAAGGGTGGATCAGTCAAAATCTATGAAATAGGAGGTAGAATGGAGAGGAAAAGCGAAACGATACCATGTAGGCATCAAGGGGTTCCCGAATCGAAAGTAAGGTGCATGAGTTGCGGATACCCGCGTGTAGTGAACGTAAGCATTGAAGAGGTATCATTCTGGAGGTGCGGAAACTGCACCTCAATAAACCGGATAAAGAAAGAAGAGGGGGAAGAAGGTACGAAAGAGAAGATCTTGATAAGTCTGGTCTAGACTCACATTAAAAAACTCCGATCTTGGGATCGGAGTTTTTTTTATTGATATTCCTTGCAAGTTATCAATCCGAGACGTAAGGGAGAAGGGCCATATAGCGGGCTCTTTTTATGGCCAAAGCCAGTTTGCGCTGATTTTTCGCCGACACTCCCGTGTACTTCCTCGCCAGTATGCGTCCGTGAGGATTAGTGAACTGGGCTAGCAGCTCCGTATCCTTGTAATCTATATGTTTTATATTGTTCTTGTTGAAGAAACACTCAGCCATGTTGAATATTTAATATGTCTTTTTACTTTAAAAATTCTTTTCGAGAGCAACATTATACACATTGACCCCTCGAAAGTCCATCCCTTACTTAAAAAGGTATATCTTCCGGATCGACCTCCTCTTCGGGATAGTTTATCTGATCTGCATCATTATCCGCTCCCTGTTCATCTTCATTGGACTGGTAAGATCCCTCGGAGGGTCCACCTCCCCCGGGACCTCTGGATCCGAACTGAACTCTCTCGGCCACTATTTCGGTCCGGTATTTCTTTTCGCCATTCTGATCTTCCCAACTTCGAGTCTGTATTCGACCTTCCACCATCGCCTCTTGGCCTTTTTTAAGATACTGTGCGCTGGTTTCAGCCTGTCTGCCGAAAACAACTATGTTGTGAAAATCGGCGCTCTTCTGCTGAACTCCGTCCTTATCTTTCCAAAACCGATTAGTGGCCAAAGAGAAATTGCAAACCTTTGCACCGGAAGGAAGAGAACGGATCTCGGGATCTCTCGTAAGGTTTCCGGCAATTATCGCCTTGTTAAAATCCATGAAATTTTTTTAGATTATAATATTAGCTCCTTTTAATTATACTATAATCTCATCTATACTTTTATCTATTTCCTCATCGGAAACCTTGAAGTTCTCTGAATTCTTTTTGGCTTCCTCCTCCCTTCTCTCTTCCGCCTCCTTTTTCTGTTTAAGTTTGTATCCGTAAAGGGTGTTATCTCTGACGGTCTTTACTATTATCATCCTAATAACATTTTCACTTCCCGAAACGGCTTTCTTGATCGAAGAGACGGCCTCCGGTTCGGCTTCGAACTTTATCCATCCGAACTGGGCGTGGCTAAAACGCGATTTAGGCATCGTTATGGGAACCTCTATGGTGTATTCAAGAGTTCTCATCTTGGGATAACCTTCCGCTATAAAAACGCCTCCTGCGTCTTCGATCGCTTTTTTAATGGCAACCACCTCTTTCGACACCTCTTCTTCCGAAAGAGAAGGAATGAGATGAAAACCGATCTCGTAGACTCGGTTCCTCTCTCCGGCGTCTTCAGTTATTTCCATATTTTCAGCTTCTGATTCAGTCATACGAGGATGATAGTAGCATATATGCCGAAAGGGCGCAACAAAAACCTTTATTTTTAGGTTTCGACCGAAAACCGCAAACGATTCGGTCAGGACATGATCCGGCACTCGGTGTTTGGGACCCTTCCGTTTTTCCGATCCTCTCATTAATATATGTGGACATCATGTGTACTAAATGTGGAAAACCGGATAGTTCATCCGTATCGAAAAATTACAGGGTTCAGGACCTTATTTTACCGCCAAGAGACCTGTCCGGGTCATATTAGCCGGAAACTCTTTGTAAGTCAGAGGCGAGTGGATCACATGACGGCAACCGTGAACCTTCAACGATCTCTTCAGTTCGCTTTTCTCTATGGGAACGAACTTATAGACCTTTCCCCAAAGCCTTCCCACCGAGGTGTCGTCTTTTATGGATATGACCATCAGAAGCCCGTCGGGCTTCAAGAGACTGAGAAGTTTCGGAACAGCCAGATCAAGAGGAGTGTATTCAAGAACACCACTTGCTATCACTACGTCAAAAGAATTGGGCGACAAATGGACCACGCTGTCATCACTTAAAGTAACAACGTCTTGATCCAAAACGTCCGCCCTTCCTATTATCAGATCTTTTTCGTCTATCTTTTTCCGCTTCGCCAGCTGTTCGGCCTTCCTTACCATATCTTCATTAACATCGGTAGCGACAATACTTGCACCGGGAAATTTTTTCAATAGAGCAAAACTGACAAGCCCCGTTCCGCATCCAACATCCAATATCTTCGGTTCGGAAACCTTGCATTCCGATACCGTCTTTAGAACGTAACGGCATAAACCTCTTTTGAATCCGCTCATCGTAAGAGTGGCATCCCAAACCGGAGCGAGACGAGAATAAAGTTCTTCCATGATGATTCATTTTAACTCACGAACGATGTCCGGTGCAAACATTGAAGAGACGACACCCGTTTTCAAAAAGAGCTCCAATAACATCTTCATTCGGTTCAAAACGTATATCCGCTATTCTGTCCGCCACCTCTCTGACGTACACCGGTCTGTTCTCCTTTCCTCTCACCGATAAAGGTGAAACATAAGGAGCGTCGGTCTCGGCCATTACCATCTCCAAAGGAGGAAGACGGACCAGTTCATCATAATCGGAAGCAAACGTCACAACACCGGTAAAAGAAAGAGAGAAACCGAGAGAAAGGAACTCTTTGGCCTCATCAATAGTGCCCGAGAAAAAGTGGGAGTTGCCGGGAACACGCGCATACAGCTTTATAAGTTCGAGACTGTCGGCGTAGGCATTTCCGGCCGGACCGCTTCGAATGTGGAGCATCAGGGGCTTCTTAAGTCGGTTGGCGATCTCTATCTGAGACACGAAAACCTCCTTCTGTTCTTTTATCAGATGCGGATCTCTGATATGAAAATAATCCAAACCGCACTCCCCGACAGCAACGACCTCCGGAGAAGATGCGGTGTCAAAAAAAGTTTCGTATTCGAATTTCTCTTTACCGATATATATGGGATGAAAGCCGACCGTGGCGTAAACCCCCTTTCCGTAACCCTCGGACAGAGCGACGGCTTTCCGGGAAGTTTCGATATCGGTCCCGACATTAACCATCCAAACACCGGCATTCAAGGCCTCTTTTATGACCTCGTCCTCCTTTCCGATAAAGTTTTTAAGATTCACATGGGTATGAACATCAAAATATGAGGGTTTCATATACTTTAAATACTCCGACATAAAAAAACCGGCACGTAAATAATTATAGCCCTTTTAACCTTTCAATAATCCGTCATTTTCTGATAAAAAGAGGCGTCTCCGGCGGGAGTCTTTTCTCAATTGCATCCATTATACTCTTTGCGCTTTCCGGCATCAGAGGAATGAGTAAGACCGATATCTCCCAAAGCCCGTGAATCAGTCTGATTATGTCTTTTTCGGCTCCGGGTCTGTCTATCTTTATCTTTTTAAAGGGCTGTGTCTCATCTATGACCTTATCCAAAAAAGATATCTTGCTCCATACGTGATCGGAGGCCTTATTTATCTCGAAGGATTCGAAGGCCTTATGATAGTTCTTCTCGGTCTCGGTTTTATTCAATACTTCATCAATGTCGGGAAGTTTGCCGTAATTGACCTCATAGCTGTGAGCCATTTTTATTATTCGGCTGAAGGAGTTTCCAAGCCCGTTGGCAAGATTGGCGTTATAAGCTTCTTTGAAACGATCTTCGGTCATATCACTGTCCTCAAAAGGATGTACCTCGCGAGCAATGTAGTAACGCAAAGCATCGGTTCCGTACCTTTTTATCAAGTCAAAGGGATCGATGACATTCCCGATACTTTTGCTCATTTTTTTACCATCACTTATTATAAAGCCGTTTATGATTATCCTCTTTGAACAAGGCAGACCGGCGGACATCAACATGGCCTGCCACATCGCCGACTGCTGACGCAGGTTATCCTTTCCGGCGTACTGGGTTACCGGCCACCAACGTTTAAAACTTTTTATGTCATTTGGCCATCCTATGGCCGACACGTAATTCACAAGAGCGTCAAACCAAACGTACATGGTGTGTTCGGGATCATTGGGAACGGGGATCCCCCACGGCTGTTTTGTCGCAAGACGGGAAACACTGAAATCCTCCAGACCTCTTTCAACGAAACTCTTTATCTCATTCAAACGAAAATCGGGAATGACGAAATCCGGATCATTCTCATACATTTCAAGTAAAGCCTTTTGATAACGAGAAAAGCGAAAGAAGTAGTTCTCTTCTTCTATCATTTCAAGCTCCCTGTCCGGATGATCGGGACAACGTCCGTCAACAAGATCCGAGAGGCTTTTCTCAAGTTCGCATCCGACGCAGTAGCATACCTTGTAATTCTTCTTGTAAATATCTCCGTTTTTCAAACACCTTTTCCAAAAGGCTTCCGTGGCTTTTTTGTGATGTTCGTCAGTGGTACGGATAAAATTAAGATCGGACCTCATGTTAAGCGATACGGTCAGATCCCTAAAGACATCGGACAGGCGATCGACATATTTACTCGGGTCCTCTCCTTTCTTTTCGGCTTCTCTGTATATCTTAAGTCCGTGCTCGTCGGTACCGGTGTTCAAAAAAACGTCAACTCCCTTCATTTCCTTGTGTCTTGCGATCATATCGGCACGAGCAAACTCGACTGCATGCCCCATATGTGGGGGCGCGTTGACATAAGGAAGAGTGGTTGTGATGTAAAAACTTTCAGGATTTGCCATTTTTATCATTTATGTCCTTCCCGGCCAGCGCGGGTCCTTTAAGGATTTCTTTTTTATTCTCCGACATGGATTGCATATCATTTAAAAACTCGAGCAAAATGGCGGCGACAGGAACAGAAAGGATTATACCGAGAAAACCGGCGAGCTGAAAACCGGCTATCAAAGCAACTATGACAATTATAGGAGAAAGGCCGATCACCTTTCGAATAACGAGAGGATAAATGAGCTGACTCTCAAACTGCTGAATTATTATATATACTCCGGTCACGACGATACCGATGGTTATTCCCGGACCCAAAAAGTTTCCACCCTCGACCATCGCTATGATCACGGCGGGGATGGCGGCCAATATGGGGCCAAAAACAGGAATAAGCTCGAACATTCCGGCCAGAACAGCCAAAAGAAGGGCGTGAGGAATGCCTAAAAGCACCAAACAAAGATAAACCAGAACGGCAACTATCACAGCCAAGATAAGCTGACCCTGCATCCAGTAACCTATCTTTACCTCGGCCCTTCCCCACAGATCGAGAACATATTCTATCTTATTGGCGGGAGTTACGAGTCTCAAAAACTTGGCCACACCATTCTCCTGAACGGATAGATAGAAAGAAAGAACTATTATCAAAATAAAGTTAAGAACACCACCGAACAGAAGGAAGATCGCACTTAAAAACCCCTGGCTTAATCCCGTAAGCGACTCTTGTATCCCCTCTATTATCGTTGAAGGAGAAAGCTCTTCCGCAAAGTCGCCGAAGAACGGGATGTTCTCAAGGACGGGATCGCCTTCGAGGTTGGGTACCCATGCTTCAAGAGCTTCGAAATAATCGGGTAAAGCCCTTATAAAAGCGAATATCTCCTGTAAGAGAGGGACCAAAAGGAAGTAGAACACGGCAACCAGCGACAGAATAAAGCCGAAATAAACAATCAAGACACCGACAACTCGAGGGACTCTCCTCTTTACGAACCATTTGGCGGCGGGTGATATGGCGGCGGCCAAAAGGACGGAAGTGAGGATCACCAGCAATAGATCCCTGAGAATGTATGCGGTAACAAACAGTAACGCTATCAAAAACGTCCACACTATGGTCGACGGAGTAATGGAGACATGATAATGGTTGCTTTTATCGCCATTCATTTTATATCATGATACCATGCGTGATTTGAAACAGGAAGATTTAACTCCGCTTTCAAGCGAGAAAAAATAGATATTATGACCTTCCGACCGGATAGATCTCTTGCCGAGGTATGTTCTATTTCCGGAAGGTTAGCTTCTTTTTCAGTATCTTCTCATCCGGATCCTTCCCCACCACCGAAGCGGCAAGTCGATCATTGGTGAATATTTTTGAGGCAAGTTTTTTAATGTCCTCGGAAGTTACGGAGCGAATTTCTTTTGCGACCTCTCTAGGGGTTTTCTGGGTACCCTTCATTATCTCCTGTTCCACGAAGAATTCGGCAACGGAATCGGAACTTTCGAGGTCAAGAGACATCTTTCCTATCAGATGCTCTTTGGCCTTTTTAAGCTCTTTGCTTCCCACGGGCTCATCCCGCAAAACTTGAAACTCTTCAATTATCGCTTCTACGACCTCGGCGAACCTCTTGGGATCGATACCGGCGGAAACCGACAGTACCCCGTGCCCCCTGTTGGTATCGGCAACGGACCTTACGTAGTAGCAAACTCCCATCTCTTCCCTGAGTTTCTGGAAAAGACGCCCTGACATTCCGCCACCCAAAACGGAATTGAGAACCATCAGGACCGGAACTCTTTTGTCCGAAGCCTTAAAGGCCCTGACTCCGATATTCACATGAAACTGATCCGTCTTTCGGCTCTCGAGAAGAAAATTCGGTTCACTCTGCCCCTCCTTAACACGAGGACGACCGGGACGCTTCCGGTAAGGCATCTTTCCATACCTTGAAAGAACCTCTTTCTCCACGATCTTTCCGTCAAAATCTCCCGCCACCACAACAATGGTGTTCTCAGAAACGTAGTTTTTATTTACGAAAGAAAGAAAATCTCCACGAGTAAGGGCGTTGATGGTCTCCTTTGTCCCCAATGGATGCCGACCTGCGGGTTGTTCCCCGTAAACCGCTTTGTAGAAAAGCTCCTGAGCATATATCCTGGGAGTATCCTTATACATGTTTATCTCTTCTATTATGACCCCTCTTTCTTTGGAAAGCTCCTCTTCATCGATTCTGGCCTTCAGGTACACATCGGAGACCACATCAAGAAGAACATTAAAATGTCTTGGATTACCTTTGGCGTAATACCCGGTGTAGTCCTGACCGGTAAAAGCGTTAGAGTAAGCTCCGACCGAGTCCAGGGCCGAACTTACGGCATAAGGGTCTTTGTATTTCTCACCCCCTTTCATCGCCATATGTTCCAAAAAATGAGCGATTCCATTTTTACCTTCCGCCTCGCTCATGGACCCGGATTCGGCCATGACCAAAACTGTAACGGTCGGGTGACCTTTCATGGGAACGGTTATTAAACGAACCCCGTTATCAAATTTTTTCTTTTTTGATCTCATTTGTTTTAAAGTTTAAATTTTAATTTTTATTTTCTTAAATTAAGATATATTGACTGACCATTTTAGCAAAGAAAGAACGAAAAAACGAAAATATCCGTGGAAACCTTCACTCCAAGATGTTCCCGGTCCTCACCACAGGATTTTAAGATGTTCAGATCTCGTTCTCTCCGAAACGCTCGGAATATTCCTTAAGAGCCACTACGTACAAACTCTCGGCCCAGCCCAAGGGAATGTTCTCGTTCGGATCATTACTGTTTGAGTAGTAAAGTTCGGGAAGCTTATTACCTTCGGCCTCAAGTTTCTTGGTTTTATAAATGTAATTACGTGCCTTTTCCTTGTCCCCCCACCTGCTGTATATAATTGACATCCACGGAAAGCCCATTACCCATTCGGCCTCTTCGCTAAAACCGTCAACCTCATTTTTATTATAATAGTAGTCATTTTTATATCTGATAACCCCGCTTCCTCTATCCAGGTGGTAATGCATATTCTCCATGATTTCTTCGGCAACTTCTCTGGAGACGACATCGTAAGGATATATCAGGCTCAAAAGAGCGAGATCGCAGAATTTTGACGAAGATTCACGAGGCATCATTGAAGACAGGCTTTCTTCACCTTTTTCTATAAGTCCTTCCGGAATATTGATGAAATCCAGTTGGGATGCCTTCTTAAGGCCGGCCACAACGGCTCCTATGGATGAAGCGTGAACCTCTTCGTACTCCTCCCATATTCCGTTGTCGGGATCATGCCAGTATTCTATGGAGTTAAGATAATCTATGAGTATCTGAAGTATCTCCCTGTCACGGTCGGTCTTTATGATCCCCTTTCCTTTAAGTTCAATGTCCGCCAACTTGAAGATTATCGCACCGACTGCGTCATTCTGTTTGTTTCCCCATTCCTCCCAGAACTCATCAAAGCTCTCCGGATGATAACGGGCATGTATGTACTGCCAGCTTTCATGAGGCTTGTTGTGGGTCGCCCACACTATCTTTTCCTTGTGCTTCTCAAAGATATGCATTATCGCGGTCCATGTTTCCAAAACAATATCCCACTCCTCGGTAACCTCAAAAGCCAGTGCGGTGTAAAAGTTATCTCTTAACCAGGCTTTATCATATCCGGTCGACACCCCTTGAGCCGAAGCTAAAAAAAGTCCGGAAGGAGCTCTCAGATCACGAATGTTGTCAACATGCGCCAGTATTTCTTTTTCAATGTTCATATTTTGTATTTATTTATTCCAATTCAGATCGGCGTCTTTTATCTTATCCCCCAAATAGGGCTTTTGGGCCTTAATAAAAGATGCCAAGTCCGGATACCGAGTCTCCAACTCGGCAAACGCCCTAAAAAAAGCTTCTTCTTTTCGAAGAAATGTCCTTAATTTCCCGGCAGCCTTCTCCTCATAATACTGACCATTCTCCCTTACAGACTCAAGTAAGCGATCCCCCTCCATTCTCTCTCTTTGAGAAACGGCAACCATATAATCGGCCGGGTTCTCTATCGAGTAACGCTTGGAACTTCTCCTGTCCGAAGGAGAGAAATTTCGTTCTTTCTTGGCCTTCGTTTCCGCCTCTTCAAAAATTTCACGAGCCATCTCGCAGACCCGTAAACAGGCTTCTCTTTCTTTTTCATTTTTCTCCGAAGAACCTTCCGGGGTTCTTTCCAGGGGACTTTTTTCCATAAAACATCTTTATAATCTGTTAATCATTGAAACATTGTAACATGTAATGAAAAAAAGCCGATCATTTGACCAAAAGAGAAGGCAGTTCATTAAGACTGACGCGCTGTTGTTCCCCACTGTCCCGTTCTCGAACGGTAACCGTGTCGTCTTCCAGAGTATCAAAATCAACCGTAACACAATGAGGCGTTCCTATCTCGTCCTGACGGCGATACCTCTTTCCTATGTTGCCGTGGGCATCAAATCGAACACGGCCGACCTCTTTTTTTAAAACAGAAAAAACATTACCGGCCTTCTTTACAAGTTCGGGTTTGTTCTTAAGCAAAGGAAAGACGGCGACCCTTACAGGAGATATTTTTGTATCAAGAGCGAGGTATGATCGAATCTCTCCGTCCATCTCGTCTTCACGATAAGCACTTGTCAGTATCGCCAAGACCAGCCTCTCCATTCCGAAAGAGGGTTCGATCACATGAGGTATGAACTTGTCCCGAGTATTTTTATCCGTGTACTCCATGGAAACCCCCGAGTGCTCTTGGTGTTTCCTAAGGTCGTAATCCGTCCTGTAAGCCAGACCCGAGAGTTCCTTTTGCCCGAAGGGATATTTGAACTCGAAATCGATCGTCCTTTTTGAGTAGTGAGCCCTTCCTTCCTTTGGTATTTCGTGCTCATATATCAAATGAGCCGGAATTCCGACTTTCTCATAAAATCCCATAACCTCTTTTCTCCAGTATTCGAAACTTTCCTCCCACTCTCTTTCCTTTATGAAATACTCTATTTCCATCTGCTCCATTTCCCTCAAACGGAAGATGAAGTCGCGAGGAGATATTTCGTTCCTGAACGCTTTTCCTATCTGAGCGACACCGAAGGGTATCGAAGGATAGAAAACGTCAATTATATTCTTATAATTGACGAATATACCCTGCGCCGTTTCCGGTCGAAGGTAAGAGACCGAATCCTCTCCTCCCGTCGCTCCGACATTCGTCTTGAACATGAGGTTGAACGTTCTGACATCGGATAGAGGATTTCCCTCCGGGCTCTTTATCTCTTTCTTTTTGATACATTCGGTCATCTCATCAGCCGACATGCCGTCGGCGTTTTCAACACCGTTGTCCTCAAGCAGACTGTCGGCTCGGTAACGTTTTTTTGTAACCATATCCTCAACAATGGGATCAACAAAACCGCCCACGTGACCGCTTGCCTCCCAAACGTTCTTTCTCATCAAAATGGCGGAATCCAAACCATAGATATCATCTCTTTCATGAACGAAAGTCCTCCACCAGAGATCCCGGATATTGTTCTTCAAATCGACTCCCAAGGGGCCGTAATCCCACATTCCGGCAATACCTCCGTAAAGTTCCGAACCGGGAAAAATGAACCCTCTGCGTTTACAAAGAGATACTATTTTTTCCATTGTAACCTCGGTGTCCATAAATTTGATGTTATTGTTCAGGATAAAATAAGACCCTCAAAAAAGGAATGGGTGCGGTAGATACCGCTTAAAAAAGACCTATCAAGATATTGCCTCTCCGCTAATATGCAAAGGTATGTTACGAAGGGTTCTCTCCAGCAACTCATCTATGTAAACATCCTCACCAAAAAAATGAAGTTCCTCTATCAAGGTCGGTCGGACCCCGTCCTCCTCCGGGGTCAATGTCAGCTCGAGCTCTATCTTTCTCTCCGGGGCAACCAAATACCTCCTCGATGACGGCCATAGACCTGTTCCGGCTTCAACGTTCCCGAGTCTCCAGAGAAGCTCACCGCCCCCGTTGATCTTGTAATCCTCTCCCGAAGCGGATACCGATTCAACTTTGACCGATCGTGGGAAAAGAGCCACTATCTCGGCGCTCCTTAGTTCCCCAACCCCGACCAGAACTTCAAGCGTAACGTCCAAAGAAACACTTTCACCGGCTCTGAATGAAATGTTCTCGCCTCCTCTGCCTGAAATACGGCTTACCACCTCGACATCAAAAGTGGAGGCGATCAAAAACGAACGAGTATGTTCCGTGTATATCTTTTCATTTCTATCGGTATCTCCCTCAAAAATGGCTTTTATCTCAAGATCCCGGTCGTCCACATCTCTGGAAAGATGAGTATCGAAGAAGAAGGGAATTCTTCCTTCCGGACCTGAAAAATCAATATCGTCACCGGTCCACATCAAACGACCATCCTCCTTTCGGGCATCAACCCCGGACAGCTCTTTCAGACCCCCTCCTTTAACGGAAAGCTTCAAAAGTCCTCGTTCAATGTCGACACCGGCATTATTGCGCCAAACAAGTTCCCCTTCAATGGAATCTCCGAAATATATATGGTCATCCATGTTCAAAACATGAAAATTCACTTCAAACGGACGGCTGTCGACCTCCGATACTATATTGTCGGAGGCAATATGTGTAACCGCATCATCGGCCGGTCCGATAGAAACGGAGATGGTACGACCCGCCTCGTCCCTTACGGACTCCGTGAACATTCCGAAGAACTTAAGTTCTTTTTCTTCCCCGGGATTCAAGGCGTCGATCCTCCAAAGACCTCTTCCGATATCCTCACTTGGATCAAACAGATAAAAATTTAGAGGATGATCGATCCTGACAACCAAGTTCTCCTGAACAGCCTCGCTCTCGGAACGAACCCTCAGGGCATACTCATTCCTTCCATTCACATAAACATTGTTAGGGCCGATAAGTTCCAAAGACACCGGTGAGTCCTTTACTCTTATCGTAAACTCCTTGCTCCTTTCATAAACGGCTCCGGATCCTTCTATGGTGTAATTCAGATCGGCTATGAATGAATAAACTTCACCCTCCCGTCCAAAAAGATCGAAGGAAACATCATGCCTCCTGACGCCATCGGCCGTCATGTCTCCCAGATCGACTCTTTGAGCGCTTATTCTCGAATCGGCGTTATCGGACTTTCTGGCTTCATTGGGATAACGAAGTATAAGTTCAACGTTATAAATACCCGTATTATTCCTGTTCCTGACCGTTATATTCAGATCCACGGTCTCACCGGCCGAGACCTCATCCTCCCCTTCGATCTCTATGATCACATTATCCGGAGAAACAAAAAGACTTCCGCTTAAGAACATGTACACGGCCGAGGATACGGAGAAAAGAAAGAACAAAAGCGAGCCTATCAAAAACGCAAAAAGAGTAAACCTTACATAATGGTATTTCTTTTGTTTCTTTCTTTGAGGTATTTTTTCTTTTTTATCCGAGGAGGTATTTTGTTTTTTGTTTTTTTCTCGGGAGAATTTCCAATAATCCTTTTCCTTTTTAAAACCTTCGCTTTCATCGTAATAGAGCTTCTCTTCCGCCCCCCCGACACCCCTGGGTTTATATTCCTTTCGTGGCTTCATCAAAAAAATTATATATCATAAACGTAAACTTCTCAAATTAAACTTTCGGCCTCAAAAAAACGCAAAAACAAATGAATGTCTTTTTGAACTTACCATGCCACCGACAGAGCCCTGTTTATCTCCCGGGTCAATCTTCTTCCTTTCAAAGAACGGTCCGGTGCTTCAACCTTTCTGAGGACACCCTCCTCGGAAAAGAAGCTGGAATATATTGAATGATCAACATAGCCCAAAACATAAAGCAGTCTTAACATGACCGATCTTTCGATATCGCCGATCTTGCCTTCACCTGAGGATATCTTGAAAAGCCCTTCCTTCACGATCTCGAACACCTCCCGGCCACCCTCGCTCTCGCCTATCAGGTGACCACATACCGACAGTATATTGGCGACAGCCTTCCTGCCCGAAGGGCGGTTTTTGAGGGAAAAATAAAAATTTGAATGAGGAACCAGATATGTCACCCTCCACCCGCACTTACCGGCCACAAGACCGGCGGAAACGTAAGACCCATCAACAAGGCCGGATCTGATCTTGGAGTGGGGTTTGCGTGCTCCGACAGCCCGAGCGTAAAGACATCCGAATTCACGGGTCATCAATAAAACCGAAAGTCCGTGTTCTCCGTGACCATGGCTTCTGATGACCATGGCCTTGGTGTCGTGTATATCATACTTCATAGGTTTTGGTTATTCGTCTTTTTCCAACCCCACGCGAAATTTCTTTTCATTCACTGAGAACTCATGAAACTTCCCGGCAACCTTATGAACTATATCCGTTACCTTGACGGTTTCACGAAGTTCATCGGAAGCATTATCGAGCAATTCCTTTCCGCTTTCATCGGTCTCGACCGAGAGCTTGGCCTTTTCCTGTGAGGTGAAACCTTCTTTTTTACGGCAACTCTGAAGGATCCTTACCAGATCGCGTATCTCTCCTTCCTTTATAAGGTCGGGTGTCAGATCAAGATCCAATTCAATGTCGGACTTCATTCCATCCTTGAACACAACCTCTTTTACGTTAACTTCCGATCTTATGTGTTCAATTAGTTCATCATCCTCTATCAGATACTCCGGACCTCGCTTTAGAACCACCTTTGACAGAGGCTGGCGAACACGGACACCCGCCTCCGAGCGTCTTTCAAGGGCGATCGAGATTATCTTCCTGACCTTTCGGAAATCATCCATAACGGACCGATCATACTCCTCTTTCTCGGGCCAAGATGCCAGGTGCACACTTTCGGGATCCTCGTTCGATCTTACCGCTCCGTAAACCCTCTCGGCCGTAAACGGCATGAAAGGGGCCAGCAGTTGGGAGTAAGTTTTCAAGACCGTGCGGATCACGAAAAGGCACTTTTTCGAATCTTCTCCTTCGTTTTTAAACCGTTCTCTCGACCTTCGAATATACCACGTTGAAAGATCGTCAACAAAATCCATAAGAGGCCGAGCGGCTTGATTTATCTCATAAGCATCAAGGCCTTTGGTAACCTGTTCAACGACCTCCATCAGCCGGGCCTCTATCCATTTATCGAGCTTTTCGAATCTCTCAAGATCTTTTTTCTTTTTTCCTTTAATAGCAATATGCGGAGTGTCCTCGGAAGCATACATCCGGTAGAAGGCAACAACGTTCATAAGGCGGTTTATGAGCTTTTTGGCAACCTCATCAGCGCGACCTTCGCTAAAAGCAAGATCCTCGGC
The DNA here is from genome assembly GCA_007125155.1 of Candidatus Campbelliibacteriota bacterium. GTDB lineage: Bacteria > Patescibacteriota > Minisyncoccia > Phycocordibacterales > CSBR16-193 > SKVL01. Next base: position 17,337 of record SLDR01000038.1, on the reverse strand, counting down.
CCTTACAACCTGAGACGAGAGCATAGAATACCTCAAAGCATCCGCGCCGTAACGATCCACAATATCCATGGGGTCCGGATAGTTCTTAAGACGTTTTGACATCTTCTTTCCATCCTCGGCCAAGACTATACCGTTGACAACGACCGTTTTGAACGGACTTCTGCCGAAAAGCGCCGTCGACAATACCAAAAGAGTATAGAACCACCCCCTTGTCTGATCTTGACCCTCGGCAATAAAGTCGGCCGGAAAATAAGGACTGTCGGCTTTTTCGAACTCCTTTTTATTTTCAAAGGGATAGTGTATCTGAGCGAACGGAACGGACCCCGAATCATACCAAGTATCAAAAACGTCGCTTATTCTCTTCATAACGCCACCGCAAGAGCAATTAAGTTCGACCTCATCGATGTAAGGGCGATGCATGTCCTTCTCGTAATTTTCATTATGAGGTAAACGCTTGTAAGTTATCTCACGGACTTCGGCGTTGTCCATGAAGTCTTTCTTCTTGTCACCTCTTATTTCTATTGACTCCTTCCTGTCAGCGAAGACCGCGACACAGCTCAGAAGCCAAAGCGGGGCATTATGAGAAACAATAAGTATCCTTTTGCCGGAATACTTCATTTCCAGCTCATCCATGAGGGCACCGAGGCGTCTCTTTACATCAACATAACTTTCGCCTCCGGGGATCCTGTTCTCAAAGGTATCAGTCCAGTCATCGAAAAGACCTCTGTATTCATCGGCGGGACGCAGGTTCAGGTCTCCGAAATCAAGTTCACGCAACCTGGCGTCTTCGACTATGTGTTCGGAGGATATACCGCAAACATCGGCTATTATTTCCGCCGTCTCCTTTGCTCTCAATATGTCAGAGGTTACGATCACATCAGGGGGATCCGAAGATATCGTATTTGCGGTCTTCTTTACCTGCTTCTTGCCTTTTTCAGTCAAATGATGGGGATTCTCCGGACCCGAACTCAAAATATCTTTCACGTTGCTTTCAGCCTCACCGTGGCGAACCGCAAAATAAACATTGTTCGACTGTTTGGCTATCTCCTCAAAAGAACCTACAACGGTATACTCTCCGCAATCATGACACTCCCAAATTGGAATGGGTGTACCCCAGAATCTGGAACGTGATACCGACCAATCTTTCGCTTCCGCCAACCATTCACCAAAGCGATTACTGCCCACATGCTCGGGTATCCATAGGACCTTCTTATTCTCCTCTACCAGTTTCCCGACAAGATCTGAGACCTTCACGAACCAAGAGTCAGTGGCATAATTCAAAAGAGGAGTTTCACAACGCCAGCAGTGAGGATAAGAATGGGTTATTTTTTCTTTAGAAAAAAGTTTTCCTTCGCGAGCCAGTCTTTTTATTATCTCAATATCGGTCTCCGAACAATCTCCTTCGGGCTTGACCTGTCTTCCGGCGAGATCGCCCAGTTCTTTGGTAAATTCACCGCGCATGTTGACATGCTGGATAAACGGAATGTCATGTTCCTTTGAAAGCTCATGGTCGTCGTAACCAAAAGCCGGGGCTATATGAACCACACCCGTACCCTCCTCGGTAGTCACAAAATCGGCGGAATATATCTTCCATCCTTTTTCCTTATCGCCGTGAAGATCGGAATCAATAAAGAAATCAAACAAAGGCTCATAAGCAAGCCCCTCGAGGTCTTTACCTTTCATTGAGGCCTCCGTCTTTGCGTCTTCACCGATGACCTTACTCAGCCGATCTTCGGCCAAAATATAATAAGCTTCTTCTTTTTCAACCAAAACATATCTTATTTCCCCACCTACGGCCAAAGCGGCATTGCCCGGCAGGGTCCAAGGAGTGGTGGTCCAGCTCAACACGTAAACATTTTTCTTCTTCTTGATCCCGAGCTTCTCGGTATCGGGGTCTCTGAGCTTGAACATTGCCGTGACAGAGTTATCTTTTATATCTTTATATCCCAGATTCACTTCAAAATTGGAAAGAGTGGTCTCACATCTGGGACATATATGCATTGATTTAAAACCCTTGTACAGAAGACCTTTTTCATTAAGCATCTTAAATGAATGGAAAACCGACTCGGTAAAGGAGGGGTTCATGGTCTTGTAGGCGTTATCCATATCCACCCAACGACCCATTCGCGGGATTATTCTTTTCCATTCTTTATCGTATAACAGGACACTCTCTCGAGCCGCTCGATTGAACTCTTCTATACCGTAATCCTCTATGTCCTTTTTACTCTTGAGACCCAACTCTTTTTCTACCAGATTCTCCACGGGAAGGCCGTGGCAATCCCAACCCCAAACCCTTCGGACATACTTGCCGCACATGGTTTGATACCGGGGAATGACATCTTTTATGGTCCCGGCCAAAATATGGCCGTAATGAGGAAGACCTGTGGCAAAAGGAGGACCGTCATAGAAAACGAAGTTCCCTTCAGATGCAGGCCTCTCCAAAGTTTTTCTAAAAATTTCGCGTTCTTGCCAAAAACGAAGAACTTTTTCTTCTTCGATGGCGATATCACTTTTTCTTTTTTCGTTTACATCTTCATTAAAACTCATGATCTCTCTATGATAACACAGTAGTAAACTAAGAAAAAACCGCTTACATACTATAAAAAATAGACCTCAAAAGAGAAAGGTCACATTCTTTCAGGTGCGTCTATACCCAGAATATAAAGACCGTTCTTCATTACGGTTTGAAAGCTTTCGGTGAGCAGGAGCTTATAGCCGGAGTATCTGTCATCGGGATCCGCTATTCTGTGTTCGGCGTAAAACACATTAAAACAAGACGCCAATGATATCAGATAGGTCACAATATGATGAGGAGCATACTCTTTTTGAGCCCTCTCCACCACCTCGGGAAATCTGTAAATTAAACGCTCCAGTTCGGTTTCCAAAAAGAACTCCCCCGATTCATCGGCCTCTATGCCAAGGTCGGTCGCCAGTCTTATAACCGAGGTTGCCCGGGTCAGAGAATACTGCAAGTAAGGCCCCGAATCACCTTCAAGCGAAAGGGAGCGGTCAAAATCGAAAACAACGTTCTTTCCCGGAGCCTGCTTTAAGATGGCGAACCTTACGGCGGCCAAAGCAATTACGGCGGAAGCTTTTTTTTCTTCTTCTTCATTTTCAAATTTGCCTCCTTTTTTGGTCCTTTTCAAAACCATCTCTTCGGCATCATCAAGCAATGTTCCTCCCCCGATCACATTCCCCAAGCGAGACGACATCTTGCCTTCCGGGGTGGTAAGAATTCCGTGAGTGACATGTACGGTCTTACGAACAACATCCGGATAAAGCAAAGACAGGGCCTTCAACATCACCTTAAAATACTCCTTCTGTTCATTGGCGGTCACCACGATGGAAAGGTCCGGATCTTCGATCTCAAACTTCAGAGTGTTGAGTCCCAGATCCTTCGCTTCATAAGTGGGAAGTCCCAGAGAAGTTATGAATACTCTGGTATGAAGACCGTATTCCTCACCCTTAAAGACCACCGCGCCGTCCGACATTTCAAAAACTCCCTTTTTAAGACCATTCTTCACTATCTCCTTCCCTTTCTGAGCAGTTTCGCTTTCGAAAAAATAATGATCGAAAGAGGTGTCAAGTTTTTTGTATATATTCTCAAAATGAACAAGGCTTATCTCCCGACCCCAACTATAAAGATCCATCAGTTCGGGATCGCTTTTTTCATATACCGCTTTGTTTATCTCATCTATTTCTTTCCGGGTCTCTTCATTTTTTTCGTATTCCGTCGATCCTTCAACATATGCCCGCCCTATGAAAGATATCTTCTCTTCAAGGGTGGCCTCTTCCTTCGGGAGGGAGCTCTTCATTTTTATCATTCCCCATAAAGCTTTAGCTACATGAGGACCGACATCTCCTTGGTAATTGGCCCTTATAACTTGGGCTCCGGCAAACTCCATGAGCCTTGAAACGGATTCGCCTACCGAGTTACTCATCAAGTGTCCCGCATGTAGCTCTTTGAAAGGATTCGGGTCGGTGTATTCCACCATTACTCTTTTTCCTTTCAGCTTATCGTTCTTTCCGAAATCTCGTCCGGACCTTTTTATCATGGAAGAGACCCCGGAGAAAAAGCTCCTTGAAAGATGAAAATTAATGAATCCGGGACCGGCTATCGTTACCTTTTCTATGTCCCGGTCAAGTATTTTCTCAATATCATCAACTATCTCCTTGGCCAGCTTCAGTGGTTCCCTCCCTTCCTTCTTGCCATACACCATGGCGACATTGGTCGCATAATCACCATGAGTCATATCAGACGGGTGCTCCAGATCCACCGTCGAAACCGATATTCCCCGTTCATCCAATGCCGTACTTATGGTCTTTATGATCTTCGTCTTTATGTCCATGAATACATCCTATCTAAATAAAAACAAAAAGTGTATAAGAATGCCACATCTGAAAACATCCTTGCCCACCCTTCCCTGACGAGAAGAAAGAGTGTGCTGTAATTTTTTCAATATCTTCATCTCCATGGTATTCATTTGATATTGCTTTTGATTATATCGAATATCCTCTCATGTACTTCTTCGGGTCCCAAAACCTTTCTTTTGGAACGGCAGGGTACCTTGAACCAGTTATCATTCCTTCTTTCCAAGTTTAAAGCCGTGTTCCTCGAGTTCTTCAAATAATCCAAATCATTCTCGGCCAGGTCCTTTCTACCCTTGAGGTATTTCTTTGTCTTCTTTGTTTCTTTGTTTTCTAGCCACTTTCGACTGGTTTCGACATCAACATCGAGATAAAAGACCATATCGGGGTACGGTAGATCAAAAACGCCATGCTCCATCGTCTCTAACCAATCAAGAAATTTCTTTCTGCTTCCGGGGTCACTTATTTTCCCTCCTTGATGTATCTGGTTGGCACTGACATATCTGTCTGCTATGACCCAAAATCCACCATCTATCCATTTTTTTATTTTTCTTGACGACTCGAACCTGTCAGCTGCGTAAAGAACGGACACCACCCTTGGATTGGCTTTAATGAAGTCTCCGTGCATCCCCGAAAGACATTCTCCTATGAATCTTCCGAAGAAATTATCATAATATCTTGGAAAATCTATACTTTTCACTTTAATTCCCTCTTTTGAAAGACGCTTTTTCAAAAGATCCACCTGGGTGGCCTTTCCGGAGCCGTCTATACCGTCAATTACTATGAGTTTTCCTTTTCTTGTTTTTAGATCTTTTCCGGATCCCATGAATATACCTTAGGCTCTCATTTCTTCAGTATCTCATCTATCATGTCGGCTATTGCGACAAAATCTTTTTCATTTTTTCCTCTGGTTGTTTCCGCAGCGGTGCCAAGCCGGATCCCCGACGGATCAGTGGCGGTGCGAGTCTCTCCGGGAATGGTGTTCTTGTTAACAATTATCCCTTTCTTTTCAAGCCTCTCGCTCGCATCTTTTCCGGATATACCTGATCCTTTCAACCAGGTATCGATCAAAATAAGGTGGGTGTCGGTGCCACCGGAAATTACACGCCATTTTTTATTCTTCAAAGCACCGGCCAGAGCTTTTGCGTTTGAGACGACTTTTTTCGCATATTTTTTGAAATCCGCCCCATCGGCCTCTTTCAAGGCAACAGCCACCGAAGCTATCTGATTCATGTGAGGACCTCCCTGCAAACCGGGAAAAACCGCCCTGTCAACAGCTTGACCGATCTTCCTGTCGTCTTTAACCGACCAAATAATGGCGGCTCGGGGACCCCGAAGGGTTTTATGGACCGTCGTCATTACGGTATCGGCATACCTGAAGGGTGAAGGATGTTCACCGGCGGCAACCAATCCGGCGATATGGGACATATCTACATGAAGATAGGCTCCGCAGGAATCCGCTATCTCTCTAAATCTTTTCCAGTTCACCTTTCTCGGATAAGCCGTAAATCCCGCGACGATCATATCGGGTTTTTCTTTTAAGGCTATTTCACCGACCCTGTCGTGGTCTATGCGCTCGGTCTTTGTATCGACCCCAAAAGGCACCTGCTTCCAGAACTTTCCGGTAGCCGATGCACTGAAACCGTGAGACAGATGCCCTCCCTGCTCGAGCGACATTCCCATTATCTTTCCTCCCGGAGGGATCAAAGCCATATAAACGGCCAGATTGGCGGGAGTACCTGAAAGAGGTTGAACATTGACATGCCATTTTTTGTCGGAAAGTTTAAAAGTCTCAAGTGCCCTTTTTTGTGTCAGCTTTTCAAGTTCGTCCATCATTTCGTTGCCTCCGTAATAACGGCGTCCCGGGTATCCCTCGGAATATTTATTCACCATCTCGGAGCCCAAAGCGTCTAAAACGTCGTCCGATACGTAATTCTCTGAAGCTATCAGGTTTATTACCTTATCTTGTCTTTTTTTCTCTCTTTCAATTATTTTTTTTATCGGAGTATCTTTCATAATAATCGCCATTGTAACAAATAACCGTTCAAAACACACGCCGGTAAAGAAAGGAAGCGAGGTCTCCGCAACACGAATAAATTCAACCCTTTAAAAGATCAGAGTTTGAATTGCTTGGCCAAGCGTGGGCCTTCCTGTTTTATGTAATTGGAATCAATGATACCGTCATATCCTTGCTCCAAGCGACCTGCGACCCTCTCAAACCTGACCTTGGCTATGGGCTGGTGGGGACGAATTATAAGATCTTCAAAAGGTCTGACCTCCAGTGTCAGGGGTCTGCCTCTTCCTTCGCCTCTCTTTCCCCACCCCCATCCGGGATCAATGAAACCTGCATAGTGAGCTCGAAATTCACCACTTTTTTCATCCATCGGGATCATCTCACAGGCGAGCCGGGGAGGTACCCGAACCGATTCAAAGGTCGAAAGAATGTAAAACTCGTTTTTTTTCAAATGAACAAAACCTTTTCTTTTCTTTATCGAAGTAAAATAATCGGAAACCCTGTAAGTCCCGTAACAATTCATATCCAAGACCCCGGCGGAAGACAGGGCCTTCCAACCGACGTTTCCCTCTTCGCAATCGAGTGTCAGAGAGATCGAGTCATCCTTATCAAAAACCTTTACCTTCTTCCAGGGTATCTTTTCGCCTTTGCGGTTCCACAAAAGAGGATCTTTCATGCTAAAAAGCTCGAGATCAAGTTCTGAAAGTTTGGTTTCGGCATTAAAGAATCTGACCTGGTTAAGGGTCTGGTTCTTTGACATTCTTACCGGGAACGTTTTCGATACGATGGATACCCATACTTCACCCGCCCATCCCGCCGGGGCCAGGGAGTCGTAACGGGAAACGCCGTCAGCCATTGCCCTCACGTGAATATCAAGGCGACCGGTCGTAGATTTGGGATTACATAAACCATAGACGGATCCGGGAAGAGAAAAACTCTCATTAAGTCGAGCTATATACATCTCTCCCTTCTCGAAAGGTTCTGAAAGTTTATGTTTTCTTTTTTTTATCAAAGGAAGCATTTCACGAACGCTTTCCTTTAAGTAAGGTTGAAAGATCCCTTCAACCTTATAGACTTCTTCCGAAAGAGTCAGGTCCAGCGAGGAGGGACGCACGTTCTTCTCGTCGGCTCCGACTATGGCTCCGGCGTCCATCATGGCTTTTATCAGTGAACTCGATAGGGCGCCTTGTGTGTCATTTATAGTCATTAAAAAACATGATAGAACATTATCGATCGATTAGAAAGAGGTCTTTCAGATAAAAAAAACCCCGGAGAACGGGGTTTTTGTATTTTTTCAAAAGTTGAAAAGGTTACTTTACCTCCACCCCCAGAGAACGCGCCGTTCCCTTTATGGTTTTGGAGGCCATCTCGATGTCGTCCGTATTCAGATCGGGCATCTTCTTCTCGGCGATCTCTCGTATCTGTTCCTCGCTTATCTTTCCCGCTTTCTTTGTAACATTATTACCGGACCCTTTTTCGATACCGACAGCTTTAAGTATAAGGCTAGAAGCGGGTGGTGTCTTCAGAATAAAATCAAAACTCCGGTCCTCATAAACCGATATTTCGACAGGTATTATGTCTCCCATCATCTCTTTTGTCGCCTCGTTGAACTTGTTGACGAAGTCACCGATGTTAACACCGGCTTGTCCCAACGCCGGTCCCACCGGAGGAGCCGGATTGGCTTTTCCCGCCGGTATCTGTAATTTGAGTTTTTGTTTTATTTTTTTTGCCATAAATTATCGCTTTTTCCGAAGTATAACCTACAATAATTACAATTTTTTTGCAACCGGAGGATCTTTTATTTTACAACTTTTTCACCTGAAGAAAGTCCAGCTCGACAGGAGTTTCTCTTCCGAACATTGGAACAAGTATCTTTACTTTTCCGCTTTCTTCATCAACCTCGCTTACCTTACCTTCAAGATCCTTAAAAGGGCCGTCGACAATAACAACAGGGTCGTCTATCGACAGATCGATATGATGAACCGCTGTATCGGCACTCATTCTTTTAAAGAGGGTCTCTATCTCCTCTTTTTTTGCCGGAACGGGATAAACACCGGAACCGACGAACCCGGTAACCCTGGGGGTATTGCGAACAACATACCAAGAATCATCGTCAACTATCATATCCACGAGTATATACCCGGGATATATTTTTTCCTCTTCCTCAACGCGCTTTCCTCCTTTTATCTTTATTTTCTTTTCCGTTGGAACGATCACGTCGAATATCTTGTCCTTCATTCCCAAAGATTCTATTCTCTGCTTAAGGTTACGTTGAACGGTGTTCTCATATCCGGCATAGGTATGAACAACGTACCAATTACGTCCTTTTTGTATCTTTTGTTTTTGCGGTTTCTGTTCAGACATAATAATAATTATCTAAGAAAGAAACGATCAACGATCACGTCTGAGAATACAAAATCAAAAAAACCCAAAAAAATGGCAGTGGCGATAGAAACGCAAATTATAAGAACCGTAAATATAACAGCGTGTCTTTGGGTCGGCCAACGCACATGGCGCATTTCGGCCCTTGTGTCCTTAATATAATTGATAAAGCTTTCCATATTAAAAAACGCCCCCTCGGACGTTCTTTAATCATACCTACACGACTCCATAAAGTCAAGACTTATCTTATTTCATACTTGATCCTGACCTCCGAAACGATCTTTTCCTCTCCGGGTTCGAAAGAAGGTTCGGTCGACATGGCCGTATCCGCTTCCACAAAGTGATCCGCTCTCATGAAACCGGGGAGACTACCCGTCTCATTGAACTCGACCATACCGATGATCCTAACATTCAGATCCTCCGCCAAACTTTTTGCTTCATTTTTGGCATCCTCTATGGCCTTACTCCTGGCCTCTTTCTTAAGTTCATTCTCATCATCGATTGAAAAGGTTACCCCGCTTATGTTCGTTGCTCCACGCTCTCCCACTCCTCCCACCAAGCGGCCGGCCTCGGGCATATCCCTAACAACAATACTCGTACTATGGATGACCTCGTAACCTACAAGGACCCTTTCTCCGGAAGTTCGAGATGTTCTTTCGTCCGGTGCGATCCACTCATAACGAGGATGAGTGGAATAACCGACGGTCTTTATATCCTTTTCGTCAACGCCCTCTTCTTTGAGAAAAGAAACTATCTCGTCCATTCGACCGGCCACCTCTTGCTGAGCCTCGGAAACGGTGTCGGCTTCATACTTAACGGAAAAGTTGAATTCGGCAATATCGGGGACGGCAACGACCGATCCTTCTCCGGTAACGGTGATGGTTGCCCTCACATCTCCGGGTTTTCTGATCTCTTCCAAAGCATTTACCGCCATAAACGAGAAAAGTAATATCAATACCGTTAAAAGAACGCCGATCAGTATCATTAAAACTCTCAGATGTCCGTTGTGGACTCGGTTGAATTCATTCATTGTCATAAAACCAAATAATAAAAACTCCCATATATTATCGCACCCTTAAATAAGAATATCAATTGCGCCTCTCAATGGATTCAAGCAGGTTTAGGAAAAGGGAGGCGACGGTCAGAGGTCCTATACCTCCGGGTACCGGCGACACCGCCTTCACGACCTTCAGGGCGTCATCGATATCGACATCACCTCTTATCGAACCGTCATCTCCTACCGATATCCCAACATCAAGTATTATCTGTTCAGAGTGCATCATTTTCGAAGATATGATACCCGGCTTACCCGTGGCGGATACGACCACATCGGCGGAAAACACCTCTTGTACAAGATCAGGTGTTCCGCGGTGACAGATGGAAACGGTTGCCTCCCGATTTATAAAGGCCATGGCGGTAGGACGTCCGACCAGCATCGATCTTCCCACGATCACCACCTTCTTGCCTTTGACCGAAAGGTTATAAAAATCGAGCATTTCAAGTATCCCGCGAGTGGTGGCCGGGATTATCCTCTCCTCACCGCGAAACAGAGCGGAGGTGTTAAGATCCGAAAGGCCGTCAACGTCTTTACTTGGTTCGACGGAGTTCAAGATCTCCGCAGTGAAGGATCGGGGAGTAACGGGTAGCTGAACGATCATCCCGTCAACACCGCTATCTTCATTCTTTTCTTCTATCCTTCTTTTATTGTCTTCGATGGAGGAGGACGGGTCGAGAGAAACGTGCTCAACGACGCATCCCACTTCCGCTCCGAACTTTTTTTTCTTTTCGATATATAACAAAGATTCCCGATCGGGATCAACGGAAAAAATAATAAGAGAAGGAGGTTTTGATAACTCGCCCACCCCCTTCCGAAGCTTTTCAGCGATCTCCTTTTGAGGTTTTTCTCCGTCAAGTACCAAGGTCATTGGAATTTCATTTTAAAAGACGAGGATAGAAATATCATACGGCTTCCTTTTTATCATCCAAAGCGTCAACCTTCGATGTGCAATTGGGGCAACGAGTGGCTTTGCGCAGTATGTCGGTAAAACAGAACGGACAAGGACGAGTGGTTGCGGTGGTCTCGGGTTTCTTTTCCTTTCGTTCACGCATTGTATTAATGGCTTTCACCAAAAAGAAAACGGCTATTGCTGTTATTAAAAAACTTATTATCGCATTTATGAAAACACCATAATTCAAAGTGGCGGCCCCAACCGCTTGGGCATCGCTTAAAGTTTCATATTCTCCGGGGCCCAAAACAATAAAAAATTCACGAAAATCAACTTCTCCTATCAAAAAACCGATTGGGGGCATGATGACGTCGTCGACCATGGACCTGACAACGCTGTTGAAAGCGGCCCCGATTATGATACCTATGGCCAGATCCAACACGCTCCCCTTAAGAGCAAAGGTTTTAAATTCCTTTAATACGCTTTTCATAAGAAAGATGATACCACAGATCAACAAAACTTCTTGACCGTAAATGGTCGGCATGTACTGAAATCAATATAATGTCGCAAAGAACTTACCGAAAACCAAAAACCGTTTATCTTTATAACCGAAGGTAATAATGCCAAAAACGGATACTTTTGTATCCGTTTTTGGACATTCACTGTATAGTGCTTTTACAGAGGCTCAAGCCAATCTAATTCGTATCGATCTATATCCGATCATTCTATGACGGCATCCATAAAGCTGCCCGAACAATATAGAGGTATTTCTTCCCTATCATCATCCTGTAAAGATAATTCGTAGAAACCAATGTACATCAACGTCCTACCCAGAGCCTCCGGAACCATATAAGCCGGATACTCGACCACATCTATGTAAAACTCCTCATCAGTTTCCACTAAGAACGGACATTTCAGGTAAGTGTCGGCAAAGGCTTTTCGATCTTCATCCACTATTTTATCCTCATCACCAAAAACTATTTTTATAACACAAAGCTCTTTTTCTTCTCCTTCAATATCGTACACATCTTTCCCCATCGTGTACATTTCTATAACCCCATAACCATCGGTATCCAGAATTACCTTGGCTTCTTCACAGTGATCTCTAAGTTCTTTCCCAAAGCATTTTAATGGTTCTTTCCCTAGTTCCGCAAATCTTTTCTCCTTCTGACTCTCATCCTGAGTCCAACTCAAAAACAGTTCTTCGAATTTAAAAGTAGTTTTTCCACAATCAATATACCCGTTCTCTTTTTCGGGTTCATCGGGTCTAACTGTTTCAACTTCTTCTTCATCTTCTTCTTCAACGGGAGAGACAGGAGAAGGTTGATAAACCTTGTCGGTCTTTTGCTCGGCGTTCAAAACTCCTCTGGTCTTGGGTCCGAAGTACCCCACCGCCGGTGAGATGTCCTTGGCGCTTTGATACCTTGCCACCGCTTGACGAGTTAGTTCGCCATAATATTCGCTTTCGTTACCCAATGAACCCGGTCCGGTGGTCGCTACAGTGTAGCCGTTTTGGTTTAGCCATTTTTGCAGTCTTTTAACATCGAGGCCGGTGCTTCCGACTCCAAGATCTCTTTCAAAACTCTCAGCCGGAATGGAGGGGGTTGTTTCTCCGATAAGCGCTCTCTCCACATTGACCATCGTCTCTTCATCCACATCAAAAGACGCAAGCAGGTTAAGAACGGAGTCTATCTGGTCTTGGGTTAGAGCTTGAGCCACTGAAGTAAAAGAGGAAAAAGCCAAAACAACGGCAACCAATGATCCCAAAAAGATCTTGGAAGTACTTATTTTTTTATTTTTATCGTTTATGTTTTAATGAAACTCCGGTTCTTTAAAAAAGGGTTAACGGAGTTACTGGTTGTTAATACGACCTTTTTTCAGATTAAATTCTTTTCTCTTTCCTGTCACTGTTAATAAATATTTAGTTAAAGGTAATCATATTAATAAGTTATCTATATAAAAACACCAATTAAGAGACACTTTTTGAAGATAAAACCGTTTTAATTTAATATGAACCGGTAAAAACTTGATTTTTTTATGAACGAGCAGAAATACACCCAAAGAACTATCGAGGCCCTCAATTCAGCCCTGATCGAAGCACGAGAGATGAGCCATGCGCAGATCATGGCCACACATCTACTGTCCGCACTCATGAAGCAAGATGACACCGCGGTCCCGGAGCTGTTAAGAAGCGTCGGGGCTTCGACTGCAAAGATCCACGAGGAAGCGAACGACTTCGTTCGCTCCCTTCCGAAGTTGGTTGGCGAAGAACAGGAACCTAAAAGCTCACAAGAGATCGCCGAAATCATAAGACAAGCGGAAAAGGAAATGAAAAAGGCGGGTGACGAGTACATCTCAACGGAACATTTACTTCTCGCCATTCTCTCAACTTCAAATACCGCCAAGGAAATTTTGGAAAAGAACAATGTTGTATATAATGAAATTATAAATTCATTAAACGAAGTAAGAGGAAATATGAACGTAACCGATCCAAACCCGGAGACCAAATACAAGGTCCTCGAAAAATACGGCCAGGATCTTACAAGTCTTGCGACCGACGGCAAGCTGGATCCCGTGATAGGCCGGGATGAAGAGATAAGAAGGGTCACACAGGTGCTTTCCCGCAGAACAAAGAACAACCCGGTCCTGATCGGAGAGCCCGGCGTCGGTAAGACCGCCATAGTCGAAGGACTGGCGCAAAGAATAGTTTCGGGTGACGTGCCTTCGACACTCAAGAACAAAAAAGTAATTAATATGGAGATCAGCTCTCTATTGGCCGGGGCCAAATACCGAGGTGAGTTCGAGGAAAGACTTAAGTCCGTTTTAAAAGAAATAGAAAAGGCGGCGGGAGAAATAATACTTTTTGTTGACGAACTCCACACCATTGTAGGCGCCGGCGCATCGGAAGGATCCGTTGATACGGCCAACATGTTAAAACCGATGCTTGCACGAGGCAAACTGAAGATGATCGGAGCGACAACTTTAAACGAGTACCGCAAATACATTGAAAAAGATGCGGCTTTGGAACGACGCTTGCAGACCGTATACATTGGAGAACCCTCCATAGAGGACACGGTTGCGATCCTAAGAGGATTAAAAGAACGATATGAGATCCACCACGGAGTAAGGATAACCGATCCGGCCTTGGTCTCGGCGGCAAAACTTTCGGCCCGTTATATAACAAGCAGATTCTTGCCGGACAAAGCAGTCGACCTTATAGATGAAGCGACCTCTTCCCTTAAGATGGAAATAGACAGTATGCCGGTGGAGCTTGATCAGATCAAAAGAAAATTACGTCAGCTCGAGATAGAAGACGAGGCCCTCAAGAAAGAAAAAGACCGCCAAAGCAAGGACCGCAGAGAGGAATTGAAAAGGGATATCGCGAACCTAAAAGAAAGAGATTCCGCTTTGGAGGCCCAGTGGAGGCGAGAGAAGAGCATATTGGAAAAACACCAAAACCTTTCAAACAAGCTGGAGGGGTTACGTACCGAGGAGGAGAGAGCCGAAAGAGAAGGCGATGTCCAAAAGGCTGCGGAGATCAAGTACGGAAAAATACCGGAAGTAGAAAAAAAGATCAAAGAGGTTCAAAAAGAGTTGGATTCCATTCCTAAAGAAAAACGTCTCCTTCCGGAAGAGGTAACCGAAGAGCACATAGCCAAGGTTATCGCCAAGTGGACGGGTATACCGATAACACGACTTTTGGAAACCGAAAAAGAAAAACTTGCCAAGCTCGAAGAAGAACTTGGAAAAAGGGTCATTGGACAGAAAGAGGCCATCACATCCGTCTCCAACGCACTCAGGCGATCAAGAGCCGGACTGGGAAGCGTGAACAGACCGATAGGTTCTTTCATATTTTTAGGACCCACCGGGGTAGGTAAAACCGAACTTTCCAAAGCCTTGGCGGAGGTCATGTTCAACGATGAAAGCGCTCTGGTAAGAGTTGATATGTCAGAGTACATGGAAAAACATGCAGTAAGTCGGCTTATAGGCGCTCCGCCGGGTTATGTGGGATATGAAGAAGGCGGGCAACTCACCGAAACCGTCCGAAGAAGGCCCTACGCCGTGATACTTCTTGACGAGATAGAAAAAGCTCATAACGATGTATTCAATATTCTCTTACAGATAATGGATGACGGCAGACTGACCGACGGACAAGGACGAACCGTTGATTTCCGCAATACGGTCATCATCATGACATCAAACTTGGGGAGTGACACCATTTCCAATTGGAACGGAAAGGATGAAGAAAAAATGAGAGATGAAATAATGGAAACGGTACGAGGACATTTCCGACCTGAATTCATCAATCGCATCGATAATGTGATGATCTTCCACCGCCTTAGCCTGGACGATATCGAAAAAATAGTGAAGCTTCAGATAAAAGAAATCGAAGAAAACCTCAGGGAAAGGAATATAGAGCTCACCTTTGAAGATAATGTTAAAAAACATCTGTCCGAAACCGGATACGATCCCGTTTTCGGAGCGAGACCCTTAAAACGAGTCATTCAAAATAAGATACTGGATCCTCTGGCTCTTGAGATAATTGAAGAGAAGATCAAGGAGGGAGATAAGATCAGGATCAGCTTAAAGAAGGGAAAGGTGGTCTTTGAAAACTTCGACAAATAAGAGTTTGAGCGAATAAAAAAAACACAGCACATGACCTAATTCCATTATCGAAAAGATAGAATAAAGACCCCCGCCTCAAGAACAAGATCTTATATCAAAAACCCCCATCCTCTTATAAATGGATAGGGGTTTTTTACAACCTTTCCGAGCATTATTGCTTGGATTTGTCCATCCTTTCAATTATTTCAGCGGCTTTCTGCCTTCCTCCCAACCCGAAGGCAAGAGAGAAGGTCAAAACCAAACCGGCGAACATTATAACTATCAATTCCTGAGCTATCCCGAGTTGGTATAATGCCGTCATGGTGGCAAAGATTGTAATGGCCCACTTTGCGAACTTACCCATCAAATGACCGTGAGCAACCGGCACTTTTGATATCTCTATCTTTTTGACCACCAGCTTCTCGGCCCAATTTGCCAATATCAGACCTGCGGTCAGTATAATAACGGCAACAATAACATTGGGAATAAAGAATAGAAGATCATAGAGAACGTCGGTCAATCTTTCCCAACCGAGAATATCAACAGTGGCAACAAAAAAGACTATAAGGAAGAACCACTTGACGAGACCTCCGATAAGTCCCGATATCGTCATGTTTATTCCCGCATCTCTTGCTTGGTCTATAAAACCCGCCTGTTCCGCAAGGTCGTCGATCTTTGTCATCTTTACGATACGCCTTACAAAACCTCCCAATAAAGGAGAAATAATGAGACCCAAGATCAAAACCAGGAGAGCGCCGCCGAAGCGGGGTATCTCCATAATTATCATCTCCCACAATCCCTCCATGGAATCTTGTATAACTTCAGTTATACGACTTACTTCTTCCATAGGATATTATGATTAATAATAAAAAAACTTCGACCTAAATAAATTATAACATTTATTATAAAACTTGACTTGCGGTATTACCCTCCCCCGATATTATTGTGTCTTGGAAAAAAACAAAATGACGGACGCTTGTCTATTTCTTTGAATTTTTAGATGAGGGACTCTCGAGCGATAAAATCTTTTACCGTTTCAAATATTTTTATATGACCTCTACTGTTCGGATGCAAACCATCCGACAGATCTTCCGTTGTGATCACTTCTTCCATATCAAGATACGGTAGCCCGTTCACTTTACAAATTTTTTTTATAACCTCGTCATATCTATCTCTGTTCTCTTTTTTGTAAGCTTTATCAATGTTCCAAGGGATCGGAGTGGTCTTTGATTCGTCCACCGGTGTCAGTCCGATGAAAGCGACTTTTGGAGTCAGTGCCCGGGCTTCGCTCATAAGTTCTTTAAGATTTTTTTCAAATTTAGAGATAGGTACTCCATTATCATTTTTTGAAACTATGAATTGGGAATCATTTATACCAATAGAAAACAATATCGTGTCCGCCTCGCGGGCAACGGCTTCCGGCTTAAATCGTTTTAACAGATCGTCCGTATTGTCGCCCGATACACCCAGATTATATACATCTATGTCCTTACCCGCGGACAAACCTTCGGCTTCATAGATGTTCCGCAGACGAGTAACCCAACCTCCTCCTTCCGGATCTGAAGATCCCCAGGTTATGCTATCCCCGAAAATACAGACTGTCGGCATACGGTGAGTATAACAAATTAAAACGGCTTCATCTCCTCAATAAATAACCGCCTCCGTCTTTCGCTTCTCACTCCCCACTCCACAAATACAGTCGCTGATCGCATACGCGTTCAGCTCATTGTTTTCAGGTAACCATGAAGAATCGATCACAAACACTGTGCGTAATTATTCGCAGGCTTAAATTCCACCAAGGTTCAGGTTCATCATTTTCCCGTTTTGAATTTAAATTTTTGGATTTTGGATTTGTTTAGGATTTGGAATTTGTGATTTGAGATTTGCGCGCCAGCGTCTTTTGGGTGGCTAGAGAGAATCGGGGTCAAGTTTCTAAACTCAGACATCGCGCTTTGCGCTCGTCTTCGTTAAGAACTTCCTCCCCGGACTCGGCGACAAGCCTCCCTCGCTTCGTTCGGGATC
>SLDR01000033.1 GCA_007125155.1 Candidatus Campbelliibacteriota bacterium | reverse complement strand
GAGAAAGGGATCATCAAGCTTTGCGGAGAGTGCCAATCGTGTCCGGAGGTGGATCTTACGGATCCTGATATTGTTCTTATTCGAGACGATTTCGGAGGTCAGGTCAAATTGACAAGATGGCAGTGGGGCGAGATGAAAAGAATATTCTTCGCAGGTGAGTAATGTTAACTTCCTTAACTTAAAAAGCCCCGACGGTCTTCGGGGCTTTTTTAAATTCTTGATGGCGACATCCTCTTTTTTCAGTCGTGTATGTCGATTCTTTTCATATATTAATGATACTATACATAAAACGTGAAAGCTGTTAGTTTTAGGATATCAGCAACCGGCCATGAAAAAGATCATTTTTAACATATTTTTAGTATGTACCATATTCGTCATAGGAGTGAATACCTCATATGCCGATCACTCGCCGAGCATTGAGGGTGATAGGGTATCGTATACTGTCCAGCCGGAAATGGGCGAGGAAGTTAAGCTTTGGGAGGAATCTCCTGGTCTTTTGGGAGATATAGACATGTTACCTCAAACTCCGGAAGGTGAGATATCACTGGAGAACGGATCGCTGGATGATGGAGCTGTCTATAATGACGATGCGGACGGTCTGTCGTCAAAAATACCGGGGCTGTCTTTCCTTTTTCTGTTTTTGATCGCGGTGGGCTTGATCATTATACTGGCGACTTTCTATTTTCTGTTAGCGTTTCTGGGGAAGGTTGATGTAGATATCGATAATGTAAATCAAAAAAAGGGTTCCGATAAGAAGAGAAAGAAAAGAAAGAAAAGAAACAGAAGGTACGGGCGCTAAAAAGAATAACTTAAATATCTTTAATTTGCTTGTCGATCTTGCTCTTTTCAGCCAAGAGTTTATTTAACCTCATTCTTTCATTTTCAACGATCTTTTTGGGTGCTTTCTTTACGAAGTCGTTATCGGCCATTTTATTTTCCAAAAATTTAATTCTTTCATTAAGGTCGGACGCACTCCTTCGGAGCCTGTCCTTCTCTTTATCCTTATCGATCGCGCCTATCAAGTAGATCTCTATATCCTTCGATACCGGGATGAAGATCGCATCCTTAGGCTTCTCGGCTTGCTTTTTGATCTCGATCTTATCGATACCGGTTCTCATTTTCTGGATAAAGACCTTGTTCTCATTTAACGGTTCGCTTTGATCGCGTGCGATTATCAAAGCTTCCACCTTTCTTTTAGGCTCGATATTGTTTTCCGCTCGAGCATTCCTTATTGATCTTATGATCTCCAATGTCAGATCGAAGACCTTTGGTTTATCACCGTATTCGATCTTCGAGAGCTCTTTTCTATCGGGCCAATTCTCGATCATGATATCGCCGTCATTGAATTCCGACCATATCCTTTCGGTCACGAATGGGATGAACGGATGCCACAGCTTCAATAGTCTTTCCAAAACAACATTGAGCACCACCTTTGTTTGATCGGTCTTTTTGAATTTTGTCGCCTCAAGATACCAATCGGCCAGATCGTTCCAGGTAAAATCCTTTAACTTCTGTCCGGAGTTGGAAAAATCGTAGCTTTCCAGATCACTTGTTACTGACAAGGTCAGCATGTCCAGCTTCTCGAGGATCCACAGATCGGCGTTGTTGAGCTCATCTTCGTTTATAGACATTCTCTTTCGATCGTATTCACCGGTCTCCAATTTGATGTATCTGGCAACGTTCCAGATCTTTTTTATCAGATTTCTGAAACCTTCTATCTTCTCTTCAGATAACTTCATATTGTTACCGGGGGTGGAGCCTACAACCAATGATAAACGAGTGGCGTCGGCTCCATATTT
Source organism: Candidatus Campbelliibacteriota bacterium (assembly GCA_007125155.1). GTDB lineage: Bacteria > Patescibacteriota > Minisyncoccia > Phycocordibacterales > CSBR16-193 > SKVL01. The sequence continues at coordinate 2,197 of SLDR01000033.1, read as the reverse complement.
TTCTATCATGTCCAACGGGTCTATGACGTTTCCTTTCGATTTACTCATCTTTTTACCTTCGGTGTCGGTAACCAGGCCCTGCAAATACACATCGTAAAACGGGATATCCTTAACGGCATAGGTTGTCATCAATATCATTTTGGCGACCCAGAAGAACAGGATATCGTATGCGGTCTCAAGGACTTGGGTCGGGTGATATCTTTGGAAGTCATCGCTCTCGATCACCAGTTTGTTGTTTACGATCTTTATATCATCCGGTCTGTGTACCAAGGTCGAAAAAGTCCACATTCCCGATGAGAACCAAGTATCCAGAGTATCCTGATCCCGGGTCCAGCCTTCTCCTTCGGGATCTTCCAATCCGACATAGATCTGTGAATCCCGATACCAGACCGGTATTCTGTGACCGAACCATATCTGTCTTGATATGCACCAGTCGCGCAAATTATCCATCCAGTAAAAATATTTTTTTTCAAAAGAATTCGGGATGATCCTTATCTTGTCTCTACCGAAGACCCCGCTCTTTACCGCCTCCAGACTGATCTCTTTAAGGCTCTTTCCTTCAAATCTTTGAACTTTTTTGTTTACATCAACGAACCACTGCAGACTCGGAAGCGGTTCGATAGCGGTGTCGCAACGGTAGCAAAGTGAGATGTTGTTATCCACTTCCTCCTCCTTCTCAAGCAAACCGGCTTTTCGAAGCTTCTCAACAACCATCTCCCCGGCCTCTGATGCCGTCTTTCCCGAAAACTCACCTAGGCCCTCTATTATTTTGCCGTCTTCATTGATGACCTTAATGACTTTAAGGTCATTTTCTTCCGCTATTTGCCAGTCGATCACCGAATGAGCGGGGGTCAAACCCAAAGCGCCGGTTCCGAAGTCCATATCTACTCCGCGGTCGGCTATGATCTTCAATTTTAATTTTACCCCGACGAACTCCGTATCGAACTCTTTTCCGATCAGGGCTTTGTATCGTTCATCCTTCGGGTTAACGGCGATCGCAACGTCTCCCAATTTCGTCTCCGGTCTTGTAGTGGCTATGGTTATCGGAACATCTTTGGAATATTTGAAATAGTAAAGTTTGGATCTGTTCTCTTTGTACTCCACCTCGTCATCAGCCAAAGGGGAGTGACATCTGGGGCACCAGTTCACAACTCTCTCGCCACGGTATATCAATCCATCATCATACATTAACTTGAAAACGGAATTGACCATTTTATTCCTGGTTTTATCCAGAGTATAAGCTTCTCGAGACCAATCAAGTGAGGCACCCATCTTTTTACATTGTTTTACGATGGTGTCTCGTGAACTCCTTGCGAATTCCTCGACCCTCCCGAGGAACTTCTCACGTCCGAGACTGTGTCGGGTCTGTCCTTCTTGTTTTATGATCTTTTCGACCTTCGTTTGAGTGGCGATGGCGGCGTGATCGGTTCCGGGTATCCAAAGCGCTCTCTTTCCTTTCATTCGATGGTAACGGATCAAGATGTCCTCGATCGTCAACACTTTGGCGTGTCCCGCGTGAAGTGTTCCCGTAACATTCGGAGGAGGTAGAACAATGGTGTATGATTCCGCATCATCCGGAATCTTCAAATTATCAGGATTGAAAAAACCCGAATCTTGCCATTGCTTGTATATCTTGTCTTCCTCTTTTTTGAAATCGAAAGCTTTTTCCACGTTCAAATGAATGATTACAATTAATATATGTCAATTCCTCATAATACAATAAATATTGCGTTATTTGCAAAAAGTTTTTCTTCACCTCTCACTATCAGAATGCATCAACGATCGAAGGATAGGTTAACTCCAGAACATATATAAATAATAAAGGACGGTCCGCTAAGACCGCCCACTTTAAACAGACCTTCAAGATCAAGGGTCCACACCGGGCTCCTCTCCGAAACTCCCGCAACTTCTGCAGTCAACTATGATTTTTACGATAAATCCCGTTTTTGATTTACCCGGCACCTTGGCGACCTCGACCAGACATTGTCCCTTGTCGGCAGACGGTGACCCGCAATTAGGGCAGTAGAAAGTCACCTCGTCGGGCATCGTCAAAGATCCCTTTTGAGGCATCATTTGATCGCTTAGCAATGGCGCGATCCCCAGTCTTGTTTTGACACTCACAAAGCACCTCCTTTCTTAAAAAGATCAGTTAATGATAAGGGATGTATATCAGGTAAATATTCGCCTGTCAAACACG
>SLDR01000006.1 GCA_007125155.1 Candidatus Campbelliibacteriota bacterium | reverse complement strand
CGCTTTTCGAGCGGGAATTGAAAGGCGCAGGCGGTACACAAGACGAACCCGAGCCTGTCGAGGGTGAGAGCTTGTCGCCGAGCCCGGGGAGGAAGTGCTTAGCGAATTTTGAGCTTGCGAGGAATGAGCTTAGCAACTTAACCCCAATTCCCGCCATCTCCACATTGTAATAACGTATACGAAGTTCATTCTTTCGTCATAAAAAACTCACTTCTTATGAGGTTTTGCTTATTTGCACCGAATGTGTTAAAAATAGACCGGAATCTTTACACAAACCACACATAAGGGAGGTGAAAAATGAATATCAGCCACCTGTTCTTGCGATTAAGAGAGAAACTCAGTCCATTTCGCTACAAGGCGGAGAAATGCGGTCACTACACAAAGCGTGTAGGATCGGTATCTGCGTTCGGCCTCACCGTCATTACAAAGATGCCGAAGAACCACAATGGCTCGGTGGACTACTGCCTAAACTGCATCGGCAAGATGGCGATCCGTTGCGCATGGTGCGGCGACCCGATTTTCATAGGCGATCCGATCACGCTCTACACACCGTACGATGGCTTCCAAGTTCCCGACCACGCCGTCATCCACAAGAAAGAACCACTGAAACTCGTTGGCTGTCTCGGCTGGGATTGCGCCGATACCATCTCAGATCAAGCCGGCATCTGGACACCTGTTCAATCGGTATAGGCAAATAACAGAGGTCGATCATGATCTTTAGTAACCTCAACGACATTAAAGATGTTGCTGATCAAATTCTTATTCCACACGAAAACCGGGAATGAGGCAGATCGATGTCAGAGAACCCGATCCGAGAGGCGGCATCAAAAGATGTCGCCTCTTTTCTGTTTCAACAAGCGACATTATTGTAGACCGGCCCTACTCGCCTACAAAGATCTCACCTAAGACGGCGACACAAAAATAGAGATACCACTCCGCCCACCTACGATTTAAGGAATTCAAAGACCTGAGGCTCGATCAAAAAGATCTTAACTTTATACTGTGATCTCCTAAAAAATGATACCGCTCTACCGCTCTACCGCCCTTTAAGAGCGGTATTTTTTAATTTTGAATCGAAAATGAAAGAGATGTGCAAAATCCTTCGTGATTGGAGGAGGCAAAAGGCATACAAAATTTTTTAAGTAGAGCAAATGAACTGATATGGAGTACCTCCGATCCCCTCATGGTCAACAAAAATAAGGGAAAATATTAATCATTGTGCTACAATGGCTCTTAAATATGTCAGAAAGAGAACATGAATCCGCGCCTCCCAAATGGTGGCATCCGGCAGTGGTATATCAAATATACCCTCTAAGTTTCAAAGACACTAAAGGCAACGGCCGAGGAGACCTTAAGGGTATCATTGATAAACTTGACTATCTTAACGGAACGGACCGGTCGCTCGGCGTTGACGCCATATGGCTAAATCCGATCTACCCATCTCCCAAAAAAGACCACGGGTACGATGTTGCTGACTACTATGCTATCGATCCGGAGTTGGGAGACATGGAAACCTTTGATCTTTTGATCCAAGAAGCCAATGCTCGTAATATCAAGATAATAATGGACTATGTTTTAAACCACACGTCCTCGGAACACCCCTGGTTTCAGGAATCAAGGTCTTCAAAGAACAGCCCCAGATCGGATTGGTATATCTGGCTTGATCCGAAACCGGACGGTTCGGCCCCGAATAATTGGGTCTCCGTCTTCGGAGGTCCGGCATGGACCTTCGATGAGACCCGAGGTCAATACTATATGCATAGTTTTCTGTCCGACCAACCCGATCTTAACTGGCGCAATCCGGAGGTCGTCGAAGAAATGAAGAACGTTCTTCGTTTCTGGATGGATCGAGGGGTTAGCGGTTTTCGAGCCGATGCGATAGAACACCTTTTTAAGGACAGTGAGTTTCGAGACGAGCCAGTCAACCCACATCACGACCCGAATATCGGGAACCCTTACAATGCCTTGATCCATACTTACAGCAGAAACCAACGGAGCGAGATACTAAGGATAATCAACGAGATAGATGAGATACTGTCAGACGGAAATCAGGGTTTCATGATCAGTGAAACATGGCTCTGCGCCGAGGATCTGTTGGAATATCATAAAGCTTCGAAAGGAAAAGCCTGTCTTCCATCAAACCTTAATATCTTGGGTATGCCTTGGCAAGTTGATGTAATAAAGAATTACATAGACAGGTATGACTCGATCTTAGGAAATGATCACTGCCCCAACTATGTATTCAGCAATCACGACGTAAGTCGAATAGTCGACAGACTTGGAAAGTCGAAGGCTAAAGCTGTCGCCACGTTACAGTTAACACTTCGAGGTATACCATTTATTTACTACGGTGCAGAACTTGGAATGGGAGGTGCACAAATACCTCCGGAAGAGGTCCAAGACCCATGGGAAAAACAGGTCCCCGGATTGGGAATCAACAGGGATTCTGCCAGAACTCCCATGCAATGGGATGACGGGCCTTACGCGGGTTTTTCTGATGTGGAACCGTGGCTTCCGCTGTGTGATGATTATCGAGAAGTAAATGTAAAAAAACAACTTGAAGATCCCGACTCTGTGCTGAATCTTTACAGGTCACTGATAGCGATCCGCCGCAGTTCGAGAGCTCTGATCAAAGGCAGATACCAACCGCTTGAATCGGGAAACGAAAATGTTTTGAGCTATATACGGGAAATTGAAGATGAAAAGTTACTTGTAACAATAAACTTTTCGGATAATGAGGCGGAGGTTCATATTGATATACCCGGTTCCGAGATCATTTTAAGTACGAATAAAAACAGAAAACTTGATAAATTGACGGCACTAGACGGACTGGTACTTGAAGGAAATGAGGGTTGCATTTTTAAACTTCAGTAAAAAGAACCGTATCAACCCTTTAATAAAAAGATCCGACCAAGCGAGGGGTCTTAAGTATGCCGGTATTCCATTTCCGGTGATTGATGTGCCGGTAAGTCAGATCGCATTTTCTATTATGGACTCGTAGCTCGGTCGGGAGAGCGCCACATTCACATTGCGGAAGCCGGGGGTTCAACTCCCCTCGGGTCCACATAACAGAGAGAGTGTTCCTTAAGGACCTCATTTTCTAAGGAAATAGATTGAAGTATCGTTTTTCTGAGCGAGAATCGAATGACGGATCCCGGTCTTTTCTTATTTAAAAAAAGAACGTTAGAGCTCGAATGGAATTTACCGGTCAATTGAGAGAAGCGAGCTTATAAATAATTATTTTTGATCCTGTCAACCAGCTCTTTTGAGACATTAAAGCCCGTGGCTTCTTCAAATCCATAGATTTGCGGACCTGTATTTACTTCGAATATCATCGGGCCCTTCTCGGTCCTGACTATGTCCACCCCACCGAAATCAACATCCAGAACTTCGCAAGATCTTCTCGCCAGAGTTTCCTCTTCATTAGTTATTTCAGTCTTTTCCGATCTTCCACCCTTAGCGAGGTTGTTATAAAAATCATCAGAGGAAGACCTTTTTATAGATCCCAACACCTCTCCGTACACATATAAAACCCTTATGTCAAAGTCATTGGGGATGAACTTTTGCACCATCATCATTTCTTTTTTAAGATCTTTCTTTTTCTTTTCCAGATCCTCAAAAGAGCCCACTTTCCAGACCATGTCGCCCTTACTTCCATCAGCCTTAAGAACACAGGGGTAGTCGATCCAAGAGTTCATCACCTCTTTATTGTGATCAAAAGAGAACTTATTAAAAATAAAGCTGTCCGGTACAGGAACCTCGGCCAAAGAAAGGCGTATCATCTGGGTCACCTTCTCAAGCGCGTCGGTGTGTTGAATGTTAGCGATATCGTTGTGTTTAACACCAAGATAAGTCAAAAAATGAAGGAGTAAAGAAACTGTATGGGGAACCTTCCCCCTGACCCTCACGAAAGCGTAATCGACATCATTCAGGTTCAATCTTTCTCCTTTGTGCCAGATCTCTACTTTATTATCTTTAATAAAAAAAGAAGTGTGTACACCCCTAATGGAAACACACTCGATACCGAGTTCCTTACATCTCTCTCTGAACCTAAGACCGAATGATCTTGAACCTCCGTTTATGAAAAGTATTTTTTTCATG
>SLDR01000007.1 GCA_007125155.1 Candidatus Campbelliibacteriota bacterium | reverse complement strand
TTGATGCGATTTAGTATTTGCTCCTTCACATCTAAGGAGACCTTGTGGGACTTTGTCATACATCTCTATATTAACTTAATAACTAGAGAATTTGTGTCTTAAAGGAGGGGTACCTTCCAACAGCAGCAGAAAGTCGATGGCTGTCTGCAAATGGTTGGGATATTGTTAACATGACTCAATATCCGGAATGCTATTTTGCGCGAGAACTCGGAATCTGTTACGCGGCAATTGCTGCCATTACCGATTACGACGTGGGTCTTCATGAGGATCTGACCATTGATCCAAGCTCCATGGATGAGGTCCTTAAAGTATTTAAGGGCAATATCCAGAAAACAAAGGATGTCTTGCTTGCTTTTATAGAGCAAGTCGAGCCTGTTCTTTCGTGCGAGTGTGCTTCCGTTACGTTGAAGGCATACTACGAAGACTGTTTGTAAGTAACCACCGGGGTTTTAACTCCGGTGGTTTTTATGTTCCCGGTGATCTCGCCTTGATATCAGTTGAGAAGCCTTTTTGCAGGTAAGGAGGTCATTAAAAAAGGTGGATATGATCGATTCATATCCACCTTAGGTACATCAGCTCCAGAATGTGAGAGGTTCCTGGATTCCACGGAAACCGAGAAAGCAGTTGACTGCAATGCGCAGTCCTTCTTCTACCTTGGTAACCGCGTGTGCTTTGGTGCTATCTGCCAACACCAGGTCACCTGTTTGAGGGGTGATCTCTACCGCAGGGGGAGGTATCTTGTTGTAATCGAGACCGTAGGTGTCTTGGTTCTTTCGAAGCATGAACTCATCATGGTTATAATGTTCACGCCACAACTGAAGATTTCCTCCCGGCTCTGCTGGTTGTACGTACACGAGTGCCGTCACCTGCGTGATCAATGTTTGGGCTCGTTCATTTTCTGGCTCATCCATTCGAAGAAAGTCTTGGTGCGGCAAAGCACAGGCTCCTTTTTTGAAAAGCTGGGCCAACCCGAAGGCCATCGGCCTTCCGTGAATGTTCTCCCGGATAGCACCTGCCGGCCATGCGTCTTCGAGCAGAAGGCGGAGGTGATCCATCGGATTAAGGTACGGCCAACTAAAGTTTCGAAATTCAAACGTAGCTTGCCTGACTCCCTGATAATACTGCTCCCTTTTTGTGGGGTCTGAATTACCTTCGTAGAAGGCATTCATTACTCTGCCGATTTCCGGAGCGTGAGGATAGTACGCAAGCGTGTGGTGATTTTGAATCCGTTCACTCATCACGCTACATACCTCCACTGGACAAAATGACGGAATACGTACGCAGAGCACCTGACCCCTGAATAGAGCCAAAAGGTCCTCCGAAGAGAAGCTTTCAGGGTCCCGTGTAAGCTCAAGGTTTTTTGGTGCCATATAGCTCAACTCCTTTCATGTTGGCTAGTTTTTGAGGTACATTCATGAGTATTTTAAACATATTTAGTTTACAAATGCAAAATTTATTGTCAGATAATAGATATTATGCTATGGTGGCAGTCAGGCACTTGTTCGTTGATAGTGCTAAAGTAACCCTGAAATCAAGAAGGAGACCACCATGTTAGAAGCAAAGCACATTCAGAAGAGCTACGGTTCAATGACTGTGTTAGCTGATGTCTCCTTCTCTCTCACACGAGGACAGAAGGTGGCATTGGTTGGCGACAACGGGGTCGGAAAAACGACGCTCCTCAAAATCATCGCTGGTTTAGAGGAGGCCGATTCCGGTGAGGTTAACATCTCGAGCTCAGCGCAGATTGGCTACTTGCCTCAAGATACAAGTCTTGTGGAAAAAGAGCCGATCAGAGAATACCTGAGACGAGTTGTTGGCATAGATAGGCTTGAGCAAAGACTCAATGAGTTGTCGGAAAATCTCGACGATGAGTCCAACTTCCATGAGTATGGTGAGTTGCACGAGCAGTATGAACGACTCAATGGGTATGCTTTCGAGCATCGTATGCATGTTATGCTGTCTGGCTTTGGTCTTGAAGACATCAGCCTACAGCATGATTTGCAGAACCTAAGCAGTGGGCAGAAGAGTAAGATCGTACTTGCGGGCATCCTGCTCAAGGGAGTCGATCTTCTGCTTCTCGACGAGCCGACAAACAATCTTGATTTGCCGGCTCTCATTTGGTTGGAAGACTTTCTACGAAAGTCCGAAGCTGCTTGTATCACGATTTCTCATGACAGACGTTTTCTTGACCGAGTAGTTAAGAAAATTTTTGAGATTGATCGTAATACAAGGACCCTCAACATCTCAGGTGGCACTTACAGTGACTATCTTGAGATGGTCGAGAAGCGTATCGCCAAACAAAAGGAGGCCCACCGTCTCCAACAGGAAGAAATCTCTCGGCTAACCGAGCAAGCCAGAAGCCAAAAAGCCAGGGCCTCAAAAGGAGCCGGTTATGTTGGCAGTGACAATGACAAGTTTGCTCGGGGGTTCAAGCGTGATCGCGCATCCGGCTCTGCCAAAAAGGCAAAAGCCATTGAGAAGCGAATCGATCAAATGGAAAAGGTCGAGAAGCCCATCGAACGCGATCCGTTTGAAATACCCCTTGAGGCCGAGGTGGTGTCGGGAACGCTCGACGTGCGCATGAGCGATGTCGTGGCCGGATACCCTGATGGATTCTCTGTCGGTCCCTTATCTCTTGAGATTCGGTTCAAAAACCGAGTTGGTATTCTCGGTCTAAACGGATCAGGAAAATCAACGATTCTCAAGACGATTACAGGCCAGTTAGAACCTCTCGCTGGATCTGTCGAGATCGGCTCTGGAGTCAGGTTTGGAAACATGATGCAGGAACATGAGACACTTCCAAGAGATAAAACCTTGTTAGACTTTCTCAAGGAAAGAGCGGGTTTAAGTCAGGAGATGTCTTATGCCAAACTGGCTAAGTTTGGGTTCGACCAGAGACAAGCCAAGCATCACATCGGGACGTTAAGTCCGGGTGGAAGAGCACGTCTTCTTTTGGCGTTGTTCTCGGCCCAATCTGTGAACATGCTCATCTTGGATGAACCCACCAACCATCTCGATCTTCAGGCGCTTGAAGCGCTTGAAGAAACACTTCAGGGTTACAGCGGGACGGTGTTACTTGTCTCGCATGACCGGTACTTTATCGAGAAGGCTGGACTCGACACCTTCTATCTCCTATCTGATAGATCCTTAACACGGATTCCAGATTACACCACATACGTGAAGGAGGCAGAGGATCGAGCTCAGCAACTCATCAAAGCGCTGTGAACAGCAGCCTTGGACCCGAAAAGCGAAGGCTTCTCGGGTCCTTTTTATAAATATGGATACATCAAAACAAGTCGCTAAGAAAATAGTAGAGCATTTGCAAGTATGGAAACACAACCATGCTAAGTTAGTTGTGGGCATTGATGGTTACGCCGGGTCAGGCAAGACGACCATCGGAAGCTTTGTGGCAAAGTATGATCCGGATGTGCTTCCGGTCCACCTCGATGACTTTATTAAACACTGGAGAGAGCGGCAAAAGATGATCGAAGATGCTGAAAATAAGTCGGAAGTGTTTGAGTATGAATGGTATCGGTATGATGATCTGATGGAACTTATCACTGCATTTAAGGAAGGGAAACAATCAATTAACATGAAGCTGTATGATTTTGATGCGAACGACCTTATCTCGCCGCAGACATTTGATCTCACAAAACAAGTCCTTGTACTGGACGGCATTTTTCTCTTTCATCCCGAGCACGAAGAGTCACAGATGATCGACAAAAAGATCTATCTTGACGCCGATTTTGAGAAAGCTGACGAAAGGCGCCGCGCCAGAGAACAAGAGCGATTTGGTGAGGATTATTTACCTGACGATCATCCCGACAACTGGTTCCAGTACTACAAAACGGCGTACTTGAATTACGTAGAGAAATATAATCCAAAGGAGCGGGCTGATCTGGTGTTTGAGGTTTAATTTTTTATGGAAATTAAATCAACACTTACAAATAGGGACGGAGAAGTTTTTGATGTCGTCTATCGCGAAGACGATCCACTCAAAGACATCGACGGGAAAGTGCTACAAGGTGTCCACGGATACTGTTTTTATGGTGACAAAATGGTTCTGGTGTATGCCGAAGCAAAGGGATACTGGACGCCACCGGGCGGTGGTATTGAGGAAGGAGAAAGCTATGAGGAGGCCACCGTGCGAGAAGTACTTGAGGAAACGAATATGAAGGTACTGGACCAGAAGCTCATTGGTTATCAGGATATATACGAACACAAAAGAATTGTAAGACAGACACGATCTTTCTGTGTTGTTGAACCAGTTGGTGATTTTATTTCCGACCCAGATGGAGAAATTACAGCAATAAAACTGATTGATCCGAGTGAGTACAAACAGTACTTTGACTGGAAAGAAATCGGAGATCGTATTATGGAGCGGGCATTGGATATGCATAATATATATAAAAATGAATAACATTTCTCATACAAAAATAGTACCGTATCAAAAAGAATGGCCTGAAAAGTTTGAATTAGAGAAACAAAAACTCCAACCTATCTTTGGAGACAAAGCTCTTGAAATTGAACATATTGGCAGTACTTCAATACCTGGACTTTCCTCAAAGCCAATCATTGATATTGCAGTTTTGATTGAACATATTGATGACGCGGAGTCATTTATTAATGATTTAGAAAAGATTGGTTACTCCTATGATCCAAATGGTATTGGTACTGAAAGACACTTTCTCCGAAAATATGGAGAAGATAATTTTCACCTATCTATTGCTTATAAAAACCAAGGTGGCTTTTGGCCAAGACAAATATCGTTTAGGGATTATTTAAGAAATCATCCAGACTTGAGAGATGAATATGACAAACTAAAGAAAGATTTGTTACAACAAGACCCCTCAGGAAGTGATGAGTATATAAGTGGTAAGACAGAATTTGTCTATAAAGTTCTAAAGTTGGCTGGCTGGAAAGAGGGACAAAAGTATAATGATAACTAAGTTTAAATGAAAACAGCAAACCTATTAGAAATAAGCAATGATTTCAAGAAAAAAGCAGATATTCTGTTAAGCCAAACAGGTCTTTTAGAAGATCTGAAAAAGTTTGGAGATGTGCAAACATCCGGAGCATATTCAGGTAATGTAATGCTCAGTGGTGATATTGATGTTACGGTTATACGACAAGATCCGTATTCTGCAGAGGAAGTCCTAGAAATCTTAAAGGAACTGTATTTAAAAAGTAAATTTAGGAGTTATTTCATCAAAGGCGACTGGGATGATGATCGAAAAGGTAATGAGTTTCCAAATGGACACTATATGGGATTAAAACAAAGACTTGATGGAGAAAAATGGAAAGTAGATATTTGGTTTATGAGCGAAGAAGAGTTTCGGAAAAGACAAAGTGATTTTTTGGATATCGGGAAAAGAAAGTTTTCTGAGGAAGAACGTTTAGTTATTCTTAATCTGAAGAAAGAGCGAAATGACCATGTCCTTGATATTTCAAGCCAGCAGATTTATGAAGCAGTTCTTAATGGAGGCATAAGAACACTTGAAGAAGTAAAACAATTTTTGAAAACATGACAAACCACATCATTTTACCAACAACAGATTTTTTAGACACCGTACGTCCGACGGTGGAGAAAGCGTTGCAAGATTGTGAAAAAAATCTTCCGACCAATAAAAATGTACGAATCATTCTTCAGTACACCGAAGATAAGTTTGTTAGTGAAAAGATGAACGGATCGGCGGGGAGTACTGAAGATGAAGAAAGCATGACGATAAAAATAAATACTAACACTAGTGCCTGGAAAGATGGTGTGAGAGCTTCTGTTGCGCATGAATATAACCATGTGGTATGGCACCAGATTCACGGCAAGGATTGGCAGACGGTAACGCTCGGTGAACTTCTCGTTATGGAGGGTTTGGCTCAACATTTTGAAGAGCAACTTACAGGCAAGAGACCATTGTGGTCGACTGCTGTATCAGAAGAAAAGACTGAGGAGATCTTTAAAACAATTAAAGAACATTTACAGGAAAACGGTCCGGAATGGTGGCAGAACATCTCTTTTGAAAATAGTGATAAGTATCCGCTATGGTCGGGTTATGCGTTGGCTTATGTGATTATAAAGAGACAATTAGAGAAGCGTGGAGATGTATCATGGCCTGACATTATGCACATGAAATCTCAAGAACTGTTGAAGCTTAAAACTTTTGGTTTGTAAATGAGACAGTGACCGAGACGGGTGTTTTGTGTCTCATTTGTATCATTCACAAAAAGGCCCTAGTGACCGAGACAGCTCGCTTAGAGAGTAGAAGGAGTGCTAAAATACCCTTAGTTTGCTTCGATACGACATTTCGAGACCGTGTCAGCCAGCTGATATAATTTGCCCAAGCGAAGCTTGGTTGCAAATTGATCATCTTGAGGAGCTTGCGACGAAGGAAAATGAAATACAAAGGCCCAACGCCTTCCGATGAGTTTACGAAGAGGAATGAAGTTAAAGTGAAACACTATGTATATATTCTTGAGTGTTCGGACGGTTCTCTTTATGTCGGATGTACCAACAATATTGAAAAAAGACTCAAGGAGCACAACGGATCAAGATATGGTGCTCACTATACTAAAATACGCAGACCGGTAAAACTGAAATACCACGAGATCTTTGAGAGTTTAAAAGATGCCAGAAGCAGAGAGTTCGAGATAAAGAAATGGAGAAGGGAGAAGAAGAAAAATCTGATACGTTACGGTCATCCTAATGGTAAAAGGTGAACTGACATTGAGTCCCTGCCGGGTAGAGATAATTGCCGGCATGATCATGGATCGTTGTTTTAAAAAATATTTTTAATATTAATATTTAAAATATGAGTAAAAAATTATATCGATCGGATACCGATAGCGTCATTTTCGGTGTCTGTGGCGGTTTGGGGCGGTATTTCGATATTGACCCCGTAATTTTCAGGATATTGTTCGTAGCTCTTGCGCTGGGAGGAGGTCTGGGAGTTTTTGTGTACATAGTGCTTGCGATAGTCCTGCCTAAACGGCCGGACGAAGAGAAGTTTGATCTGGATGAGAGAGTGAACGATCTTTCATCGGAATTCGGGACCATGGTTGAAAGCGGAAAGAGGAGAAATTTGTTGGGATGGTCCATCATTGCCGTCGGTATATTTTTACTTTTGAACACGATAGTGCCGTGGACGATCTTCAGTTGGGGGGTCTTCTGGGCTTTGGTTATCATAGTTCTAGGAGTGGTAGTGCTTGGTCAAAGCGGGAGGCTAAATGGACTCGGGGAAGAGATAGAGAAAATTAGTGATGAAATCGAGTCGGAGGTCAAAGAAGAGGTTAAAAATGAAAGAAAAGAAAGGGACAAAGGCGTGGATGTTTTCGGGATATTCTTCGGAATATTACTGGTTGTTTTGGGTGGGGCTTTACTGCTTGGGAATTACGATCTTCTTCCTGAAAATTTAACAATAAGCCTAAGCGATCTGTTGAGGTTCTGGCCCATCCTGATCATCTTGCTCGGATTGTCGTTTCTTTCCAAGGGTTCTCTGTTCAATAAAGTGGTGGTTTTGATCATTACTCTCGTTATTACCTTTTTTGCTCTTTGGGTGGTATTTACTCCAAACGCCAATGTCCAAGAGAGAGACCTTAACGTTCCGGTTGAGGAAGGTGTTACGAGATCCGAGATATCATTAAAACTGAGTGCGGCCAGAATAAACATCTCGGGAGGTGCCGAAGGATCTTTGATCACGGGAACATACAGGACTTCGGGACCCGCTTTGGGCGTCGATAGCAGATCGGATAATGAGACACAAATGGTCGAATTGAGAGCTGAAGGACGTGAAGGCGTATTGTTTGACCACTTTATGACGGACCCGAGGTATCTGGATCTTAGAATGTTGGAGGACGTTCCGATATCTTTAGCTATAGAATCCGGGGCTTCAAGTATCAAGATAGACTCGTCTGACTTTCTGATGGAAAGTTTAAGGTTGGATTCAGGTGCATCCGGTATCAACTTGGTCTTTGGTGAAATGGTCGATCATACGGATGTCTTTGTGAATGCGGGAGCAAGCTCCATCGATATAACGATACCGGAAATGGCGGGCGCCAGAGTCGAGTTCACAGGTGCATTGGCGAACAAGAATCTTACGGGATTCGTTCAGATAGAGGAAGATATTTATGAGTCGGACAATTTTGAAGAGGCCGATCAAACGGTATTTATCCGAATCGATGCAGCGGTTTCCAATGTCAAGATCGACAGAAGATAAAGTGTCTTCGATCTCCCCATTATCGCTCCCTTTTTCTATTTTATAAGGAGGTTGGACAGAACCTCGGTCTCGATCCTTCATTCGGTATTTTACTGATATGGCTTCGATCTTGAAATCGATATAAATAGATCGGCCGGATAGCGATGATTTATTCGTGATCCGGATCGACAAGATATTAAAGATGGATCTATTTTGAAATAAATAATTTAAAAAGGAGTATTATAGTACAAGAGACTTTTTTGGTGATAATAATATGGAAAAGGCATTGGAGGATAAAACAGATGAAGAGTTGGTTGTGTTGACTCAGCAGAATGATATCCAAGCGTTTGAAGTATTGGTCAATCGGTACGAATCGAAACTTATTCGTTACGGATATCGGTTCGTTCAGGAAGTTGAACCGATAGAGGATGCCGTGCAGAAGGTCTTTTTGAATACCTATAGCAATATTCAAAGCTTTAATCCTAAGAGGAAGTTTTCTTCCTGGATATACAGGATAGCACACAACGAGTTCGTCGATATTATTAGAGTTAAGTGTAGGGAACCTTATAAGCGGTTCGACATGGATATGATAATGGCTGTTGCCGATGAAGGTGATATTTTAGCCGAATTGGATCGAAAGGAACTCTGTTGCAAGTTGGATGCTTTTTTGAAAGAACTTAAACCGAAATATCGGGATCCTATCGTTCTTTATTATTATGAAGATAAAGATTATCAGGAAATATCTGATATTTTACAGATACCGGTCTCTACGGTCGGGATCAGATTAAGGCGGGCTCGTCAACAGTTAAAAAAATATTATGAAATGTGAAGATAATAAAAAACAATTACTCGGAAGTCGGATAATGCATGAAGTGAAGAGTGGTCGAGTAAAAATGAAAACAAAAAGGTACTTTTTCATTAAAGGGTTTTCGTTAACGGTTTTCACCGTATTACTGTCACTTCTTCTGATATATTTTGGAAGTTTGATCTTGTTTGTTTTGCAGGCCAACGATCTGGTGTCGGTCACTCTTTTAGGATGGTCCGGGTGGCAATTGGTTTTGATACATTTTCCTTGGTATTTAGTGCTGGTGGCAATTTGTTTGATCATCATGATCGAGATAATGGCCAAGCGTTTAACGGTGGTATACCGCAGACCTTTGATCTACTCATTATTGTTCGTCACCATTTTGGCCTTCTTCGGGGGCTGGTTGGTGGAACGAGCTCACGTTAATCTTTTTCTGCTTGACCTTACCCAAGAAGTTGAGGTGCCGGTGGCCAGTCGGCTTTATGAGCGATTCAGCGACCTGGAAATAGAAAGGGTACATCAAGGTCACCTTGTTGAAAAGAAGGCGGAGGGCTGGTTAATGGAGTTCGATGATGGTGAGATCGTGACCCTTGATCTTTCCGGAATTGAAAAGGGAAGGCGTAGGCTGTCGGATATTGATCTCGGTCAAAGATTCATAGTCATTGGAGATCGTTTGAATGGGGTAATAGAAGTTGAGCGTTTCAGGCAGATAAACGGTCGTAGACCTTAAATGAAATATTTTAGCCGATCGGGAGTATTAATTAATGCACGGGTCGATATTATAAGATAAAAAAGTAATAAAAAAACATGATCAAAACAATAATAGCCAGTTCATTTGTCGCCCTTATTTTTCTGTCCTCTGCCGGATTGGCCTCGGCAGCCGTGGATGAAAAACCTTGGGCGGGGCTAAGCCAGTTTCGTGGTGGTGCTTCGGAAAGCGCTCAGGCAATGGAGATGGACAGGTCAGATTTCATGGTTTGGCGCGATGAGATGCGAGAAGCTCATCTGAAAAGCAGGCTGGAAGCCAGACAGCAGAGATTGGAGGATGCCGTAGATCGCGGCTGTCTTGCTCCGGAAAGTATGAAAGAGCGTTTGACTCAGAGGCTGTATAGGTTTCGATAGTCAAACGATACTGACCAATAAAAGATCCGCCTTTTTAAGGCGGATCTTTTATTAATTTATCTAAACGGGAGGGCATCTGATAACGGCTTTGAATGATAAATTTAATTTTAAATTTTAAAAGAACTTTTTGGAGGTGTTGCTTTTTTGATATGTTTGGTATAATAAAAGGTAAGAAAGGTCTATTGGCTATCTGATAAATGCAACGGAGGGGTGGGCATCTTGGATCTCTAAGAAAAATAGTGCCGAACCGTTAAATATCCGTATGCTTTGATCGCATGGAAATTAAGTTGCTGCGGTTTACATGCCTGTTTTTCGTTTGGGTCTTGTTTGGATCGCGGACCGGGGAGGGACGATCTGTAGTCCTTAGAGATTCCTCGGCGCAAGGAGGTTTTTAATGAGGGTCGAATTTTGATCATTATAATTAATCTTCCAAATAATATGCTTCAATGGACAATAATATTTCTCGTTATATCCGTGATCGCGGCATTGTTCGGTGCAACCTCGACCTCAAGAGTGGCCGCAAACATTGCTTGGGCGATCTTTGTGGTCTTTTTGATCATCTGGATCCTAACCTTCATATTTTAGGCCGAAAGGTGGCGGGGTGGTTGTATTGGCATGAACCGGTCCCCATTCTCGGTTCAGGGATCGGTAAGTTCGATCGGCAATAGTAGGGTCCGGTCGTACGTGAGAAAGATCCCGGACCCTATTCGCCGTATACCGGACAATGGATCTTGTTCTTTGATAATCAGGTCTTGACGTTTCAAGTCGGGAATACGGACTTTTCGTCTTTGTGGTATATTGAATAGATAATTAAACAAAGTTTTTATGAACGGAGAAGAACTCACAAAAGAGCTTAAAGAAAGGGGTTTAATAGCTCAAGAAGGAGGAGGTACTCTCGAAGAGATACTTGGTAAGAAAAGAAAGGTTTATCTGGGAGTTGATCCTACCGCCGACTCCATTCATGTTGGCAATCTTGTCCCGATAATCCTTATGAAGCACCTTTTTGATAACGGACATGAGCCCTTCCTTTTGGTTGGCGGAGCGACCGGACTTATCGGGGATCCAAAGGATACGGGGGAGAGACCTTTTTCCGATCCCGAGGTTGTTGATCGAAACGCCGAAAGTATCAAAGAGCAACTTTCTCGTCTGTTGAAAAAAGACAAGCTTGTTGTTTTCAATAATGCCGATTGGCTTGGTAAAGTTAAGTTGATAGATTTTTTGCGGGATATCGGCAAGCATTTTTCAGTAAATCAATTAATAAAAAGGGATATCATAAAAAGGAGGCTTGAAACTGAAGAAAGCAGTATCTCTTATACGGAGTTCTCTTATTCTCTTTTACAGGGTTATGATTATATGCATCTTAATGAAAGTCACGAAATAGATCTCCAGATCGGCGGTTCGGATCAGTGGGCTAACATAATATCCGGAGTCGATCTTGTCAGACGAAAAAAAGGAAAGGATGTCTATGCGATCACCACTCCGATCATAACCGATAAGGCTACCGGTAAAAAATTGGGTAAATCGGAAGGAAATGCCACATGGCTCGATCCGGAAAAGACCTCGCCGTTTGTTTTCTATCAGTTTTGGATAAATGTGAGTGACGAAGATGTTGAAGAATATTTGAAGGTCTTTTCTTTTCTTCTTCTGGATGAGATAGGAGAGTTGATGAGAAGACATGCTGAGGCGCCACACGAAAGGGTGGCACAGAGGAAACTGGCCGAAAGTGTGACTGAATTCGTACATGGAAGCGAGGTAAAGAGGTCGGTCGAAAAGGTCTCCCGGATCTTGTATGGCGGTGATCTCGAGAGTGTGTTCCCGATCTCCGATGAGGACAGAGAGATGATCCTTAAAGAGGTACCGAATTTCATTGCCGAAGCTGATGATGTGAAAAAGGGAATACCCGTAATCGATGCTCTGGTCAAGACCGGACTCGTGACGTCCAAGGCTCAAGCAAGGAGAGCTGTTGAGGGCGGAGGAGTATCCGTTAATGGCAAGCGGATCGATAAAAATCTCCTAATAGGAGAGAGCCATTTCAAGGAGAAAATTATTCTTATTAAAAAAGGCAAGAAAATGGCGGTTTTGTCGACTCACTTCGAAGGATAGCCGGTCTTACTCATTCCACTCTCTTTTTTTTAAACCCTTTCGCCGGATAAGAAAGGGTCTTTAAAGGTCGTATAGAAAATTTAAAAATTAAATATTAGTTGGAATATGAAAAACAAAACATCAATATTGATCGTGGCGTCGGTGGCTTTCGTTGCCATAGTCGTTATCTCTTTCGCAATGACAAGTGATGTATTCAGAGACGCACCTGATCCGGACGCCCCCACCGATCAGGTGGCGGTAGAGTTGGTTGCGGACGGTTTTGTTTCGCCGGTGGGTTATGTTTCGGCCGATGACGGAACCGGAAGGATGTTTGTGGTAGATCAGGTGGGTTTGGTCGAAATAGTGGACGATGAAGGGAATTTGATCGAGGGGAGTTTCTTGGACATAAGAGAGAGAATAGTTAATTTGAGTCCCGGATACGATGAAAGAGGACTCCTAGGTCTGGCCTTTCATCCGAATTTCGATATGAATGGACGCTTTTTCGTTCATTACAGTGCACCTCTGAGGGAGGGTGCCCCTGAAGGGTGGGACCATACTTCAGTGATATCGGAGTTCTCCGTGGATGAGGATAATCCTAACGTAGCCGATCCCAACTCGGAGAGAATAATGATCACGTTCGATCAGCCTCAGTCAAATCACAATGGCGGACATATAGTTTTCGGACCGGACGGATCACTTTATATCCCGTTAGGTGACGGTGGGGGTTCGGGCGATGAAGGTTTGGGACATCCGGATATGGGCAATGGCCAGGACATATCGACGCCTTTGGGAAGCATACTCAGGATAGATGTGAATCAAGAAGGATCTTATTCCGTTCCTTTGGACAACCCGTTCGTTGATGATGAGGAAGGACTTGATGAGATATTCGCTTATGGTTTCAGAAATCCTTATCACATCTCCTTCGACAGAGGGGGAGATAACGAACTTTTCGTTGCCGATGTGGGCGAAGATCTGTGGGAAGAGGTTAACATTGTCAGGGCCGGAGGTAATTACGGCTGGAATATTAGGGAAGGCACGCACTGTTTCGATCCGGATGATCCCACCGATCCTCCGGATGAGTGTCCGACGATCGGAGCCAGAGGCGAAGATCTCATAGATCCGATATTCGAATACAGGAATGCCAGACATGACGGCTTGGGCGTGGCTATAGTCGGAGGGTATGTTTATCGCGGAGAGATCCTCACCGGCCTGGAAGGCGACTATGTTTTCGCCGATTGGAGCCGAGGATTCGAGGGGGGTGATGGTAGCGTTTTTGCGGCAACATTGGAAGATAATGAATGGAGTATGAGAGAGTTGTCCGTATCAAACGGGAATGATGAAGGCCGATTGGGTCTGTTCATAAAAGGGGTCGGCGAGGATGCCGACGGAGAATTATATCTTTTGGCCACGGAAAATTCGGGCCCGAGCGGGAACACCGGACGGATTTATAGGATCGTTGATTTTGATGAACCTGACGATGAACCTGACGAGGTTACGATAAGGATGGAGGATAACGCTTTTGACCCGGAGGTTGTTACCGTCTCCGAAGGGACCGAGGTCAGATGGATAAACGAAGGGGCGGAGATTCATACCGTCACAAGCGAAGGAAATTTTGATTCCGGCAACGTGGAAGCCGGAGAGACCTTCATTCATACCTTTGACCAATCCGGTACCTTCGATTACATCTGCACACTCCACCCGGGTATGGAGGGAACTGTGGTGGTCGAATAGAACGGTAAGTCTTCCGTCACTCGGGTTCGCAGATCGATCGTCTTTTAAGGAGTCTTTGGTGAGTGAAGGGTATCCGTATCAAAGATAGAGGCTTTTACCTCATGGCTTTAATGGTTTAAACTGTGATACTCGATCAGATGAGTAAGAAAGAGAGTCGGCCACTTGTGTTTTGATGGGTGTGTGATCTTGATGAACTGGATCGGAAAGTAATTAATCGTAGTGGTTATTAATTTGTTCCGAAAGAACATGAAGAACGGATCGGGGCGTTTTAAAAGTGCTAAAATTAACTCGACAGTAAGCAGTTCATTAATTTATGGCCAAATACAAAGACAAGGATCACTCTTACTCTGAAGAAAAGGAAGGAGTTTCGTATACCTGTCCCATGCATCCGAAGATAAAATGCAAGCGGTCCGAAATGTGTCCGGAGTGCGGTATGGGTTTGGTGAAGGCGGAAGATGAGGCGGTACATGAGACGGAAGGGGGAAAAGGACACGATAAGCACGAAGGACATTCCACGGAAATGTTCATAAAAAGATTTCGAGTGGTTGCGGTACTTGCTATTCCTTTGATCGTGTATTCGGAACTTCCGGAGATATTCTTTGATTGGGAAGCTCCGAGATTTTTCGGATGGGAGTATCTGATGCTACTTTTGGGTACGATCGTATTTTTTTACGGAGGCCGGGTCTTTATCAGTGGCGCATACCGCGAGATCCGTGAGAAGTTACCCGGAATGATGACACTTATATCGATCGCGATCGTTTCCGCATATACTTGGAGTGTTTATGCAACTTTTACTCCGGACGAAACTCTTTTTTGGGAACTTTCCACTCTTATTGCCGTGATGCTGTTAGGGCATTGGATCGAGATGCGCGCGGTAACCGGTGCCAGGGGTGCACTTAAAGAGCTTGCTTCCATTTTGCCGAAAGAGGCGACGGTCATTCGGGGAGGTAAGGAGATGGCTGTTTCATTGAATGATATCAAGGAAGGGGAGGTATCTGTGGTAAAACCGGGAGAAAAGATGCCGGTGGACGGATTGGTAAAGGACGGATCTTCCGAAGTTGATGAGTCGATAGTGACCGGGGAGTCAAAACCCGTGACCAAGAAGAAGGGCGACGAAGTTATTGCCGGAACCATAAACGGGGATGGCGGTTTGAAGATCAAGGTGACGAAGATCGGGGATGATACTTTCCTTGCAAATGTGATGCGGTTGGTTTCAGAGGCCGAAAGCTCAAAGTCGCGCCTGCAGGTTTTATCCGATAAAGCGGCTCTCATACTAACCATTGTTGCCGTCGGTGCAGGTTCAGTTACGTTTTTCACCTGGCTATTGGTAGGTGATGATATTGCTTTCGCGGTGGCGCGCTTGGTGGCCGTTCTTGTGATAACCTGCCCTCACGCCTTGGGGCTTGCTGTGCCATTGGTGGCTTCGGTTTCGACAAATATGGCGGCGGCGCAAGGGTTCATCATCAAACAACGTCTCGCTTTAGAGAGTGCCCGTAAGGTCGATTGGGTGCTGTTTGATAAAACGGGAACCTTGACCAAGGGTGAATTCGGAGTGGACTCTGTTTTGGCGATCTCCGGGCTTTCCGAGCAGGATGTTATTTCGGTGGCGGCTTCTGTCAACAGCGGTTCGGAGCACCCAATTGCCAAGGCGATAGTTGATCATGCGAAGAAGAAGGGTGTCGACGTCTTAAACGTTGATGGCTTTGAAAGGATCCCGGGCAAAGGGGCTAAAGGCTATGTTAATGGAAAGAATGCGGTTGTCGGAAGCGAGGTACTGGTCAACGAACATAAAGCTTCAGTTCCGGAGCATCTCCTTGAAAGTGTTAAAAAATTTGAGTCGAAAGGAAAGACGGTGGTGTATGTTTTAAGGGATGAGCAGTTCCTTGGTGTCATATCACTTTCGGACATCATTCGGGAGGAGTCGAAGGAGGCGGTGAAGGTTCTTTATGATCAAGGAATAAGAGTGATGATGGTTACAGGAGACTCTGAGGATGCCGCTGGTTGGGTTGCGGGAGAGCTCGGTATTGATGAGTATTTCGCTCGGGTACTTCCGGAGCAAAAGGTGGAAAAGGTTAAAGAGCTCCAAGGTCGCGGTCTTAAAGTTGCGGTGGTCGGTGATGGTGTTAATGATGCTCCGGCGCTTACGCAAGCTGATGTCGGTGTTGCAATAGGTGCAGGGACTAATGTGGCCGTTGAGTCAGCCGGGATAATATTGGCTAAAAATGATCCGCTTGATATTCCCAGGATCATTCGTTTGTCACGGCTCACGTATCGCAAAATGATACAAAATCTATTTTGGGCAACCGGTTATAATGTGGTCGCATTACCTTTGGCGGCCGGAGCTCTGGTCGCATTCGGAATACCGGCTATAGACCCGGCCATCGGAGCCATATTTATGTCCGCATCGACCGTGATCGTCGCTTTTAATGCCGTACTTCTTAAGCGTTTTTCACTTTAGACCCGGCCTGTTTTGACGTTTCTTGCCGGCGAATTCTTCTTCCGGGATATTAAAAGAGTTGATGGTGATTCATTCGGCGTGTTGTTATTTTAAAAAAATCTCCTGAGATCTTTATGGAAAGCGGATCCGCTTTTAATAATTCTTTTGACGATCCCGCTTGAAGCATTGATTCGTTGGAGTGGTCTTGTATTTCTATGTACCGGAGTATTCATCAGCGTGCGCCGGGTCGGTCGCCAACGCGATCGCCATAACCGCCGGAGATCTTTTTAATGTGAGGAGGAGTTCAAGTTTCAATCTTGCCTATTTGTAAATTTTGGGGTATTATTTTGCAGAATTGCGCCGAGGTGGCATTTTTGTACATTGAGAGGAAAACAAAACCTTAGGAGGAAAAAATGGAGAAACAGATAACTGCGATGAGCAAGGAAGAAATTTTGGCCTTTGATCCCAACGTCTTTTGGAATGAGTGTGATTTTTCGGAGATACTTGGGCATGATGATCTTTTTCATATCGCCAAAAATCTGGATGCCTTTTGGTCCTATGATTATGAAGCTCTGAAAGAGGGTAAGCCGGGAATGCATGCTGTGTTGAAATCAAAACTTCACAGCGATACTTTTTTTTACTCCAAGCTTTTGCTTGAGAGAGAGAACATCAGGACCATACTTGCCGAGCAGATCGTGGCGAATATGATAAGGATGTATATCTATTTCGATGGAGTGAACAGAGAGATTAGACTTGATACTCAGATAACCGGTATACCGGACGGCGCGACTTTACTCGCCGAAGAGATAGCCAAGACGCTGGGATCGAAAAATTTAAAAATGGAGAAAGTGGGAGGAAAGATACGTCTCGCCGAAAGACCAAAGATGAAAAAAAGCATTCTTTTGATTGACGACTTTTGTACACGGGGAACGGGTTTCAAAGAGGCTGTCAGGGATATCGAGAGCAATTACCCCGAAGTTAAGATCTTGCCTTTCAATATGGTCATATTGAACAGAGGCGGCCTCCGGGATATAGAGGTGGAGAATGTTGGAAGGTTCAGGATAGTTCCTGTTATCAATTATCGAATGAGTGAATGGACCCCGGAGGAATGTCCGCTTTGCAAGATCGGGTCGATCCCGATCAAGCCGAAGGCAACCGACGAGAATTGGCAGAAGTTAACAGACTCTCAAAAATAAGGTTTTATTTTCAAAACAGCCTTTTTTAAAAAAGGCTGTTTTTTATTTACGCCATAGCGAAAAAAAAGGGGGGGGGATCGGTGATCAGGTGAAGAATGCTAAAGCCTCGTTACTTTCTTAAGTATAAGATGAAGGGCGGTTCGATGGATCGGGTCGGAGATCAGGTGTTGCGGTACTCTCATTTATTGATATACTGTTTTTTGTATGAAAAAAAGCACAGTTTTATTAATAACCATCTTCTTCGTATCTCTTGGTGGAGCCTTATTTTATGTAAATATGGGGGAATCTACGGACCACGGAGATCTGTTCATTGACGAAGACCCTGAAGAGAGCGGAGAAATTTTAACGGAGTCGGATGGAGATGAGGATTTATCAGATAATTATGAAATAACAATGACCCAAGCCACACTAAAGACATCGGAGGGGGATATTGTTCTGGAGTTCTATCCCGAACTGGCCCCTAACACCGTTCTTAATTTTCAAAGACTTGCCGAGACCGGATTTTATGACGGTGTCATATTCCATCGTGTGATCGAAGGATTCATGATCCAAGGAGGAGATCCCACCGGTACGGGAACAGGTGGACCGGGATACTCATTTGATGACGAGTTTGACCCGAGCTCGGAAATAGCTCAAAGGGGTTATGTTCGCGGAACATTGGCCATGGCTAACAGCGGACCGAATACCAACGGAAGCCAGTTCTTCATAATGCATAAAGATACTCCGCTTCCTTATGAATACACCATATTCGGAAGGGTTGTTGAGGGAATGGATGTCGTTGACGCTATTGCCACAACGGAAACGGGTGCGAAAGATAAACCTGTCGCAGACATGGTCATTGAGGAGGTCGTGATCTCCAAGGATTGATTCGTCTGATAATCTTTTAAATTCCCCGATAAAAAAATCGGGGGATTTTTTATATTCCAATTCCTTAAAAATAGGAAGGGGTTTTATAAGATGGACATTGCTGATAGAATAAAAGTAATGCCTGCGCGTTCAAAACTTTTGTTAGCAGTTTTGTCGGCAATATCGGTAGTTGCCTTAATTTTGATATTTTCCACCGCAGGAGACCTGTCATTCCTTGACCGAGGCGATCTTTCATTATTTCAAGACGATGACACTTCGCATGAACACATCATGGCGGTTGTTTCGGCCCATGAGCTCGCGACAAATGCCGGCTTTGAGATACTGGAGAAGGGTGGCACTTCGGCCGATGCGGCGGTGGCCGTCGCGGCCGTCTTAAGTGTGGTTGAACCCTGGTTCTCAAGTGTTTTAGGTGGAGGGACATGGGCCCTTTACTATGAGGCCGATACGAATACCGTAACAAGTCTTGACGGTGTTGGGCCGGCCGGAAGCAAGGTGACCGTTCCTGATTACAGTGAAAGGGCGGGAGATCCCGGAATGCATCAAGCTATCGTCCCCGGTGCTTGGGATGGTTGGATGTTATGGATGGATGAGTATGGAAGACTCGATCTGGGAGAGGTTCTAGCACCGGCCATAAGGATCGCTCGTGGTGGATTTCCGATGAGTGCCGACATGGAAGGGTGGTTGAACAGTCAGGCCGAAGAAACTCTTGCACGGCCCGACACCGCCAAGATATACGCGCCGGAAGGCAGGCTTCTCCAAGAAGGTGATACCGTTTATCAAGAAGACATGGCTCTTACATTCGAGGAGCTGGTCAGAGCATACGATGAAGCCCTTGTTGAGGGAAGGAGCGAAGCAATCAGAGCGGTTCGCGATCACTTTTATCGTGGTCCTATTGCAGAGAAGATAATCGAGTTCTCGGATAAAGGGAACGGCTACCTTACCCTCTCGGATCTTAATGATTTCAGTGCCGAGATCGTTGATCCCGTATCGATATTTTATCGTGATAACATAGAGGTCTTTCAAAACCCTCCGAACAGTCAAGGGATGACCATGCTTTTGGCTCTTAACATACTTAAGGGATATGACTTTTCCGGTTTGAGTTCAACCGATGCCGATGCCATCCATATGCAAGTGGAGGCCATAAAACTGGCCTTTACCGACCGGTATCATCACATGGGTGACCCGAAGAGGGTCAACGTTCCGGTTGAGGGGTTGATGTCGGAGAGTCACGCCGACATGCAAAGGGAGAGAATAAACATGGAGGAGGCGATGGTCTGGCCGATAAGGGACGGATATGTTGATATCGATACCGATCTAGGAAATACCACAACTTTTCATATTGTGGACTCTGAAGGAAACGGTGCAGCGGTAACAACCAGTCTGGGAACGCAGTTCTTCGTGATCGGCGACACCGGTATTCATATCAACCACAGAATGAGATTTTTTGAAATAGAGGAGGGAAACCCGAATCAAGCGACTCCGGGGTATAAGGTTAGACATACTTCCAACCCTTATATGGCATTTAAAGACGGAGATCTTTATATTCTGGGTGGCAACACCGGTGCCGACAGCCAACCGCAGATCCAGACTCAACAGTTCTTGAATGTGGTGGAGTTTGGGATGAGCGCCCAAGGATCCATCGGTCATCCCAGATTTTTAAGCACCGCTTTTCCCGCAACCATTTATCCTTACCGGGTTCGAAACACCCTACAGATGGAAGAGGGTTTTTCGACGGATCTGATAGAGGAACTTGAAAGGCGGGGACACGACATCTCCGTCGGCGAAGGGGTATGGGGCAGTGGAGGGATGATAGTTATAGAGAAAGGAGGGAGGGATGCCGATGTTGGAGCCGAGTCTCGAAGCGATGTTTCCTACGGAGAAAAGGGGTCCGGAAATTGATCGTACTTTGATCGGATCGCAATTCATTTTATAACCTGTCCCGCTGTTGTGTTATAATGGTTTGAATAAAGTCCGATCAGTTAACAGATCCGGTCTTTTTATTCATTAAGATCTATAATATGAAATACTTTTTGGCTTTTGTTTTTATTGCGATTCTGGGAGTCGGGGCTTATCTTTTTCTGGCAACAGACCTTTTTACCGTCACCGAGGAGGAACCTGATGAACCGATCGATATGGAGGAACCGGATGATGATGACCTCGACGGCGATGCCGATGAGGCTGATTTGGAAGATGAAGAGACTCGGGTTAGGGAGTCGTATGAGGAAGTTATAGGAAGATCGGTTCAGGGCAGGGATATAACAGCTTACCATTTTGGCGGAGGGGATGAGACAATACTTTTCGTGGGAGGAATTCACGGTGGGTACTCTTGGAACACGGCTCTGTTGGGGTACGGACTGGTTGATCACTTCGAGACGAACTTGGAGTCGATACCGGAGAATTTAAAGGTTACCGTGATACCGACCCTCAACCCGGACGGACTTTATCGAGTCGTAGGTATTGAGGGAAGGTTTACCCCATCGGATGTTTCAGGGAATACGGCAGAAGGCAGGTTCAACGCCAACGGTGTCGATCTGAACAGAAACTTTGATTGCAACTGGGAGACGACAAGTGTTTGGGGAACTCAAGTGGTTGATGCGGGAAGCAACCCTTTCTCTGAGCCGGAGGCGGACGCGCTCAAAGACCATGTTCTAAATAGCGACCCTTCGGCAGTGGTCGTTTATTACAGCGCCGGAGGAGGGGTCTTTTCCTCAAGTTGCAACGGTCCGGCTTTGGAGGAAACCGATAGACTCATGAACATTTACGCTGATGCATCGGGTTATTCAGCTGAAGGGGTCTTTGATTCTTATAAGATCACCGGGGATGCGGCAGATTGGATGGCAAGTATAAATGTACCGGCCATAAGCGTCATACTCAATTCGCATGATTCCACAGACTGGTCAGAGAATAGAACCGGAGTCGAGGCTGTGATCCGAGAGTATGGAAATCAATAGGTCTCCTTTATTATGGATAGTTTGCAAATAACCAAACCGGTGGTTTTCGGTATCATAGGGGGAGTTCTTTTATTCTCCTCCGTGATCTATCTTGTTAATTTCGAAAGGAGTACCGAGGATGAACCCGAGGTGGATAGTGTCGTTGAAGTTGCTGATCCGGTAGATGAACCGAAGGAGACCGGTTCATCCGGAAGGGTGATAGGTTCTTCCGTAATGGGAAGGGACATAGAGGTTCAGACCTTCAACCATGTTGAAGGAGACGAGGAGAGAGCCCATGTCGTGTTCGTCGGAGGTATACATGGCGGATATGAGTGGAATTCCGTGTTACTTGCTTATGAATTGATAGATCATTTTGAAGAAAATCCGGATATCATCCCGGAATCGGTCAGTGTCAGTGTGGTTCCGTCGGCGAATCCGGATGGAGTTGAAATGGTCACCGGAAAGACGGGAAGGTTCACCCCCGATGACATCCCGTCTTTTGAGGAAACGATCCCGGGGAGATTTAACGCTAATGGTGTTGATCTGAACAGAAACTTCGATTGTAACTGGCAGTCGGAAAGCACCTGGCAAGGGGAAGTTATAGACGCAGGGGAAGAAGCTTTCTCGGAACCGGAGGCAAGGGCCATAAGGGATCTGGTTTCTGAGTATGAACCGGATGCCGTTATATTTTGGCACAGTGCGGCGGGTGCGGTCTTCGGGTCCGAATGTAACGAGGGTATTCTTCCGGGAACCATTGATGTTATGAATGTTTATGCGGAAGCTTCGGGATATCCCGCTATTGAATCATTCGATTTCTATGAGATAACAGGCGATGCAGAGGGGTGGCTTGCGACATTGGGGATACCGTCAATAACTATCGAGTTCACAACCCATGATGATATGGAGTGGGAGAAGAACCTGGCCGGTGTCCTGGCTGTTCTTGAATATTTCGGAGAGACCGAATGACCTCAAACCGAGGCGAATAAAAAAGCAAAGGCCATGTTTGAAACATGGCCCTGTTGTTTAAAATGATCTTATTCATTTCATGACCTTGATACGGCATATTTGGTTATTTTAACCATCTCTTCAAAATTCGAGCTCATGTGAAAGCTGATCTCTTTTTGCTCTTTCAGATAAGATTGATAATAGAGAGATTTGCCTTTTTCACTATAGAACTCGGGAGAGGTCAGTCTCCAGAAATTCCTACCTTCAAAGATCGAACATAACAAAAAACAGAAATCCCCGCCTTTTCTCAAGTAATTCGGGTTCCCGGTCTCATGATACTTATACTCGTAATCGAAAGCCACCCAGAGCTCGGGGTAAGAATCCAGAAAGGAGGTGAGTAAATGTGAAATGTAATTTCCACACAAAAATTGAACCGAAGAGATATTCTTTCTCCTAACTATCTCTTTTGAGAGAAGTCCTTCAAAGAATGCGGATGCATCTTTACCGCTTTTCATGATCAAGATCTTGAGATCTTCCAGTTCATTGAATCTCTTTTTTGACAACCTGTTGGATCTGGCGAGCAATCTTTCAAGATCGAGCCTTTCAAAGTCCTCCTCCGAGAAAGGGACTTCCGTGCCTTTTTCCCGGAATTTTATAACTTTACCCATAAAAACCTCCCTTGTTTTTTGTAAAAGAACGTACGGTTCTTTTATTTTTAGCAGTTATTTTGAATATTGTAAACAAAAGGCCCGGGTCTGAACTTCCGGTTTCTTTAATGAAGATTCTTGTTATCTTTAAAGATATGGCTAGAATTACGATCGACCTTCACGATATTTACAACAAAGGCCGTAAGATCGATGACGCTTTGGAGTCTTTAATGGTGGATGCTGAAGATAAAGGGATAAGAGAGATAGAGATAATACACGGAAAGGGAAGCGGACAGCTAAAAAAGAGGACGTTGAGGTTCTTGGGCCGAAAAGACATAAAGAGAAGGTGCCATAGGATCAAAAAAGATCCCAATAACTTCGGAAGGGTCTTTGTCTATCTTAAGAGGACCCCGGGATCTTAATGGTGGTTCCCGGATTCTCTCCGAGAGCGGATCTTTTAAGGTTACCTTTTTTGTATATATTGAATACGACGATCTCTATATTGTTCTCCCGGCAGAGTTCTATCGCCGATTTATCCATGATCCTTATGTTGTCATTCTTGGATGCCTCATCGAGAGTCAATGTTTCGAACTTCTTAGCCCCAGGGTCGTTCTTGGGATCCTTTTGGTAAACACCGTCCACTCCGGTCGCTTTGAATATCGCTTGGCATTTCAACTCAAGAGCTCTTAATGCGGCGGCGGTATCGGTGGTTACGTAAGGAAGACCCGTTCCACCTGCGGTTATTACCACACGCCCTTTTTCCAAGTGTCTGAGTGCCTTTTTTCTGATGTGGGGTTCGGCGATAGCCTTCATTTCAAAGGCGGTCTGAAGACGGGTTTCCATCCCTTTTTTGTTCAAAGCGTCCTGGAGAGCAAGGCCGTTGAAAATGGTTGCCAACATTCCCATATAATCTGCCGTAACCCTGTCGATCCCTTGTTCACTTCCGGCTACTCCTCGAAATATATTACCTCCGCCGATCACTATCACCGTGTCCACTTTGGATCTGCGAAGCTCCTTTATCTCATCTGCCAAATAAAAAATGAATTCGGGGTCTATTCCGAATTTTTTATTTCCCATCATCGCCTCGCCGGAGAGTTTAAGAAGGATCCTTTGGTATTTTAGGGAGCCGTTATCTATGTTCATATCTTTTTGAGTTACCTGGTGCATTATAATTTTTTATGACTCTTCGGTCAATTACGACCCTGATGTTATTTTGATCAGGCATTATCGACTCGGGTGTATCGGATGTCAGTGAACGGACCTCGGAAATGTTACTGCGGGAAATTGAAGTAAATCTGTGTCGGAGAGGATCATGACCCGATGACAGAAATATTTTTTTTTGATAGTTTTAAACAAATCAATTGACATGTCCAAAGAAGTTTTAACAGTGGGAGGCGGAAGCGGGCAGTATGTTCTGCTTTCCGGACTAAGGGACATTCCCGAGTTCAACGTAACGGCGATCGTTTCAATGGCCGACAGCGGAGGGAGCACCGGTCGTTTGAGGGATGAGTTGGGGGTTCTTCCGCCGGGAGATGTCCTGAAGTGTGTTTTGGCACTTTCTCCTCACAGAGATGCCGGGCGAAGTATTTTGCAAAAGAGGTTCAAGAAGAACAACAAACTGGCTGAGCACAGCGTGGGAAACATGCTCCTAACTATGCTCTCTCAGTATTGTAATGATTTTTCCCAAGGAGTGGAGGCTCTTTCCGATGTTTTGGAGACAAAGGGAAGGGTCCTTCCGGTCACCACGGACAGGGCCACTTTGGTTGCGGAATTGACAGACGGATCATGGCTTTTCGGGGAAGCGGCCATAGATGTTCCCCGCGGGGATCAGAAGGAAAAGATAAAAAGAACTTTTCTGGTCCCGCACCACAATGACTCAATAAAGGTCTACCCCGAAGTATTGGAGGCGATAAAGAGGGCCGACCATATCATTTTCGGTCCGGGCGATCTTTATACCAGTATTATTCCGAATCTTCTGGTGGAAGGGGTAAAAGAGTCCATTTCTTCTTCCAAAGCGGAGCTTGTTTACGTTGGGAACATCATGACCAAGTTCGGAGAGACCGAGGATTTCGGTCCTTTAGATTTTATTGAAAAAGTGGAAGAGTTTCTTCCAAGGGGTTTTGATAAAGTTATCTTCAATGACAAAAGGCCCGATAAAGGCATTTTGGCCGAATATGAAAAACAGAAATCATTCTTTGTTGATCCGCCGGTAAAGGCGCCCGGCGACAGGGATCTGGTGATCGAGGACCTTATGAGTATATCGGGCGGTGTTGTGAGACATGATCCCAACAAACTGGCCGATCTGTTGAAGAGGATACTGTGAGTTGCGAAAAGTACCGTGTGGAAAGATGAATGACCTCGATACACTTCATTGCGATATTTTTTGAATATCTTTGTTTTGTGTAGTAAGCTGATGTTATGTTGAAAACAGGATCATCGATCGTTGAAGAGAAGGCAAGTAATGTGGTACCGAGGACATTTGACACCTATATGGCCGTAATAGAGAATGCCCCGGGAAGCGAGATGTTCAAAAATGCTTATGCCGACGTCGACGGAGTCAAGGAGGATATAACCGATAACGGAGATCTTTCTTGCGCTTTTTTCGTATCCTCAGTCTTGGTCATCTTCGGATTCATAAGAGAGGTCCATATCACGGTCGCTTCAACGGTGAAGGATATGGAAAATTGCGGGTGGTTCGATACGGAAGATCCGAAGCCCGGCGACGTTGTCGTTTGGGGGGTAGAGCATTCCGGCGATCAAAAGCATAAACATATAGGGTTCTTTTTGGGTGACGGCAGAGCTGTCAGCAACAGCAAATACGAGCGGAGATTGAAAGATCATTCGCTTGAAATGGCGGGCAGAGATATTGAAAGGATCTTGACCAGCGACAGATCAAGAGCGAAATAGGACCCTATATTCAGGGCATTATCTAATTGAAGGAAGGGGGTCTTTCATCTTGATCCTCGTATCGTTTTGTGACCCCATGCTCCACACCTTCCTCCTTGCTCTGCAAGCAAAGGAATCTTTCCAGTTCATCCGGGGTGAACTCTCTTTCTATCTGAGTCTTCCTAAGTTCACTTAATTCCTTTTTTTCCTCATCGTTTATAGTTCCACCTTTTTCTTCTTCTTTTTTCTGAAGAATCAGGAAATCATCTCTCTCTTCGGGGGTGAGCTCCGAATCTATCTGTTTTTTTCTTAAACTTTTAAGCCTCTCTTTTTCGTCGTCGGAAAGCAGGGAAGACCCTTCTCCGTGTATTTGAGGTTCACTTGAACCGACGATATTTAGCGGTTTCTCAAAATTTTTCATAATAACTTTATTTTAAAGGTCAAGAATGTAAAGGTCAATGAGGTTAGATACGAAAGATTGCGATCTTTTCCACATTTGATTTGTTTAATATTTGAGCTCATTTTATACTTAAGCAAAGTATAAATTTAAATTTTAATCAAAATATACATGGATGACCGATCTCTGATCTCATATTCTTTTAAAACCTCGTGGGGTCTTTTCAAAAAAAATTGGAAGCTGATGATAGGTGCGGTGCTTTTGCTGTTCGTGATAATGACGTCCCTTAACATTGTCGGTTCGCTGTTGTTCGGTGAGGACTCGTTGCTTTCACCGTTGTGGAACCTCGTAACTTTTTTACTTGGCGCCACCTTGACCCTGGGAGTATACAGGATATATCTGGATATATTCTATGATGAACAGACCGCGGTCGGGGTCATGTTCTCACAGGTCGGTTTTCTACCGTATTTCATAATAGCGAGTGTTTTGTATGGATTGGCGATGATCGGAGGTCTTTTGCTTCTGATAATTCCGGGTGTGTTCGTCGCCGTAAAGTTTTATTTCTTTGACATCATCATTGTTGATAAAAAATTAGGTCCGATAGGGGCGTTGCAGAGGTCTTGGAACATCACGAAAGGCCGATGGTGGAGTGTTTTCGGTCTTTTGATACTGCTGATCCTGTTTAATCTGGCCGGAATGTTAGCTTTATTGGTTGGGCTTCTGGTGACCGTTCCTGTTTCTTGGATGGCGATGGTGTGTGCTTATCGTTTTATGTCTTCCGGGTCGGAAATTGCGGATGTCGAACCTTCCAAGTATCTTCAGAACTCATCTCGAACTTCTTTCACCGGTGATCGGCAGGTCTTCAGATCTCCCACAAAATATGAAACACCAAGTTCAAGACCGGTAGGTCATTCAAGAAGTTAGATCGGGTCATTTTTTCTGTTTTCCGACCGCCTCTATGCAAAAAATTTCGAAAGGAAAGCTTATTAAGATCATCATGATCGCGGTGGCATTGATCTTGATATCGGCCTTCCTGATCTATCGCGCGGGAGGAATATTCACCGTCAATTTTAATGACCGCCCGGAGATCCCGATAGCAACGGAAGAGAACACCATTCATTTTTCCAACG
The DNA here is from genome assembly GCA_007125155.1 of Candidatus Campbelliibacteriota bacterium. GTDB lineage: Bacteria > Patescibacteriota > Minisyncoccia > Phycocordibacterales > CSBR16-193 > SKVL01. The sequence continues at coordinate 10,817 of SLDR01000007.1, read as the reverse complement.
CGCCGGAAAATGTCGGTAAAACATTATGGGTCAGAGGTTTGATCGATCATGTTTTTATATCCGCCAATGATAATTATTTCCTGAATTTTTGTCCCGATTTCAGGCAGTGTCCCTTCAGTGCCCCGATATTCTCGGAAGATGCGGTAAAATTCGAAGATATTGGATCTTGGAGTAGTAGAGAAGTATACATTTACGGTATGATCGAGACGTATGAAGGACGTCCGCAGATAATCATCAAAGATCCCGAACAGATCATCATTTTAGGTGATGATGCGGATGAACCACTCCGGGATGATCAAGGTGTGGAAATTATCAATGTAATAGACGGGGATACGATCTGGGTGAAAATGGAAGGGTATGTCGAGCCTGTAAGATTGATCGGTATCGATGCGCCGGAGATAGACGGGCCTTATTCCGATGAAGAATGCTACGGCCCGGAATCGGCTAATCAGTTGAGGGAGCTCTTGGAAGGAAAAAGAGTGTCGCTTGAGAAAGACGACCTTTCTCCTGACAGGGATGTTCATGATCGAATGCTCCGATACGTATATCTTCCCGATGACCTGTTGGTCAACGCGTGGATGATCGAAGAAGGTCACGCTTTCTTTTATGAAAGAGGAGATTTTTTAAAGAGGGAGCTTTTTATGGAGCTGGAGTCTTTGGCCAGAGAAGGAAGAAAAGGACTCTGGGGAGATATCTGTGAGTATCATTTGAGATAAAAGCATCCGGCCTTTATCTTTTTGGCGTTAAAAGATCCTTGGAAATTATGTTAAAATTGGGTCACCATGGATAGACCTTCCGATAATCTTTCCGATTCAGGTGCGGTAAAACGGAAAAGGACCAGATGGGCACTCCTTTTCGTTTTATTGCTGTTGTTTTCGTTGGGTGCATTCTCCGGATCGTATATATATACAATGAAAATAGATGCCGAAGAGGAAAGGGTTCAGTATGAGAGTGAATTGTGGGAGTTGGGGTTTGAGTTATCGAAACTTCAGAGGGAGAACAGGGATCTTATGGAGGCCAATCACAATTTAAGAGAACAGCTGGAAGAGGAGATGCAATATGTTGATTCTTTGATGCTTAGACTGGAGAGGGTCACCGGTGAGGTCGAAACAATAAGAAGATTGGAAAAGATAGATCCTGAGCTTTTAAAGAAGTACTCCAAAGTTTATTTTTTGAATGAGAATTACCAACCTTCGGGTCTTGTCGAAATACCGGAGAGGTTCTTGCCTCCCGACAAGGACGAAGAGTACTTTCATGAAGAAGCGTGGCCTTTTTTATTGGACCTTTTGGAAGCTGCCGAGGATGACGGTATAGATCCGAGGATCGTTTCCGGCTATCGTTCTTTTGAAGAACAGATGGAGCTAAAGACCAGGTACTCCGTCATATACGGAGACGGAGCGAATCGTTTCTCGGCCGACCAGGGGTACTCCGAACACCAGCTCGGGACCGCCGTGGATCTGAGCACGAAAGCCCTGGGTGGAGCTTTGTGGGGTTTTGAGAATACAGATTTTTATTCATGGCTGAAAGAGAATGCTCATAAATACGGATTCGTTATTTCTTACCCTGAAGGGAACCCTTCTTATATTTTTGAGCCGTGGCACTGGAGGTTCGTAGGGGTTAAACTGGCGACCGAGGTCCATAACAGAGGGAAATATTTCTATGATCTGGATCAAAGAGAGATAGATGAATATCGCTTGTATCTTTTTGACAGATAATGAATTACGGAGGCCTGTTCATCTGACCTTTAATTCGATCGAAGTTCCGGTATGGATATCAAAATAACAAGAAACTCAATCACCTCCGGAGTTCTCATCGCTTCCACGGTCGGTTTGATGGTCCTGGTCTTTGGGATATTTGAAGATGCCGTAGGGCACGGCATCGCAGTTGCATCTTTGGCGGCCACTACAACGATCGTTGTCTTTCAGTCGCGGTCACGCGCCGGTCGGCCGGCAACCATAGTTTTCGGTTACACGGCTGCGGCTGCGATCGGAGTTATGACCGGGTTCCTTCCGGAAGGAATGACCCTGCTTCAGGTTGCGGTGGGTGTGGTCGCTTTGATAATCATTCTTACGGCTTTTGACAGGATGCACCCGCCTTCGGTGGCATATCTTTTCGGATTCATTTTGGGAGATTATGGTTTTATCGAGTTCTTCGTTACCTTGATGGCGCTTGTTGCTTTCTTTGTATCGCTTGCGGTCATCGTCTTTATTCTTGAAGAGGTTCTTTCATTACTGGGCCTAACCGAGAAAGAGAGGAAAGAGCCCGAACCTAAGACGTTCTTGCAAGCGGTTGAGCAAACGGTTGACAGGATGGTACCTTTTTTTCTCGTTTTGCTTTTTTTCTCGATACTCTCTCAGTTTCTGTACCCCGAATTTCTAGAACCCTACGGTACCTATCTCGAGGTCTTCGATTGGATCATCATCGGACTTTTGGTGGTAGATCTGGTTTTTAAGTTCATTAAAACATCGACAACCAAGAATTTTATCCGGAAATATTGGATCGAGATAATCGCCGTACTGCCTTTCTTTTTGGTGTTCAGGACCCTTCAGGGTTTCGCGGTCGCTGTTCGGTTCTTGACGGGAGGGGCGCTGGTCATTCCGGTCGGTTCACAGGTATTCATTCGCTTTATCCGTCCAATGGCCAGGTTTCCGCGTTTTATCAGAATGCTAGACAATCTGGACCGACTTACCGGGCTCGGCAGGAATCCTTAAAACAAATATTCGATCGAATATGAAAATAAACAGACCAAGATCCAAACAACCGATCCCTGAAGACGCCGAGGTTGTATTCAAGGGGGTCATCTTCGAGGTTTATCAGTGGAAGCAGAGAATGTACGACGGCACCGAGAGGGTGTTCGAGAAGGTCAAAAGGCCCGATACCGTGGTTGTCTTTCCGGTACTTGACGACGGGAGGATCGTTTTGGTGGAAGAGGAGCAACCCGGAAAGGAACTCTCGATCGGCGGGGCCGGGGGTCGAGTGAATGAGGGGGAGGATGTTTTGGAAGCCGTTAAAAGGGAGTTGATGGAAGAGACCGGTTATGAGGCGGAGAGGTTCGTTTTATGGAGTGCCGAACATCCCGCAAGCAAGATCGATTGGGTAGTTTATACTTTTGTGGCCAAAGGTCTGAGAAAATCCGAGGAACCCGAACATGACGGAGGAGAGAAGATATCTTTGAGAAATGTGACGCTTGATGAGTTTTTGGAGTTGGGTACCCGCGGGAAGTTCTCTGAAAAGGATCTGACAATGAAGATGACGAAGGCTCGATTTGAACCCGGAACAAGATCGGAGATCGAAGAACTTTTCGATCCGGCGTCTTGACGGATCATTTATTTCCCGTTTTTAAGTATTTGTGTTTTAATAGCTTTTGCTATGTTTTCCTTTTCTTATTTTAAAAAAATCGATTTCGATAAACTCCGTCGAACATACGAACGTTATGAGCGATATCTTATTCCGGGCGCGTTGCTTTTTGGAGTGATAACCGATGTCATCCTTTTCAGTTCGGTGAATTTCAGGCTGGCTTTCATGATATTGACAATGCACTTCATCGTCTCGGGTGCCGTTATCGCCTTTATACACTTATACAACGAGGGATATTTCAGGTACAGGGGTTTCAGATTCCTGAGACTTTTCTCGCCTTTAGTGCTTCAGTACACCTTCGGAGCTTTGCTTTCGGCTTCATTGATATTCTATTGGTTCTCAAGTTCCTTTTTCGCAAGCTGGCCTTTTATGATAATCATTGTCATGTTGATGCTCTCCAACGATCTACTGAAGCGTTACTATATCTGGTTGAAGGTTCAGATAGGGGTTTATTTCTTTATAGCTTTTTCTCTTTCCGTTCTTATTCTCCCTTTTATTCTTGAGGAAATAGGCACCAGGATATTTTTGATAGGAGGACTTCTGAGTCTTTTGCTCATCATAGCTTACCTTTACGCTCTGTCCTTTTTTCTGCCGGCGGTCGGGAGAAGCGGTGGTGCGCTGGCTCTTATAATAGGGATCATGTTCTTATCTATGAATGTTCTTTATTTTACGAACATTATCCCACCGGTCCCGCTCACTCTAAGAGGGGCGGAGGTAATGCATTACATTGAACGGGACGCAATGGGTTACAGGGTAAAGGTGGAAGAGAAGGGCCTTCTGGATAGATTGACACCCGGTGATCGTATCAATATCAGACAAGGGGATCGTGTTTACTTCTTCTCGTCCGTCTTTGCGCCGGCTCGCTTGGAGACCGATATTGTTCATAGGTGGCAGTATTATGATGAAGGACAAGGAAGGTGGATCGACAGAAGCAGAGTGGGATTCCCGATCGTCGGCGGGCGTGACGGAGGATATCGAGGTTTCTCTTTCATTGAAAACGCTCCCTCCGGAAGATGGAGAGTACTTGTGGAGACGTCCCGCGGGCAGGTTATCGGAAGTGAGAGGTTTCGAGTGATATGGACCGGCGAGAGACCGGAGCTGGTTGAGGATAGGAGGTGATCTTAACAGCTGATCTTGTTTTATTTTTAAATCGGTTCCGTTATACTTAAGTGGTATGAGTAAGTTTATTTCTTATATCAAAAAACCCGTTGTTTTGATACCGATCTTTTTATTAACGGCGGTCGTTGTGTGGCAGGTTACCGGAGATGACACTTTGGATATCGATCTCGAGGAGGTTGTCAGGCGTGATATCGTCGAGGAGGTAAGCGGTACCGCGAGAGTGGCTGTTGATGACGAGATAAGTCTGTCATTTGAGGTTTCCGGTACGATCGAGGAGGTTCTGGTCAGAGAGGGTGATACGGTGAGTGTTGGGGAAACTTTGGCCCGTCTTAACACCGATCTTAGGATGACCGAGGTCGGTCAAGCGCGTGCCAATTTAAGGGCGGCGGAAGCGAGGCTTGATGAGCTGAAAAGAGGTCTTACTTCAGAGGATCTTGCGGCGGCGGAAACAAGGGTAAGATCGGCGGAGACGTCTTTGGAGAATGCAAAAGATGCTCTTTCCGATGTCAAGGAAACGGAGGAATCAAGGGTCAGGAATACAAAAGAGATGCTTTTGACCACCGATCTTAGAGCTCGTCTTTTAAGCGAAGCTCATTCGACCCTTTTCAGCTACGAACCTCCTTTGATAAGCGGGACCTTTAAGGGGTCGGAGTTCGGTGATTACAGGATAACTCTTTACAGATCTCAGACTGAAAGCGGTTATTCGTTTCGTTACAGAACCGACCTGGAAGATGACGGTGTAGGCAGGGTTTCCGTTTTGGCGCCTCAGAGACTGGGAGACCTCGGACTTTATATAATTTTTCCCGAGAACTTCGTTCGGCATCACGGTGTCGAATGGATAGTCGAGATACCTAATCCATATTCTCCTGAATACTCAAGGCTCACTCAGGCATATGAAAGCGCAAAAGAGAACAGGGAAAGAGCCGTCCGTGAAGCCGAAAGGAGGGTAAGGGAGTCGGAGATGGCTTATGAATCGGCTTTGGCGGAGTTCTCGTCAGTAACGGCCGGCACCAGGTCTGAGCAGATCGAAGCTCAGGAAGCGAATGTCGAACAGGCGAGGATCGCTTTGAGAGCGGCTGAAATGAACCTGCAGAAGTCCACCCTTAGAGCTCCCATTACAGGTAATATCCATAACAGATATCTGTCCGTCGGGGAATCGGTATCGCCCGGAGCCCCGATCTTTTCTCTGATCGCCGAGGATGTGCCTCACCTCAGTATTAATGTTCCCGAGGTCGATGTGGCCAATCTGAGTGTTGGGGATTCCGCCAGGGTTCGCTTCGATGCTTTTCCTCGCGAGGACTTTCAGGCCGAAGTAACTCACGTATCTCCGGTTGCGACCGATCGTGAAGGTGTTGCGACATTTAAAACACGTCTTGACATCAAGGACGCTGACGAAAGGATCCGGGTCGGAATGACGGCCGATGTCGATATTCTGACCTCCAAAAGGGAGAATGTTGTAGCTGTTCCCGGAAGGGCTCTGGTCCAGAGGGACGGGGTGCCCCATGTCAGAATGATAGAAGAAGGGCACCTGGTCTACAGACCTGTGGAAAGAGGATTGAGGGGAAGTGACGGATGGGTCGAGATAGTTTCCGGTCTGGAGCCTGGGGAGAGAATAATAACTTATGCGGATGAATCCGATCTGAGACGACTGGAAGGGAGATGAATGGGGTATTGATATTTAATGTTAATAGAGATAGAAAATCTTTATAAATCGTTCGGAAGCGGAGATGTGGTCACGGAGGTCTTGCGTGACATATCTTTTACCATAGATAAAGGGGAGTTTACATCCATCCGAGGTCCTTCCGGATCCGGCAAGTCTACATTGCTTCACATTCTGGGATTTCTCTCGATGCCGACATCCGGGCATTATCGTTTTCAGGGAAAGGAATTTCGCGAGTACAGCGAGGAGGAGATAGCCAGGATAAGAAACAAGGAGATGGGATTCGTTTTTCAGTCCTTTAATCTAATGGGAAGATCGACAGTATATGATAATGTTCGCCTCCCACTTCTTTATTCCAAGCGTCCGGAATCGGAATGGGATTCAAGTATAAGAAAAGCGGTAAAAACCGTTGGACTGAATCATCGTATGGATTACCAGGCACTTAAGCTCTCAGGCGGTGAGAAACAAAGGGTTGCCATAGCCCGTGCTTTGGTGAATGATCCTGATATTATATTTGCCGATGAACCGACCGGAAATCTTGATTCCTTTTCCGGAGGCGAGATAATGGAAACTTTGAGAAGTTTGCACGACGAAATGGGTCATACGGTAATTCTGATAACTCATGATGAGTACACAGCCGGATTTGCAGAAAGAGAGATAAAGATACACGACGGAAAAGTGGAAAGTGACAAAAAGTTAAAAAGGTCCTTGGCTTGACTGAATTCTCCGGAGTTCTTCTAATTCGGGATATTTATGAAACTGAAGTTCCTCATATCTTCATCTTTTAATACGATAGCGGTCCACAAGGTCCGGTCTTTTTTAACGATGCTGGGAATAATGATCGGAGTGACGGCGATCATTGCCGTTATGTCGATAGGTCAAGGAGCGACCGGCTTGATAATGAGTGAGATCGACATCATGGGTGCCAACACGGTCTCTGTCGCTCCCGGGACAATGGAGTCCGGTTTTGTTGATTTTTTCTTTGTGGAACCTTTGACTCAAAACGATCTTGATGCTCTTCTTAGGCCCGCCAATGTTCCGAACCTGTCTGATATCATGGCGGGGGTCATAGTTCCCGATCCGGTCAGTTACGGGGGTCAGGTTTACAGGGACGCCATGACGATGGGCGGGAATGCGGAATTTTTTACCGATACCTTCAACATGGTTCCGGAAAGAGGGGTTAATTTTAGCAGTGTTGACATAAATAACAACGAAAGAGTGGCTGTCATCGGCTCTCGGGTAAAGGAGGAGCTTTTCGGTATGAATGAGGCGGTGGGTGAGAGAATAATGATCGGAAATGTGCGTTTCTTGGTTCTCGGTGTTTATGCTTCAAGGGGATACGTCGGTCCCATTGATATGGATAATTTTATTTTGATCCCTCACACCACGGCCCAAGCCTACATTTTGGGTAACTATCATTATGACGAGTTTTATATAAAAATAGACAGCCCCGAGAACGTTGACCGAGCGGTTGCGGATATTAAGGCCACATTGAGAGAGTCGAGAAACATTCAGCCCGGAGAAGACGATGATTTCACGGTTATGACCCAAGAGAGCATGCAAAAGATGGTCGGGGATGTTATGAACATTCTCAATGCTTTTTTGATATTTGTAGTGTCAATAGCGCTTCTGGTCGGCGGTATCGGAATCATGAATATAATGCTGGTTTCCGTTACGGAGCGCACCAAAGAGATCGGTCTCAGGAAGGCGCTTGGGGCGACCAACAGAGCCATATTGAGACAGTTCTTATGGGAATCCGTAACTTTGACGGTTATCGGAGGGGTGATCGGCATCATCTTCGGAGCTCTGATATCTTTCGTTGTTAGTGAAACACTGACTCGGACACAGCCTTTTGATTGGGAGTTCATCTTTCCAATCGAGGCGGCCGTTTTGGGAGTGGGAATGTCGGCATTGGTGGGGTTGATATTCGGTTTATATCCGGCTCGAAAGGCGGCGAGGAAGGACCCTGTAGAGGCGCTACAGTATGAGAAGTAACGACCGACCTTAAAAGGGAATTATTATGAATTTGAAATTTACCACAATATCGGCACTGGGATCCATAATGTCAAACAAGATGCGCTCTTTTTTGACGATCCTGGGAGTTTTGATCGGGGTGGCGTCCATCATAGCAATAATGTCAATGGGTCAAGGAGCCACCGATCTAATAATTTCGGAGATAGATCAGATGGGAGCCAGTACCGTGGTCGTGGTTCCGACCGCAGGCGGGGGCACGGATATGATGGATCTATTTTTCGCCGATGTGCTCTTGACCGAGCGGGATCTTGAGGCGCTTGAGAGACGAGCCAACGTTCCCAATCTTGAAGGTATAATGCCGATAGCCATAGTACCGGCCGTCGCCAGATCTCACGAAGGCGCGTACCGGGGTGCCATAACATTGGGTGCATCCGCGGAATTTTTCGGGGAGACCTTTAATGTTCGTCCCGAACAAGGAAGAAACTTCACCGAGACCGATATACTTTCTCAGGCCAGGGTCGCGGTGGTGGGTTCTCGTGTAGAAGAAGAGCTTTTCGGTCGACATAACGCCATCGGGAACAGTATTACCATCGGTGAGATCCGGTTTCAGATCGTGGGGGTATATCCCCAAACCGGCCAGAGGGGGATGTTCAACATTGATGATCTGATCATTATCCCATACTCGGCCGCCCAGACTTATATATTGGGAACCAGGGATTTTGACAGATTCATCATTCGCGCCGACAGTGAGGCCAATGTCGACAGGGTCAGGTTTGACGTAATTGCGACCTTAAGAGAGACTCGCAACATCGGAGAGGGTGATGAGGATAACTTTATGGTAATGACACAGCAGAGCTTGAGGGATCAGATCTCTAATATAATGGGTATTTTAACAGCTTTCTTGGCATTTATCGTTTCCATAGCACTTCTGGTCGGCGGTATCGGCATCATGAACATAATGCTTGTCTCTGTTACGGAGAGAACCAGGGAGATCGGCCTTCGTAAGGCACTGGGAGCGACTCGTCGTGATATTTTAAAGCAATTTCTTTTTGAGTCGGTCATTCTGACCTTATGGGGAGGTGTCCTGGGTATTTTGATCGGTGTTTTGATCTCCTTCTCGGCTTCCTATGCGTTATCTGAGTATTTTGGTATGAACTGGAAGTTCACTTTTCCCGTCGGTGCAGCCATTTTGGGTGTTAGCGTTTCGGCAACCGTCGGGTTGATATTCGGTCTGTATCCCGCTCGAAAGGCGGCCCGTAAGGATCCGGTTGAGGCACTGCAGTACGAATGATCTTTTTTATGCTATAATTTTATACGAAAGAATGAGGTCTTTGATGAAGGAGGTTTTCAATTGAACTTTCGGTGTTGCCGGAGTACTTTTTAAAGAGGCACGTAATGTTTCTTCTTTTTAAAGAGGCCGACAGGAGGGTCGGACGGGGCAGATGGAGTTATCCGGCCGGCGGTTGTTATAGAGCTCGGTTGAGGACCGAAAGGATATGATATAGAGACCGGTGTCGGGGGAGAGTGGGTGTCTTTATACACTCGAAAGGACGTTAGGGATGTATTATTTGATAAAAGATAACAGCGAGAGAGATCCCTTCGACCATCTTTATCCGATCGGGATCATATACACGGGGAGGTATCCGAAAAACCAACCTTGTCGCAGTATTGGAAGACGATGTTTTTTGTGAATCGATCATCTTCGGAGAAGGGTGTATCGGAGACGGATAAGGATACTCCGAACAATTCGGATGTAAAGTCGGCGATAAGTGAGCGTCTTTCCGGAAATAACTTTTTGTCGGATGTTCCCACTCATGGGATCAAAGGGTTATTGGCCGGAAGACGAAGTTAATAAATAAAATAATATGAAAGCAGTAATATTGGCGGCGGGAAAGGGACTCAAAATAAGCTCCAGGGGAGAGGTGCCGGCTTGTATGATAAAGGTTGGCGGTAAAACACTTCTGGAACATAATTTTTCTCAATTACCCGGGCAGATAAAAGAGGTTATAATGGTCGTCGGTCACCTGAAGTCTAAGATAAAAGATCAAGTGGGCAAGAACTTCGGAGGAAGGGCGGTTCGTTTCGTTGAGCAGAAGGAGAGGATGGGGACGGCTCATGCGCTTTCATTCTGCAAGCACATATTGACCGATGAGAAGTTCATGGTCCTCATGGGGGATAACCTGTACTTGAAGTCTGATATGGAGAGATGCTTGAATCACGATCTGGCGGTACTGGTCAAAAGACTGGAGACGCCGGAGAGCTTCGGTATTGTTGAGGAAAGAGGCGGTTTTCTGCTAAAGGCTCAGGAGAGGCCCCGAAGTATGGTCGGTACATATATTGACTGCGGACTCTATGTTCTTGACGGGAGGATATTCAAGTTTCCGATGGTTCAGTCTTCCAACGGGGAAATGAGGCTTCTTCAGCAGGTGGACCTGATGTCGCGCAAACTGCCGGTGAGGGTCGAGAAAGCCGGACTGTGGATGCCCACAAGCACTCTTCAGGACATAAGAAGATCTAGGGATCACATAAAGAATCTATTTGGATAAAAGAAAAACCCCGCACTGTTTTAAAGTGCGGGGTCTGGTCACCATCCCGATCGGCCCCTGTCGCGAGCAAGCCGTTCGGCTTCTCGTTGCTTGTCGCGGAAGTAGTCTGATCTTCCGCGGTGATAGGAACTCTGTACCCCGGGGTTTCCGAGGTATGATGG
>SLDR01000032.1 GCA_007125155.1 Candidatus Campbelliibacteriota bacterium | reverse complement strand
CAGCAAGAACAACTTAAGTTCCGATGTGAAGCATTGGAGAATTAGGTGTTCTCTGTCCCGTCAGGGACGAGAAAGACACAAGACGAGCGAGGCGAGAGCTTGTCGCCGAGTCCGGGTAGGAGAGCCACCCGCGAAAATTGGAGCGAAGCGAACAATTATGGTGAGGTGAGCTGACACCGAGTCCCTGCCCGGCAGCCAATTTGTTTTGTTCGAGTATTCGATTTTTTACAGGGCGATCGTGTCTGCGGTTGCATTAGAACGAACGTTCTAATATAATGGAGGGATGAGAACGGTAAAGCAGGCGATCGCATATTTCTACGACAAACATAAACGCATGCCAACGTTCAGCGAGATAGCTGAGATGACGGGGTATAAAAGCAAGAGTGCGGTCTCTTACGCCCTAGACGGCCTTATTAAGGAAGGTTTCGTAAAAAAGGACGCCAAAGGCAATCTTATACCCGGCCGGCTTGATCCGGTACGTGTTTTGGGTTTGGTTGAGGCCGGTTTTCCGTCTCCGGCGGAAGAAGAGTTATCCGATACGATGAGTTTAGATGATTATCTGATAGAGAATAGAGAGGCAACCTTTATGTTGAAGGTAAAAGGAGATTCCATGGTGGAAGCCGGAATACATGACGGTGACATGATCCTGGTGGAGCGTGGAGGAAAGTATAGAGAGGGAAGCATCGTCGTGGCTGAGGTCGACGGTGAGTGGACGGTCAAGTATTTGCGGAAAAGCAAAGGAAAAGCATTTCTGGAGCCCGCAAATCAAGAATATGATCCCATATATCCGAAAGACAGTTTGGTGGTTGCGGCGGTGGTAAAAGCGGTCATCCGCAAGTACTGAAGACATGAAATGCTATGACCACCGCAGATATCCGAAAGCAATTTTGCATGTCGATGGGGACTCTTTCTTTGCTCAGTGCGAGGTGGCGAAGAACCCACACCTTAGAGGTTTGCCGGTTGTTACGGGCAGTGAGCGCGGGATAGCTTCCGCCCTGACTTATGAGGCCAAGGCGGCGGGGGTGAAGAGAGGAATGCCGATACATGAGATCAAAAAGATATGTCCCGATGCGGTTGTTCTTCCGTCGGATTATGAAAGTTACAGCCTTTACGCATTGAGGATGTACTCCATCGTGCGCAGATATACTCCCGAGGTGGAGGAGTACAGCATAGATGAGTGTTTTGCCGATCTCACCGGACTTAGGCGACCGCTTCGCATGTCCTACGAGAGGATGGCCGAGTGTATCAAAAGAGATCTGGTCGCGGAATTGGGCATCACCTTTTCGGTAGGTCTGGCTCCAAGCAAGGTCCTGGCCAAAGTGGCTTCAAAGTGGAGAAAGCCCGACGGCCTCAGTTTCATTCCTCTTAATAAAGCTCATATTTATCTGTCCAAATTACCGGTAGAGAATGTTTGGGGGATAGGTTCGCAAACGTCGGCTTTTTTAAGAAAGCATGGAATCCGAACCGCACATCATTTGGCCGTCGCCGATCCGGAGTGGTCGGAGCGCAACCTTTCAAAACCCTATCTTGAGATAAGGAAGGAACTTTTGGGAGAGGTTGTCTTTGAGGTGGATCGTGTGTTAAAGACCGAGTATCGATCCATAAGCAAGACCAAGACCTTCACCCCTCCATCATCCGACAGGTCTTTTGTTTTCTCACAACTTTCCAAGAATATAGAGAATGCCTGTATCAAGGCTCGGAGATACGGACTGGCGGCGGAGAGGGTATATTTCTATCTCAAGAGGTGTGACTTTAAGTGTGCAGGTATGGAGATAAAGATGTCTCGGGCCACTGCCGTGCCCCAGGTGATCGTCTCTTGCCTGGAAGAGGCGTTTGGTAAAATTTACCGGGAAGGAGTGTCTTATCGGGCAACCGGCGTCGTCTTGGGAAATTTGTGCAAGGAGTCGGTGAGTCAGCATGACCTTTTTGGATATTCAACTCGGGTCGATAAGACGAGGGTCATATGTTCTCATATTGATAAATTGCAAGGCAAATATGGGAAGCATACCGTCTTTTTGGGTTCAAGTATGCAAGCGATACGGTTCGGGTCAAGCAAGGAGGGGGAAAATGTAAAAGAACGGAGAAAAAATCTTCGTTTCAAGGGCGAGACCGAAAGAAAAAGATTGGGAATTCCTTTTCTCGGTGAAGCGAGTTAATCGCGCGAGGATGTGATCTAAAGAAGGTCGGCTTTGTGTTGGAGAACATTTATTGCGGTGAAAGAGTTGATGGAACGGTCGGGCCTTTTATTGACATATCGTGGCTGATGGGTGCAATATGAAGAACATGATCAAATACCTGTCAGTTTTATTTGTTCTGGCCATATTTTTAGTCGTAAACAGCCCTGTATCGGGGGCCGAGATCCGGTACGGCCAGGTTGAGGATATTCACGGTTCAAAAGTGCATGTCAATTATAAAGGCCCTTGGGGGGAAGAGAACTTTGTCTGCGAGATCATGGAAGAGAGCTGTTCTTCTCACGGGACATCCACTCCCACTCTTTTTCCCGAGATAGAGGGGAGTGTTACTTACAGCAAAAGTTCAAGTGGAAAATTCGCTATAAAAAAGAACGTTGTTGAGGTCGATAACGGCACGACCACATATCTACATATGGTCTATGACATCTCCGGTTATGAAGCCGAACTTGTACAACTGGTTCCGTATTTTAAGGACGCCTCCTCTTATAGATTCGCTTGGGGTGAAGACCACGTAATGCTTTTTGGTGTTGATGGGGATGTTGCGACCTTTGACATAAAGACGGGTGAGCTGAGGAAAATGACTCCAACCCAGTCGGAATTTCCAATGAGGTCACTTTCCCCTTATGGCGGTTACCTTTCCGCTTATAATTATCTGGAAGAGGAACACCGGATCTGGAACACTGATACCGGTAAGGTCGTCGCGATACCCGCCGGAACTCCCAATTTTGTTGAGTTCTCTCAGTGTGAGAGATTTGCGGTTTTTGTTGACGATCCCCAAGGATACCCGACCCTTTACTTGGTCGATCTTGAAAGCGATGATCCCGGTGGCGGTGCTGAGCGTATATTCAGGGATAACTTTACCGTAGATGATTACATCTTCTTCAAGAACGATCTTTACGTTGTCGGCAACACCGAGGAGGATCCGTATAAGTGGGTTTTGTATCGACATGATCCCGTTGAAAATCAAAGCCGGATAGTGGCCGAGGATGTTTCGTATGCAAGTTATATGCGTCCGGTAAGCGACCACGGTCTTTCCTTTTTGATGATAGAAGGAAAGAATACCAACGTGGCGATATATATTCCGGAGGAAGATCGGGTTCAGGTTTTGGAAGCGGTGGAGCCATCTCCGGCTTTTTCCGGGGTAAATAGAAGCGTGGTTTACTTCGACCGCGCCAAAGGTGTCCTCTACGAACCGGTCGGAACAAGGGGAACGGACCTTTTCATCTGGCTTCACGGTGGGCCTAAAAGACAGGCCAGTTTCGGCTACCACTCTTATTTAAGTTATGCCGTTTATGATGAGCTCTTGGAGAGACTGGTTGAAAGCGGGGCTTACGTTTTGAAACTTGATTACGCCGGCAGTTACGGTCACGGTAATGAGCTGATGGATGAACTCATGTACAATCTGGGGGTTGCCGACAGGGATGATGTGATTGAGGCCGCTTCCGACATGCAAAGACGTTTCAATATCGCTCGTACCTATCTTATCGGCAACAGTTACGGGGGGTATCTGGGACCCAAGGCATTAGTTGATGAACCTCGTATCTTTGACGGCGTTATTGCCGTAAACGGGGTTTTTGATTGGTTTACTTTACTTGAGCGTATTCCTTCGTCGCCTTTTAGAGTTTACTTTGACGGACTGGTTGATCTCGACGACCTTGAGAAGAACTACGATATGTACAGGGAGGCCTCGGTTTACAAAGGGCTGCCTGATCTTGGTGATCAGAAGATACTATTGATCTATGGTGATGAAGACGCCACCGTTCCCGTCTGGCAGACCCGAGAGTTCTTCTATTTGGCGGAGTCTCTGGGAAAGAACACAAGCCTTCTGAGGCTTGAAGGAGAGGGGCATATAATTCGTAAAAGAGAAAATCTCGATCTCATGTGCGAGTTCATTGCCGAAGGACTTTCTCTTGAGAGATTGAGTTGTAGATAGGATATCCTGAAGGATGTATTCATATCGGACCAAGGCCCGAAAGAAGAATTTAACGGTGATCTTTGCTAAAATTAAACTTATTCAATTATCAGGATAAGTTCATCGTTTCAATGTTGTTTAAAGTTCCCTATCGGCAATTGATGACAGGTCTCTCCTTCGGTCTGACCTCGGCGGTCATTTCCAGTCTGGGAATAATCGTGGGATTGGATACCGCAACTTCTTCCAAGTTGGCGGTCGTATCGGCTTTGGTTCTTATGGCTGTCGCAGACGGGCTGTCCGACGCCATGGGGATCCACCTTGCCGAAGAGGCCAAGGACAGAGACACCCCGAAAGAGGTTTGGTTAAGCACCGTCTTTACTTTCTTAGGAGTTTGCGGATTTACTCTGACCTTTATATTTCCGGTCATAATGTTCTCTTCCCCCTTGAATATCATAGTGAGCGTGGTTTGGGGGCTGGGGCTTTTATCGTTGTTAAGTTACTGTATCGCCAGGCAGAGAAACGAAGGTCCCTTGAAGGTCATTCTGGAACACAACTTTATAGCCATAGGAGTGGTCGTTATTTCATACTATCTGGGTCTCCTGTTGAAGACTTTTTTGGGCTAAAGAGTGCTTTATGATCGGAATCAAATTTTTGGATATTTACGGGCAGAGTTCGTTTGCCGGTTGCCAGAACTCCTGATCGGGTCGTCTACAGAAAGTTCTTTCACCATGCCAGACGAATATCCAGCCACCGGTTGAAGAAACGATAAAGTCAAATCTGTTCTCGTTACCTCCTATGGAGTCATCGGGCAGGTTCATGAGCCTTACGTATGCGGAAATTCCTTCTTCCGCCATTTCATCCGTCAAACCATCATCCGCCGGGTACATTGAAGCCTCTTCTTCACTCATTTCATAGAATGAGACGGAGTATTGATACATATTCTCTCCGTACATTTCAAGTTCTTCTTGGGGAGGTATGTTGTTCTCGATGAAACGTTCCGCGAACTCTATGGGTGATTCTCCTTCATGCGATATCTGGGTTTCTACAAGTCTGGTCTCATCACCAATATCGATCTCGTAGGGCAGACGGGCGTACTCCTCACGAGATGTCTGTTCCACGCTTTCGGTATCAAAAACGATAGTCCGTCCTTCTATGGTCGTTTCATACGGCAGTTGTTCGAGTAGTTCTTGAACCAACTCCTCTTCATCGTTCTCATTGTCATTGATCATGCCGTTGTCATTTTCGGGATCTACGGGAGTACGGCCTACTATCAATATTCCAACGACAATAATAAGAACTATGAAGATAATGATCCACATTGTTTTTTGCATAGGCCTATTATTATATTTACTAATAATTTCATCCTATCACGAAGTGCCAAGCTGTTCTAATACTGAGATCTTTTTTGATCAGGGGTACCGGATGATGGATTCGATCATCTCGGCTTAGCCGTTTTTAAAAATTTTTCAGATACGAGATATTCAAATTTATCTTTAATTCTTCTCTTCCATTTACCTTCCGATGATTTTTGTTTGGTGTATTTTGGCGAAAATGTTTTTGTTGTATATAATCAAAATATGAAGAGCGGTAATGAAAAAAGAAGAAAAATAATTGACATTTCTATTCCGGCTTTGTTTTTGGTGGCCTTTATTTTGATATTTTTATTCTGGTGGCCGGGGGTTGTCGGCCAAATCTTGAAGGAAAGAGCGGATCGAGATGAAATGGAGGGGATGATAGAAGACCTCCCATATCTTAGAGGTGAAGAGGCGGTCATCATAAATTCCGACGAAGGAGGGGATGAGACGGAGATCATACCCGTTGAGAGAACGCTCTTTGAATATATAGAGGTAGTGGACAGTTGCGGTCCTTACTTCGAAGGGGAGTGTTTGAACGTCCGATCCGGACCGGGTTTGGATTTTTCGGTTCTGACACAGCTTAGGGAAGGGCAAGTGTTAAAGGTGGGAGGGAAGGTTGAGCGTAATGGAGATACATGGTACAGGATAGTTTTTGATGAATGGATACGTTACCCGGAGCGTGTTCAAGGAGAATGGTATGTTATTTCCGATCATGTCGATATTTTGTATGAAGAGGGTGTCCGTGATCTTGAAAGCTGTGTCGAGGAGACTCCCGATAAAACAATAGTTGTCACAAGAAGCGAGCAAAAGCTCTATGCATATGAAGATGAAGAATTGGTCATGGAGTTTGATATCTCGACCGGGGTGGAACTTACACCGACTCCCAGAGGGGAGTTCAATATCTTCAGAAAGACACCGACCCGCTATATGCAAGGTCCCTTGCCGGGGATAACCAATCAATACTGGGACCTTCCGGGCGTTCCTTGGAATCTTTATTTTACTCGACAGGGCGCGGTCATTCACGGTGCTTACTGGCATGACGCCTTCGGGAGTCCCTATTCAAGCGGATGCGTCAATGTTCGGCCCGACGAGGCGAGAAAACTTTATAATTGGGCTCAGTTGGGAACAAAGGTGATCGTTCGGGATTGATATATGTCAAGGGTTGCAATATTTGAGCAATAATGATATACAAATGGGGTGCAATTATGATAGATCATGACTGATTATTTGTTACCGGGTTTAATACTCGGTATTTTTGTTAACATTATCTGTAATCCATTTTTCGTTTCTGAATCCTTGGATCCGGTCGCGAAAGAAAAAAATGAAGATCTGGTAGCTTCGGTGAGGTCTGCTTTCTATTTCAATGTTTTTTCGCGGGAATCATCGAATCTTAATGAAGAGATATCTTTAAGGTCCGTTTCCACCGGAACGAACTCTTTCGATCATGAGGTGGAAGAGATCACGGGGGAGGATCCCGTCATTGTTGAAAATGAACCCGAGGTTTCAATCCCTGTCCGGCATTCGGTCCCCACAGTTCCTTTTTATTCACAGATCCACGATATAGATTGGCCGGAATGGCGAGGCCGAGCATGTGGAGTGGTGGGTCTGGCGATGATAGTCGAGATGTATTATCCGGGAAGAACTTCCCCCCAGGCTCTTCTTGAGAGAGGAATAGAGTCCGGTCATTTTTTGAGTGGTATAGGATGGACGCACAACGGCCTTGCCATCTTGGCTCGAGAGAACGGTTTGGTCGGAAACGCATATGACTTTCACTCCATGAGCATGGATGACGCTTATTCTAAGCTTTTAATTCATTTGGAAAAGGGTCCCGTTATCGCCTCGGTCTTTCACGGTTTCGATCCGCAAAGCCCCATTCCTCACCTTGCTGTCATAAACGGCGTCGAAGGTGATACCGTTTATTACAACGATCCCGCAGAAGGATCGGGCGGAGGAAGAATATCCGTTGAAGGTTTTAAGGCCGGTTGGAAAAAACGGTTCATAACCGCTCATCCTTGAGCCGAATGATCAAGTATCCACATTTTTTAAACAGTTTTTCCACTTTTTATATAAATTTTTATCGTTTAATCCGTTTCTTGTAACAGAAAAGAAAACATTGATCACCATATTGATCGATTTGGAGAAAGAGCATCTTAGGGTCCGGGTATCGAGGGTTCTTATTTTCAAGTTTTCTGAGTGTGAGATATCCACGATTTATGAACATCTTCTCCACAAGTCGGTCGATAATTATTTGATCCAACCTTATCACGATCGGGAAGGTGGAAATAATTTTCTGCGTATTTGAAAAGTTAAATAATTAAATATTTAAACTCTTGTCCGTTTCGGTGGTACGGTCCGAGCGCCCAAGAGTATTTGGCCTTATCAATCAAGAGGCGGTAAATAGCCGGCCGATCGCGACGGCCGACTGTGACATGGCCCGAGGCCTTACTTAAAGTTTTTATTTTCGCCTGAAAATTTATGGTCTTGGGGTTCTTCTTTTAGAAAAATATCTGTCGGATCGGCCGGTCCAATATTTTTAAAACACTCTGCTTTCGTGTTAATATTCAAACAAATCAAAGAACCTATGAACAATAACAACAAGTACATACTTTTGATCTTCGGCATCGCTTTGTTGATAGTCTCGGTTTGGTTGTTTTTCTCACGAGATACCGTTATTGAAGCTGAGGATCAAGGGTATAACGAAGAAGAGAATGATGAGAAAGAGAATGCCGCCTTCAACGAAGATATCAAAGGGATATCATGGCAGTGGAAAGAGACCGTGTATTCCGAGGATGAGGTGTTCGTTCCCGGTAGCCCCGAGGAGTTCGTATTGAAATTCAAAGATGACGGAGAGGTCATCGCTTTGACCGATTGCAATAATATGATGGGCGAATATGAGACGAGCGAGGAAGGTGAATTGAGTTTCTCGGAAATGCTCTCCACTCTCATGTATTGCGAGGGATCGGATGAAAATGATTACAGGGAGATGTTGGCCGCCGTTGAAGGATATTCTCTGGAAGATGACAGACTCGTCCTTATTTTGGAAGAAGAAAGAGGTTCTATGTTTTTTGAAGCGATAAACCAATAGTGATACTCATAGTGATGATCGGAGGGTTTGATCGTTATCCAACTGTTTATAAAACGTTTTTTTATAAAGCTTTTGATTGGTAGAATCAAAGGAGGTAATTTATCCGTATTCGATCTTATTTAAAAAGCCGTAATTCATGTTTCCGGAGCCGATCATATTCATTACGATCTTCATTGTTTCTTGTACCATCTTCTATTTCAGCGGAGGTTGGATAATAGGAGGGGTGACCAAGATATCATATAAACTTGGATGGAGGGAGTTTATACTGGCCTTTTTAGTGATGGCTTTTACCGCTTCCTTGCCGAATTTTTTTGTCGGCATAACCTCCGCCTTAAAAGGTGTTCCGGAGCTTTCTTTCGGTGATGTGATCGGTGGGAACCTTGTCGCCCTTACCGTTGCTGCGCCTCTTGCTCTGATGTTCTCTTTAAAAAAAGAGATAATCGCAAACAGTCGTACCGTGCAGTGGTCACTTTTTTTCACTTTGGGTGCCGCGGTTTTACCTTCGATACTGATATTGAACGGGACATTGACCCGTTTAGATGGCCTTATCCTTATATCTTTTTTCATTGCTTACCTGTTCTGGCTTTTTAGAAAAAGAGAGAGATTCATGCTCGACAGAAAAAACCTCGTGGAAGAGCCTGTTGTTGAAGATTGCCAAATAGGTCGGTCGGATATTTCAAAAATGGTGGCCGGACTTTTCTTGATCGTCGTTGGCGCCCAGGGGATCGTAATGTCGGCGACATATTTTGCCGAGGGATTCGGTCTCTCGCTTCTCTTGATCGGGGTTTTGATTGTCGGTGTCGGGAACGCTCTTCCTCAGATATATTTCGCATCGTCCGCTTCTTATAAAGGTGATAACTGGATGCTTTTGGGAAGTGTCATGGGATCGGTCGTCATTCCCGCCACCCTTGTTTTGGGTCTGGTCTCATTGATAAGCCCTATAACCGTTGATAATGTCGATGTGGCAATGGTCGGTCGAATATTCCTGGTGATAGCCGCCCTTGTATTCTTCTTTAGTTTGAAAACGAGTCAAAAACTGGTAATTCAGGAAGCCTTTCTGCTTCTGGGTATCTACGTAGCCTTTTTGGGATACGTGTTTTTCATTCACTGACCGGATCAATAGGATCCATGGGCATGATAGGTTGCGGTACTTAACGGAATCTTGTCTTTAGAAATGGCGACTTTTACCTTTATTATATATCTTGATGCTTGTATAATTGAAAACAATGAGCCAAGAATTCATTGAGTCGCCTGGAGAAAAAAAACGTTTTGGCACTCCGCAGGAGGAACTGGATTATCTTCGCCGGGAACTGGCCAGGAGAGAGGCCGAGGTCGGAGAGGGGGTTGGAAAAAAAGAAAGAGAAGATATCGGAGTCGAGAAGATAAAGGAGTATCAGAAGAAGCCCGCATCGGAAGTTATTGAAGAAAAAGCGCAAATGTCAGAGGAGGAAAAGGTCATGCGACTTTTGGGCTTCGAGCAGGATGAATATAACGCAAAAATCAGTGAGTTGCTCGGACTTATGGAGGAGAAGGGTATACACAACGCCCTTTCTTTGGCAGACAAGATGAAGGATCATCGTTTGGAAGACGACCTGCATCGTGCTTTGGTCCAGTGGCTCAAGACGGGACGCCCGATCAAAGGGCTCAAGGAAAGATCGGACCTGTGGCGCTCATTGAAGATGACCCTTTTTGAGATAGTTTTGCCGGAAAAGGAGAATCAAGAAAAAAGAAGCTTTAAGGAGTTGGTGTCCTCGATGGAGCAGTTTTATGCCGGAATGTATTCGGTTGCAGGTGTAAGCAGGAAAGAAGGAGGTTTTTTTACCTTTGAGATAGCGACCGCCGAGAATAACAGCGATATCGTTATGTACGCCGCCGTTCCCGATGAGAAAACCTCCGTTTTCGAGAAACAGTTGCTGTCGGTCTTTCCCGATGCGCAGTTGATAGAAAGGAAGAACGATTACAACATCTTTGTTGAAGAAGGAATTATCGCCGGATCCATTGCCAGATTGAAAAAGGACAACTCTTTGCCTCTCAAGGGTTATGATGAGTTTGATCATGATCCTTTGAATGTGATGCTAAATTCTTTCTCAAAGATAGCTGAGCGCAACGAGGGTGTCGCTTTACAGTTCATTTTTAATCCGGGCTCTGAGGAGTATTCGATAAAGTATAGAAAGATACTTGAAGAACTGGAAAAGGGAACTCCATTCAAAGAGGCTATCGAGAAGACCTCATGGGATATGCACAGTCTTGTTAAGGGTTTTTATAAGGAGGTCTTTACAAAGAAGAACGTGGAAAAAGAATCCAGACAGCCGGACCAAACAATAATAGAGGAGGTAAAGAAAAAAATGTCGGCCATCGCCATTCCTACGAACATAAGAATAGTCGCTTCCTCTCATGATAAGAACAGAACACAACTCATTCTCGATGAGATAGAATCCGCCTTCAATCAGTTCGAAAACCCTTCCGGCAACAGGATCACCTTCGAGAGGCTAAAGGGAGGCAAACTGACCAAGCTTTCCAAGGATTTCATATTCAGAAATTTTAATAAAAAAAACTCGCTTATTCTGAATACAAAAGAGCTTACCGCAATGATCCACACCTCTCCCGGGATTGTTTCGTCTCCGGAATTCAAGCAAACCACTTCCAGGACGGCGTCTCCTCCTACCGGTATGGACAGAGGCGGCATACTTTTGGGTGTCAACGAGCATCGAAACCAAAGAACGGAAGTTCATATGTCGGCCGAGGATCGTATCAGGCATATGTACACGATCGGTCAAACCGGTACCGGTAAAACCAACTTCCTTAAGAATATGATCATTCAAGACATCCAAAGAGGCGACGGTGCTTGTATGATAGATCCTCACGGAGCCGATATTGACGATGTACTGCAAAGGGTTCCCGCCGAGAGGTTTGATGATGTTATATATTTTGAGCCCGGATACACCAGAAGGGCGATGAGCCTGAATATGTTGGAGTATGACAGGAATATACCGGAGCAGAAAACATTCGTAGTCAATGAACTTTTCAGCATATTTCAAAAGCTTTATGCACACATTCCGGAATCAATGGGCCCGATGTTCGAGCAGTACTTCAGGAATGCCACAATGCTTTTGCTTGAAGACCCCGATGAGCAGAGTTCGTTGTTGGATATTTCAAAGGTTCTTTCCAACAAAAGGTTCAGAGAGTACAAGCTTTCCAAAAGCAGGAATCCCATAGTGAATCAGTTTTGGAGGGAGATAGCCACTAAAGCCGGGGGAGAATCTCAGCTGGAGAATATTGTTCCTTATATAACAAGTAAATTCGATGTCTTTACTTCAAACGATATCATGCGTCCCATAATCGCCCAACAGAGGTCGTCTTTCAATTTCAGGGACGTAATGGATAATCGCAAGATATTGCTGGTCAACCTTTCCAAGGGGAAACTTGGGGATATCAATTCTCATTTGTTAGGTTTGATATTGGTTGGTAAAATATTAATGGCCGCTCTTTCCCGTGAGGTTTCCAAAGATCTTCCGCCCTTTTATCTATACATTGATGAGTTTCAAAATGTTACCACCGATTCGATAAACACCATCCTTTCCGAGGCCAGGAAGTATAAACTTTCTTTGAATGTATTTCATCAGTTCATTGCACAGTTGGATAACGGGATCCGGGATTCCATATTCGGCAATGTCGGATCCATCGTTTCTTTCAGGGTAGGTTATGAAGACGCGGAATTTCTTTCTTCCCAGTTCGAGCCCGAATTTACAACAAAAAATATCATGAACCTGAAGAATTTTAATGCGATAGGAAAGATCCTGGTCAACGGGTATCCGAGTAAACCCTTCAATTTCACGCCTCTTCCTCCGGAGGAGGGCGACAGGAGCAAGATCGATGACCTGAAACAGCTTTCTTATCTGAAGTTCGGTCGTCCCAGAGGAGAAATAGAAGAAGAGATACAAGCCAAATACAAAGATGTACTTTAAGTATTTTTATGTTCAGTGAGGTCGAAAAAAAACAAATGAATTCTTTTAATACCGGAGAGGTAAAGATACCGGTTGAAATGATATCGGACCTCCCGGAGAGTGTTGAGGAAAAAGAGGATCGTGTCGAGAAAACCGCGGAAGAGGTGTTGGAAGAGAGGCGAGGTGAATTCGCTCGTCTTGACCTTGAAGCCGAGAGATGGATCAAGGAAAGAGAAAATAAGAATTTTTGGGATCAGGATCAAGAGCATATTCCGGCAACCAAAACATCTTTTGGAGAGAACGAGAACAAAGAGTATTTTGAGAAGAAGAGAGAATATATTGATGCTTTAAAAAGTTACAGAGAAAATAGATTTCAAGAGATCGACTCTCGGAGTATCTCCGATGAGGAAAAACAAAAGAGAAAGAACGAAGTGATCAAAGAAACGGTCGCAATGGAAGCCGGTCGTTTGTACGACGCCAAGATGTCCCTTTCCTTGGAGAGTAAGGATGACTCCATTAAGGAAAAAGTCAAAGAGATGGGCGGAAAGGTGGTAAATTGGTATAGAAAATTGCCCCTAAAGCACAAACTCGGTGTTTCGGCCGCTCTTTTGGGAACCGGTCTCGGGGCGGGTGTTGTAGGCGGAGCCACCGGGGCCGCACTTGCTACCGGTGTTCTGGTTGGAGTAAAGACGCAAAGAGTATTAAGTGGCGCGGCCGTTGCCGTAGGTCTGGAAGGATGGCTGCATAGCCGTCAGGAGAAAAGGGCTGAAAATGAAGTAGCGGAAATGTTCGCAGATAAACTGAAGGAAAGAATAAATAAAATGAATGCTGAAATGAGCGAAAAGCTTTTTGAGCTTGAGGGTAGAAAGTCCGGTGAGTGGTATAAAAGATACATATTAAGCGGAACGGCGGGATTTTTTGTGGGTTCCGGAGCTGCAGGAAAAGCGATCTTCAGTGTCGCAGAGATGTTCGGTGTAAGTGGAGATAGCTTAAAAGAGAGCACGACGAAAGGTTTTAACAGGTTATCGGGATGGTTCGGACCGAGCGAATTATCTGCGGAGACTATTTCTGAGGGATCTTTAACTGAAGAGGTCGCCGAAGTTGATACCATTAAGCCCTCATCTTTTGAGGAGGGATGGCCGAAGGTTACTTTTGAAAGTGGGTACAATTTTGTGCGAGACACTGATGGGAACATTTTAGACATCGACCCCGGAAAAGTGAATATTGAAATGGAATACAGGAGACTTGTCGATAGACCTTTTCCTGTCCCCAAGATAGATTTTTTCTTGGGATCTGAGGATGGGGTTGGAAGCAGTGAATACGAAGAGATGGGCCGAAAAATAAGGGACATGATCCTGTATAAGAATGTTATTGAAGACATGAGACTCAATGAAGATATGGTCGGTGGCGATGAATATGAATGGCTGAAAAGCCGTTTGAAAGAGAATATTCATGATCTGAGATCCGAATATGGCCAATTCCTGGATATGGAAAAAGTGGAAAAAGCTTTTGATGTAAAAGATGCCTCGGAATTGAAGGCTGTGGAGGTTGATGTAGAAAAAGATCCAACCGAAGATCTATTTAAGCCGGAGGCCGTTAAAGAAGATGTGGTTGATGCGGATGTTCATGAAGTCGCGGAAATGAGTGAAGAAGCGAAAGACAGGCGTGTTGATGTTATATCTTCCGATATCGAAAAAGATCTCTCTCGTATCGATAAAGAATTTGGCGGGGATGTAACTGAAAAGGTGATAGTGGCCGAGATAGAACCGGAGGAACCGGAGGAGCCGGTCAGGTCCGTTTTTGAGGGTGTTTACGGAAAACCGGATGTCGCTGAGTCGGCACCTGATCAAGGAGCGGTGAAACCGACAGAGAAGAGTGTCGAACCCGAATCGATGGAGCCGGAGGTTATTGAACCTGAACCTGAACCCGAACCCGAGCCGTCGGAGCAAGAGCCGGAATATGTTGTTGGGAAGTTTGCCACCGAGATAGAGGCCGGAAGTTCCGTTTGGAAAGCGACAGAAGGGCTTTTGAAGGAT
>SLDR01000011.1 GCA_007125155.1 Candidatus Campbelliibacteriota bacterium | reverse complement strand
CAATCTTGCGATTCGAAAAATTGTGTAGTATACTCGTCAAAACAAATTAAAAGCGGTTACCTGGTAACCCCGAAACCATTACATGTATGGTGACGAGCGAGAATTAACGACGATCGCCGTAACCGGATTCGGATCCATGTGGCCTTTAATAAAATGATAAAAGACAAAAACTCGTCGGAAGATCCAAAGGAAGCTGATAAGGCATCGAAAGAACAACCGGCGATCGAAAATCAAATAAGACTGGTCGAGGGGTCAAAGGACCAGAAGCAGATATACAACAAAGAAAAGAAAGGCGGTGTGATGACGGAACTTATAGAAGAGACGTCCACTCCTCCCAAAGAGGACGATATTGTTGAAGGTCCCGTCATAAGCATCGACACCCATGCCGTATACATCGATCTCGCCCCCTTCGGTACCGGGATAATATACGGAAGAGAGCTGATGCATGCGCGAGATATCATCCGTCGCATCAACCTCGGCGATACGGTTTCAGGCAAGGTGATCGAAACGAAAAATGAGGACGGTTACGTTGAAGTCTCTCTCAAAGAAGCAAGGCAGGTGATCATCTGGACCGAGGCTGAAGAAGCTCTGCTCAACAAAACACCTTTTGATCTTACCGTTGAAGAAGCCAATAAAGGTGGTCTTATAATGACATGGCAGGGAATACAAGGTTTTCTGCCGGCATCACAGCTGAATCCCGAACACTACCCCAATGTCGAGGACGGTGATAAAGACCGCATTCTTGAAGAACTGAGACGTCTGGTCGGAGAGAAACTGACTGTCTATATAATAACCGCTTCCGCCCCCGAAGGAAAACTCATATTTTCCGAGAAAAGCGACGAGAAAGAAAAAGATAAGGTCAATGTCCTTGAAAAATATTCCGTCGGTGATGAACTGGAAAGAGAAGTGACGGGAATAGTTGACTTCGGTGTATTTGTGAAACTGGAGGAAGGACTTGAGGGGCTTGTTCACATATCGGAACTGGACTGGGGTCTGGTGGAGAACCCCAGAGATCTCTTCTCCGTCGGGATGAAGGTCAAAGTGAAAGTGATCGAAATAAAAGATGAAAGAATATCTTTATCGATAAAAGCCCTAAAGACCAATCCGTGGAATGAGGCGGCCAAAAAGTATGAGAAAGGCAAGCAGGTTGAAGGAGTAATAATAAAATTCAACAAACACGGAGCTCTGGCAAGTATCGAAGAAGGTGTGGCCGGACTTGTCCATGTTTCAGAATTCGGTAACGATGAAAAGCTTAGAGAGACACTCGAACTCGGAAAAACATATCCGTTCACTATCACCTACTTTGATCCGGAAGAACAGAAAATGACCCTCTCATATGGGAATTCGAAAAAAGATGAAAATGAAGGGCGCTCAAAAGAAGATGAATAACTGGTCTTCCCGATAATCCGGAAAAAATTTTAAGACCCTCACCAACCCGGACGGCCCTGCCGTCCGGGTTGATCCTTTTGTCTTAATCAAGAAACGTAATATCAACCCTTAAAGGAACTCACGGTTCTCTCAAATCCATCTTTCAAAAAAGTTTCGATGTATTTACCTATACGAATACCGGCTTTTTTTATTTCCTCTTTCTCATGATCTGAAAGTTTCCCCAGTATAAATACATGAACCCGCTCCTTTCCTCTCGGTCTGTTGATCTCCCCGGAATCTGAGACAGGTGAAACACCGACCCTGAATCTGAAAAAACTCTTGGTCTCCAATGTCTTCATTACCGACTCGACGCCCCTGTGCCCGCCGGATCCCCTGCCATGAACGAACTTCACAAGACCGAGAGGAAGATCGATCTCATCGTGAACAATGATCAGCTTATCCGGCATCATTCCGTCTTTTCTTAACCTTCCTACCGAAACTCCCGAGGTGTTCATAAAAGAATCCGGTTTGAACAAAACGATCCGCCTGTTAGAGAACTCACCTTCGGAGATCAAGGCCCTCTTTGCATCATCAAATTTCCAATCCTCAAATCCCCAAATCTCCCTAAGGATATCAACCGTCATGAACCCGACATTATGGCGTGTTGATCGATATCTTTCACCGGCATTTCCCAAACCTACGATATAATAAGTTTCCATGCTCTCAAGAATAACATTTTTGATCAAAATAGTGTCGTTGATCGATCAAGATGATCAGATCTTTTTAAATCAAATATCATCGTACCCGGTCCAAATAAAAATAGGTTGGAAAAACTTGAAGTATTCGGCGATATATATTAAAATGCCTTCAAATGATACGCGATACCGTCAAATTTGTACTTATCATCCTGCTCATCGTAATTCCGGTACGCGTTTATGTAGCCCAGCCTTTCATAGTCAACGGTGCTTCAATGGATCCTACATTCAGTCACGGTGAGTATCTTATAGTGGATCAGATAAGTTATCGCTTCAACGAACCGAGTCGCGGAGACGTCGTTGTGTTCAAATACCCTAACAACGAAAGACAGTTCTTCATAAAAAGGATCGTCGGACTCCCCGGTGAGACGGTAAGGATAACTGATACATCGGTCATCATATACAATGACGAGTATCCTGATGGAAAAGAACTTTACGAACCTTACATTAAAGAGACGGCCAACGTGCAAAACGGCCGAGTTCAGGAGACACCGCTTGATTCTTCGGAATATTTCGTATTGGGAGATAATCGTCTTGAAAGTTCCGATTCCAGAACATGGGGATCTTTAAAAAGGCATCTGATAGTAGGACGACCCTTGATGAGGCTTTTGCCTCCATCTTCAGTTTCTCTTTTTCCGGGATTAAAAGAACAAAGTCCTAACCCTTATTAGAGGTAAAATAAGCCAGTTGCATATGAGCAACCAAAAAAGATCCTTCAGAATACTGTTAACCAATGGTCCGGTAAGACACTGTTATGAGGCTTTACCCTCAAAGGTTCAAGAGCGTTCCCCCTCCATGGAGGCCGCTATTTATTACGGCTTCATCCCTGTAAGGAATCTTACACCTTCAAACCTTGACAGATCGGCCATAAGAGCAACCAGCTCAATAGACAACATCTTTGGAAATCCCGCCAATGACAAAAAGTGTTTCAGTCCTACAGAGAGTGCAACCCTGATAAAACTCTATAAAAACGGCCATTTCAGTGATCTTCCGGGGTCTATAATGCTCTACCGGGAAAAGTCCAACCGATCGAAAAGGGCCGGAAAAGAAACCGTAAGTCATAAATGCGGCTTCGACATTATCGGGGTGTCCGGAAGCATCGCCGAGGCCCTGACCATCCAGGCTTCTTACGCCGTTTTGGAAGAAGAAGGATTCAATGATCTTGAAATAGAAATAAACAGTATTGGCGATAAACAATCAAGAGAGGCCTTTGAACGGGACATCACTCTTTATGTAAGGAGCATCATCAACAAACTACCCGAAAATATCAAAGAGCTTTGCAAAAAAAATTCTTATGCTCTTTTTTCATCGACAGAAGAAGAAATTGAATCATTCATAGAAGATGCACCAAAACCTATAAGTTATCTGTCCGAGGAGAGCCGTAACCATTTGAAAGAAACACTGGAGTATCTGGAAGAACTGGAAATGCCATACTCCATAAACCACCGCCTCATCGCCCACAAGGCCCTTCACGGACATACGATATTTCGCATAGTTCCTTCAAATCCCAACTTCAAAAATGGCGGTGAGTTGGTATCTGCTTACGGAATGCGCTACAATCCCCTCTCCAGACGTCTGGGTTACCAGAAAAGCACTCCCGCCGTGTGTTCCTATTTGGTATATAAAAAGATGAACAAAAGCAAAAAAAGACTTTCAAGGAAACCGGCTTCGCCCGAGTTCTGTTTCGTACATTTGGGAACTGCAGCCAAACAAAAGAGCCTGAGAGTGATAGATACACTTCGTAAAAACCGTATCCCGATCTGCCATTATCTGACCAAGGACAAGCTTGCCGGGCAGATGAACACTCTTGAGAAACTTAAAATGCCCTATCTTGTAATAATGGGTCACAAAGAGGCTCTCGAAGGGACTGTGATGATAAGAGATATGGCGGACCACTCACAAGAGACCATCCCACTGGAAGAACTTCTGCCTTATCTTAAAAGGATTCGTTCCAAAAAAATTCGCTCCGAAAAAACCAACACCCGGCCCATCAAGACCAAGAAGAGGCTATCTGTAGAGAGTTGAAGACCTTTACGGATATCGACACGACCCGATTCTCGATCTCCTTCAAGGATCAATAAAGCT
>SLDR01000004.1 GCA_007125155.1 Candidatus Campbelliibacteriota bacterium | reverse complement strand
AGATTTAAGAGTTAAGAATAAAAAGAAATAAATCCCTCCTTCCCAATTTTGCGAGACGCATTCAATTATCGAGGAAGAACAAGACAAAGTATTAATAATCAAGTATTCAACGCTTCGCCGGATGAGGGATGCGCTATCCGCGCCCGCGTTGAACGAGATAACTCAAGGGCAAAATTGAAGAGGGGCACGGCAAATTCTAACCCTGTGGAATAATTTCACCTCCGGTGAAATTAGCGCAAAGTGCTATTCCACAGGGCTCGCCCTGTTGAATAATTTTGTCAACGACAAAATTAGCGAAAGGAGCTATTCCACAGGGCTCGATTTTTAGTTCTACCGGTGTTCCTTCAAAAGATTGAATGTTTTTGATCTGTTGTTAATTTTCAGCTTTGTTTTTAACACCAAAAAAAGGCTTAAAACAAGGGTGGGAAAGCGAAAGATATCAAGCTCGAATTAGTGGAATTCGGGGTAAAAATATAGTATAATGGACGGGTACTTAGAGGTACTTATTTTTATTTATGGCCACTCAAAACACCAAAAAAACGACCAAAAAGAGCACTTACACCGCCGATCAGATAACGGTTCTGGAAGGCCTTGATCCGGTCAGGAGAAGGCCGGGAATGTATATCGGCACAACCGGTCCCGACGGGCTTCATCATCTGATATGGGAGGTCTTTGACAACTCCAGAGACGAGGCGATGGTCGGCTTTGCCGACGATATAGAGGTGGCGCTTCTGCCGGGAAACAGAGTCAGAGTGGTGGACAATGGCAGAGGTATTCCGGTTGATATGCACAAACAGACCAAACTCTCGGCCTTGGAGACCATTATGACGACACTGCACGCCGGAGGGAAGTTCAGCAATGAAGGATACAAAGTCTCAGGTGGCCTTCATGGGGTTGGTGTTTCGGTGGTTAATGCTCTTTCGGTTTACGCCAAAGCGGTGGTCCACAAGGACGGCTCCGTGTATGTACAGGAGTACGAGAGAGGAGTGAGTAAGAAAAAGATCAAGAAGCTGGAGAAGAGCAAAAGAAGCGGGACCATCATTGAGTTCGAGCCGGACCCGCAGATATTTCCCGAGATAGATTTTGAATGGAAGAAGGTTGTCCGACACTTAAGACAGCAGGCCTATTTGGTCAAGAACTTGAGAGTTACCGTACTGGATGCGCGTGAGGTTCAAAATCTGACCGTTTCCGACACCGGCACTTTTTTCCTACGGGAGTCGGTAAAGGATCTGCCCTCAATGACCTTCTATTTCGAAGGGGGCCTTCGTTCAATGGTCCGCTTCTACAACAAACCTTTCAAGAGAGTGCATAAGAATATTTTTTATGTTGAGAAGTACATAAATGAAGATGAGTCGGTGGAGATCGCGGTCCAGTATGTCGACGACATATCTTCACGTATACTGCCTTTTGCGAACAACATCTATACCGCCGAAGGTGGCACTCATGTGACCGGTTTCAAGACGGCCCTTACCAGGACACTTAACAGTTATGCCAGAAAGAACAATATAGTAAAGGAAAGCGATGACAGTTTTACCGGAGATGATGTGATGGAGGGGTTGACCGTAGTTATATCGATCAAACTCAGAGAGATCCAGTTCGAGGGACAGACCAAAGCTAAGTTGGGTACCGTTGAGGCCAGAAGCGAGGTTGATTCGGTTTTCTCGGACGGGTTTGATACTTTCTTGGAAGAGCATCCCGAAGATGCCAAGGCGATAATACAGAAGGTTACGCTTGCCCTGAAAGCCCGAAAAGCGGCCAAAGCGGCCAAGGACAGCGTACTTAGAAAAGGAGCCTTGGAGGGTATGACCTTGCCGGGAAAACTTGCCGACTGTCAGAGCGGTACAACGGCTGAAGAGGCGGAGATATTCATAGTGGAGGGTGATTCGGCCGGTGGTACGGCGAAGACCGGCAGGGACAGAAGAACCCAGGCCATTCTTCCCTTGAGGGGTAAGATACTCAACATAGAAAGAGCCAGGATAGATAAGGCATTATCATCTGAACAGATAAAGAATCTGGTGGTGGCTTTGGGTACGGCCATTGGGGATACTTTCAATATGGATAAACTCAGATATCACAAAGTGATAATCGCGACCGATGCCGATGTTGACGGAGCTCATATCAGGACACTTCTTCTGACGCTCTTTTACAGATATTTCAGGCCCTTGGTGGAGGCCGGACACGTTTATATCGCTTTACCTCCGCTATATAAGATAAAGAAAGGCAAGGAGGTTCATTACGTTTACACCGAAAAAGAAAAGGATGATTTCATCAATGAACACGGGGTGGATCTTAATGAAGAGATCGAAAGCGCCGAGGATGAAGGTGAAGGATCGGAAGAGGAAAAGGCGGATACCAAAAAGAGCGGTTCTCCGAAAATTTCTTTCCAAAGATACAAAGGTTTGGGAGAGATGAACGCCGAAGAGCTTTGGGAGACGACCATGGACCCGGAGAGGAGGACGGTTAAGCAGATCACTATAGAAGACGCGGTGGAGGCCGATGGTGTTTTTGATATTTTGATGGGAACCGATGTTCCTTCCAGGAAATCCTTCATTCAATCGAATGCCGATAAGGCAAACATCGACATCTGATGATCTAAAATAAAGATTCGGAGATATTTGATAGAAGTCGAAACTCCTTATATTACTTCAGTTTTTAAAAGGCCGTTCCGTAAGGGTAGCATATAAAATATACAAAGATCGATACTCCTTTTTTGGTTTCATCATCAGACGGCCGGAGGTTTCGTTAAAGTTCTTTAAGGAATGTAAGCAGTTCGGTTTCGGTCTTTTCTCCGACCTTACCCTCTCTTCCTTCGAGGGTTACGGTTTTGTTTTTGATTTCCGTATCTCCGATAACAAGGAAGTAGGGAACCTTCTGTTTTTTCGTGTTTCTTATCTTCTTGGACAGACTTTCGTCCGAAATATCCGATCTTGATCTGTAACCGTTCTCTTTGATCATTTCATTAATTTCTTCAGCGCGTTCTTTTTGGCTTTCGGATATCGGTATAACCTTGATCTGAACCGGTGCCATCCAGAAAGGAAATTCACCCGCGAAATGTTCGATTATGATCGACAGAAAACGTTCCAAAGATCCGGCAACGGCGCGGTGGATCATCACGGGAGTCTTTTTCTTTCCGTCTTTGTCGACGTACTCAAGTCCGAATCTCTCCGGCATTCCGAAATCGAGCTGTACCGTCGCCAACTGCCACTCTCTACCGATGGCATCCTTGAACATGAAGTCAAGCTTGGGACCGTAAAAGGCGGCTTCTCCTTCTCCTATCTCGTAAGGAAGTCCTTGGGTCTTGGCCGTTTCTTCAAGTTGTCGCTCGGCATCTTTCCACTGCTCGTCGGTGCCGATATATTTCTCCGGTTCTTCAGGGTCCCTGGTGGAAAGAAGGACCCTAAAATTGCCTTTTTCGTACATACCGAGAAGCGTATAGAACTCACGGATTATTTTGACCACATTCAACACCTCCTCCTTTGCTTGTTCGGGGGTACAGAATATGTGTCCGTCGTCTTGAGTGATGCTTCTGACCCGCGATATACCCAGAAGCTCTCCTTTCTGTTCATCTCGGTAGACCATTGTGGTCTCGGCCAGGCGCACGGGCAGATCCTTGTAGCTTCTTGGGCGACTTGCGTATATCTGAGTGTGATGGGGGCAGTTCATTGGCTTGAGTGCGAACTCGGAATCTTTACCTTTTACCATCAAAAGTTCATCGCCGAACTTTTCCGCGTGCCCGCTTTTATCGTAAAGAGCCATTTTGGTGATGTGAGGAATGGTAACCGATTCGAAACCGTATTTACCTTGTATTTCCTGTATCTTGTCCGTAATGGCCTTCCTGAGGGCCGTGCCTTTGGTGGTCCAAAGAGGCAACCCCGGACCCACAAGTTCCGAGAAGGTGAAGAGATCCATCTCCTTACCGATCTTCCGATGGTCCCGTTTTCCGGCCTCTTCCAGGAAGTTCAGGTAGTCATCAAGTTTTTCCTTGTTTTCGAAGGCCAATCCGTATATACGGGTCAGCATTTTGTTATTTTCGTTCCCGCGCCAGTAGGCACCGGCGATGTGGCTTAAAGTGAAAGAGTCCGATGGTATGCTTCCGGGATCTTTCACGTGTCCACCTCCGCAAAGATCGGTGAACTTATCGGAGGAATAAAATGTTATCTGCTCACCCTCTTTTACTATTTCTTCTATAAGTTCCAGTTTGTATGGATTATCTTTGAAGTATTCCCGAGCTTCTTTTTCGGAGACCTTCTTTTCTTCCATCTTGCCGAAAGAGCCCAGGAGTTCTTTCATTCTTTTCTCTATTCTTTTGAGGTCATCTTCCTTTATCGGCTTGTCCCCGAAATCAAAATCATAATAAAATCCCGTCTCGGTCGGCGGTCCCAGTGCCGTTTTCGCCTCCGGGTACAGTTCAGACACCGCTCCGGCCAAGACATGGGAAAGGGTGTGTCTCGTATCAAACATCTCTTCTTTTTCGGACATGATAATGAGTATATCCGTTATGACCCTTTTTGGCAAAGAGTTTTTACTCCTCACTCGTTTCCTCCCTTTTGCTTTTCAGGGGCTTGATGATCTCGGCGATCATGGAGATAGATCCGTTCCGTTTTGAGATCTTTCCTTTTATGGCCAGGCAGTTCTCGGATACCAAAATATCCTTGTATTTGGACAATGTCTCCGGGAAGCAAACGATGTCGATCTTCCCGGTTTCATCGATCAAATTGGCGAACATCATCAGGTCGCCTTTTTTGGTATAAAGCACCTTGTCCTCCTGAAAGAGGCCGGCTATTACCGTCGTTGCCCCTTCCTGTAGATCCCGCTTGACCCTGTCGATGGGGTTGTCGTGTCTCTTGAGCTTATCTCTGAACTCGTCCAAAGGATGACCTGAAAGGTAGAGTCCCAGAAGCTCCTTTTCCCAAATTAGCACTTCTCTTTTATCGGAAGGAGGGCATTCGTCGAGTTCGATCCCTCTCTCGGGCGCCGTTTCAAGGCCGTCGAAAAGTGAGACCTGGTTCTTGTTCGCGCTTGAGATCTCTTTTTTGAAAAGAAGTATTTTTTCCAAATTCGAGAGTATCTTTCCTCGCTCTTCGAAGGCGTCAAGAGCTCCGCTTTTGATCAAAGATTCAAGTGACTTCTTGTTAAGGTTTCTGTCGTTGATGCGGGTTATGAAATCTGTCAGAGAAGCGAATGTGCCGTTCTTGTTCCTCTCTTCAATTATGGTCTCCGATATTCCCTTCCCGAAGTTTTTTATCGTGTTGAGACCGAAGCGTATCTGGTCTTTTCCGGTCTTTTGATCCTTAACGACCGTGAAATCGGAAAGACTTTCATTGACATCCGGTGGTAGTACCTCTATTTTCATTCTATGGCATTCGTCGACTATCTTTGATATTTCCTCCACATCTCCGGAGTCCGCAGTCAGTACAGAGGCCATGTATATGGCCGGATAGTTGGCTTTCATGTAGGCGGTCTGGTAGGCGACACGACCGTAGCTGGCCGAGTGGGCTTTGTTGAAGGCGTAAAGGGCGAAAGGTTTTATCCTCTCCCATAGGTTGTCTGCGGTCCTTTTGGGTATATTGTTCTCGACGCACCCTTCCTTGAAACGAACCTCTTGTTCTTTCATCAATTCCGGTATCTTTTTACCCATGGCTTTGCGGAAGTTATCGGCTTCGAGCCAGGAGTAACCGGCCAGTTTTATCGCGGTCATCATTACATCCTCCTGGTATATCAGAAGTCCGTAACTTTTCTTCAATATATCTCGGAGTGATTCATGGGGATACTCGACTAGGTGGGGGTTGTGCTTCCTTTTTATGTATTCGGGGATGAATTCCATGGGTCCGGGACGGTACAGGGCTACCATTGCGTTAATATCGTGTATGGTAGTGGGTTTAAGGTCCATCAGGAAGTGGGTCATTCCGGTGCCGTTAAGTTGAAAAAGACCCGTAGTTTCTCCTTTGGCCAGTATCTTAAAGGTCTTTTTATCATTCAAAGGAATATTCTCTATGTCGATATCTTTGTTGTGTATCTTTTTTACTCCTTTTATGGTATTGGATAAAATGGCGAGATTCTTAAGACCCAGGAAGTCGAACTTTATAAGTCCAACGTCTTCCACCGAGTGCATATCATACTGAGTGATAACCTTATGTTCCCCTTTGTTGTCGTACTGAAGTGGAACATGGTTGGTCAAAGGGTCGGGTGAAATGACAACTCCGGCCGCATGTACGGAAATATGTCGGGCGGAACCTTCTATCTTTTGAGCCATGTCCAGTATCTCACGGGCATCATTCTCTTCAGAATATATTTTCTTTAGTTCGGGAACCTCTTCGAACGATCTCTTGATGGTCATGGGCATTCCCTGTTTTCCCATCGGTATCAGTTTGGCTATTCGATCCCCGACGGAATAGGGGAAACCGAGGGCGCGCGCAACGTCTCTGACCGAACCTCGGGCCATCATGGTTCCGAATGTACCTATTTGAGCCACTTTATCTTCTCCGTATTTGTTTTTTACGTACTGTATCACTTCGTCTCGACGGTTATCGGCGAAATCCATATCGATGTCCGGCGCGGACGGTCTGTCGGGGTTTAGGAATCTTTCAAATCGTAGTCCGTACTCCAACGGGTTAAGGTTGGTAATACCCGAAAGGTAGGTAACCAGGGAGCCGGCGACCGAGCCCCTTATTGTTGTCAGAATATTGTTTTCTTTTGCGTACTTGAGTATATCCCCGACTATCAAAAAATAAGTTGAGTAACCTTTGTCCTTTATTATCTTAAGTTCGTACTCCAACCTTTCCGTGATCTTATCGGTTCTTTTTAAACCCCTATATTCGATCCCGTCGTAAGCCATCTTTCTTAGGGCGTCATCGTGACTTTTTCCGTTCTTTGTTTCGAGGTCGGGAAATATCCACTCACCCAATTTAAGATCTATGTCGCACATTGAGGCTATCAATCGGGTATTATCAAGAGCGTCGGGAATGTCTTTAAAGTACTCAAGTGCTTTTTTCTGTGAGATGAACGAGAAGTCCTCAACAGTATCCAGGTCACTCTCATCGGCCACGACCCTGTTTTTTTGTATCGCTATCATTGTTTCTCTGGTTCGGTGGTCCTCGGGCTTCATGTAATACACATCATGTGCCGCGACTATGGGAGTATTCGTTTCTCGTGCGAACTTTATGAGCGCGTTCATTCTCTCAGGATGGCCGGGTATTTCCGGATGGTGGGTTATCTCGATGAAAACATTCTCCTCACCGAATATACTTTTGTGATGATCGAGGCGTTCACGGGCTTCTTCTTTCCGTCCTTCTTTTAAGAATGTCGCTACGTCACCGCTGAATGAAGGGATCATGGATACCATATCTTGACCGTTTCTTTTCAAAAGATCCAGATCGATCCTGGGTTTGTAGTAAAATCCTTCCATGAAGGAGGCGGTCACGATCTTTATTAGGTTTTGGTAACCTTTTTTATTTTTGGCCAGTAGGACCAGGCGGTGTCTTCTGTTGTCTATACCGGATTGCTTGTCAAAACGCGTTCTGATCGCCATATACGCATCCAGCCCGATGATCGGTCTGATGTCCGCATTCTTGCATGCCTTGTAGAATTTTATTGCACCATAAAGGTTTCCGCTGTCGGTCAGTGCCAGAGCGTCCATGCCGTCATCTTTGGCCGCTCGGATCAATTCAGGTATCTGAGGAAGGGCGTTCAGAAGGCTGTAGTGGCTATGGGTATGAAGGTGAATGAACTTTGACATGGATTATGTATACTATACCAGAGGGCAAGGAAATATGAGAAGTATGGATAGTGAAATTCCCGTAGTGGGCATTGATGAGGTCGGAAGAGGGCCATTGGCGGGCCCCGTTTCGATTTGTGCCGTAATTGCTCGGGGCGGTGTTCTGAGTGCGATCAAGGCCTCGACATTCTTTACGGACTCTAAAAAGATGACTGAAAAACGACGCGAATCGGTATTTAAGATCGCTTGTGAGGAGAGAGAGATGGGTCGATTGAACTTTGCGGTCTCCTCGGTCTCTGCGGAGGTCATAGATTCGGTCGGAATAAACAGAGCCGTTTCTATCGGACTTGAAAGATCGTTGAAAAAATTGGAGATTAAGCACGATACCCCGATCCTGTTGGATGGCGGTCTTAAGGCGCCGGCAAGGTACTTATATCAAAGCATTATCGAAAAAGGTGATCTTAAAGAAGATGCGATAGCTCTGGCTTCGGTCCTGGCAAAGGTATCCCGCGACAGAAAGATGGCAAGGTATGATCGTCGGTTTTTGGGATATGGGTTCTTATCAAACAAGGGGTACGGAACAAAGGGTCATATTGAGAGCATTAAAAGAATGGGGTGCTGTGAGATACACAGAAGAACATATTTAAGGTCAATATTTTCTTATCCGCAATAGATGAAGCGGATCCGAGGCCTTGATATCTTTAAATGTTGGCCGGTGGTGAAGGGAGTATGTAATTTAATAAAAACATGATGATGTTTCAGGAGCGTGAGAGTTCCTGAGAGGAGTAAAGATCCGCATGGATCGACACCCTTTTGAATGGGTTTTGAGGGCTTGTTATATTTAAAAATTGCGTTATACTACAATCTTATGGTAGTAAGAATGAGAATGAACAGGTCTCAGACCGGCGCGCGCCGTTCGAATAAGGGCTATAAAGAAAAGGCCCTTATTACGTGCCCGGAGTGCGGGTCCGGAAAGGCGCCTCACAGAGTGTGTAACAACTGCGGAACCTACAAAGGCAGGTTGGTCATTGATGTGAATGCCGAGGTGGCTCGGAAAGAGCGAAGGAGACACGCCAAAAAGGTTGCCCGAGGGGAGGAAACGTCCGATGAGAAGAAGACCGTGGAAGAGAAAAAGTAAACAGATCAAACGGTTTTCTGTCGACTGAAGGGAATTAACGCATGCAGATGCTTCTTGATTTTTTGTACATTCATTGAAAAATATGGCTAATCGTCATCTACTCCGGTCAATTGTTCTTCAGACGCTTTTTGAATGTGATTTTCGTGATATTAACAGCGCAAGACCTCTGGATGTTCTGCGTTGCAACATAAGTGAATTTGCCCCGGAGGTGAACAGTTATACGTTTGCGGAAGAAATTGTTGAAGGTGTATGCGAGAGAAAAGAGGATCTTGACAACATTATAAGCAAGGCGGCTCCAAATTGGCCCATCGAAAGAATAGCAGCCGTTGACAGGAATATTTTACGTATCGGTCTTTTCGAACTTCTCTTTTCGGATCATGACGATGTTCCTCCCAAGGTTGCCATAAATGAATCAATAGAGTTGGCAAAGACATTCGGGGGGGAGACCAGCAGTAAGTTCATAAACGGCGTTTTAGGCGCCATATACAAGGAGCTGGGAGAGCCGGGCAAAGACGATGTTTCAAAGACCAAAGAGGATATTCCTTATGAGGATATTCCCGTTCAGAGACTGGCGGGAGCTGTGATATACTCGGTCAGCGAAGGGGAGATATATCTGGCCTTTGTGCACGACGTTTTCGGAAGATGGACCTTGTCCAAAGGCAGATTGGAGGAAGGAGAGGATCCCGAGGTCGGTGTGGTTAGAGTGGTAATACATGAGTTGGGTATCGAGACCGAGGTTGAGTGTGTTCTGGGGGACAATGAGTACGTGGCCAAGAATCAGGAGAAGGAAAAAGTAAGGAAAAACGTAAAATATTTTTTAAATAAAGCAAAATTCGAGGAACTTACCTTGAAAGACGAAGGCGGACTCGATGATGCAAAATGGTTTAAACTCAAGGACACGATAGATCTTAATTTTTATGACGATATTGTTCCGATAATAACGAAGGCGGTCGGAATTCTTTTGAAGAAATACGGACCGGACCCCAAAGAAAAACAAGATGAAGGAAAATAAAAAAAAGGACCCTTTGGATGATCTCGAAGAGCGTATAGGAGTCAAATTCAATAACAGAGACCTGTTACGCCAGGCGTTCATTCATCGGTCTTATATTAACGAGAATAAGGATTGCGGACTGAGTCACAACGAACGTCTTGAGTTCTTGGGTGATGCCGTACTCGAGCTTGTAATAACCGATCATCTTTACAGAACATATCCTTCCAAACCGGAAGGAGAGCTTACCTCTATCCGCGCGGCCTTGGTAAACACGGTCTCATTGCAAGGAGTTGCCAAGGACATTAACATCAATGGCAATCTTTACCTTTCTCGCGGAGAGGCGAAGGATACGGGGCGAGCGAGGGAATATATCCTCGCAAACGCAGTTGAAGCTTTGATCGGTGCGATATATCTGGACAGAGGATATGATGAAGCCAGGAAATTCATAGAAAGATTTATTTCGATAAAGACCGAAGAGATCGAGAGGGAGAAGCTTTGGATAGACGCCAAGAGTCTCTTCCAGGAGAAGGCGCAGGAGATAGAATCGGAAACCCCGGTCTATGAGGTTCTTGAAGAGAAAGGTCCCGATCACGACAAGCACTTCACTTCCGGTGTCTTTCTGAAAGAAAAGTTGATCGCTCAGGGTAAGGGACACTCAAAACAGGAAGCGGAACAGGAAGCGGCTCGCAAGGCGCTTAAGAATAAAGGCTGGGAGGAATAAAAAAGTCCCGGCCAAGTTTTTATTATGATTTTAAAGAGGTTAGAGATCTCGGGTTTCAAATCATTTGCTCAAAAGACAGAGTTGAATTTTAATTTTCCGATCACCGCAATAGTCGGTCCGAATGGATCGGGGAAGTCGAATATCGCCGAATCTTTCAGATTCGTACTGGGTGAACAGTCTTTTAAATCAATGAGGGGAAAACGTGGAGAGGATATGATATTCAGCGGTTCTCCCAAGGCTCGACGGGCAAATTTTGCGGAGATCAGCCTTGTTTTCGACAATTCCGACCGAAGATTCTCCGGTGTTGATTTTGACGAGGTTCGTATAAGCAGGGTTGTTCATAGGGACGGTGAGAACAGCTACCGTATAAACGGAAGCAGAGCGAGACTTAAGGATGTGATAGAACTTCTGTCGGCCGTCCATATCGGCGCTTCCGCGCATCACATAATATCTCAGGGCGAGACTGACAGAATATTGAACGCAAAACCGTTGGAGAGAAGAGGGATGATCGAGGAGGCCTTGGGACTCAAGATATACCAGCATAAAAGGAAAGACAGTGAGAAAAAACTTCTTAAGACCGAAGAGAATCTAAGGGAAGTGAGATCTCTGAGAAGAGAACTTGCACCACGGATAGAGTTTCTGAAGGATCAGGTTGGTAAAGTTGAGAAAGCCAGATTCATACAAGGAGATCTTACCGATCTTTATAAAGAGTTTTTGAAGAGAGAATTTGTTTACATCTCAAGTAACCGTAAAAGGCTGGAGACGGAAAAAGAAGAACCCGAGAGAAGACTTAATGAAGTTAATGAAGAGATAGAGCGTTTAAGAGAGGAGGTGGCAAGAGATGAGACCGCGGAGTATAAGAACTCAAGGGTATTTGAGCTTGAGCGGTCGCAGAGAGGTCTCGATGAGAGGCGGGGGGATGTTCTAAGAGAGATAGGACGTATTGAAGGAGAGATCCATTATCATCAAAATCGCATAAAGTATCTGGAAGATTCCGCAAAGACGGACCCTTCCGTTGCCTGGAGCAATGTTTCTTCGTTTTTGGAGGAAGTGGATAATGATATCAATAAGATCGAGGGGGAGCACTCCATTGAAGAAGTGAAGCGTATCATGGGTTCCGTTCGAGTTCGGATCAGAGATTTTTTGGGATCTTTCAGCGGGGATTCGGCGGAGATCAGAAGTGAGAAAGAAAGGATAGAGAATGACCTGTATCTGCTTGAAGATGAAAAGAAGGGAAAAAGACAGGTGATAGAAGATCTGAAAAAAGAGGCTGATAAATTGATGGAAGAAAGGAGGTATCTTCAGGAGGAGATCGCCAAAGACAGAAGCGTCAGCCGTCAAGCGGAGAGAAGGATGTTTGAATGCATGAATGAACAGCAAAGTATTCGATCCGGGCTGGAAAAGATCCGAAGAGATATATCGGATCTGGATAAGATCGACGCTGTCTTCAAATA
This sequence comes from Candidatus Campbelliibacteriota bacterium, assembly GCA_007125155.1. Classification (GTDB taxonomy): domain Bacteria; phylum Patescibacteriota; class Minisyncoccia; order Phycocordibacterales; family CSBR16-193; genus SKVL01. Next base: position 2,805 of record SLDR01000004.1, on the reverse strand, counting down.
TGAGATACAGGAGGCTGCTCGAATCGTGGGGTCTTTCGTGCTTGACTATAGGGATCACGAGATAAATACTGAAAACCAAGATGTTCTTTCCGATGAGGAAATTGCAGCTGAGAATAGGGAGGAGCAGGAAAATAGAAGGAAAGAAATTGAAAGACTCAAGATCCGCTTGGAGGAACTGTCCGTAGGCTCGCATAAGGAAATAATGGATGAGTATGAAGAGGTTTCGGAACGTGATGAATTTTTGGCGGAAGAGGTATCCGATCTTGAAAGATCGATCGAATCCTTACGTAAAGTGATCGCTGATCTTGAGGAGACGATAGAAAACCGGTTTCAGGAAGGTTTGGCCAGGATAAACGATGTTTTTCAGGACTTTTTTGTTGAAATGTTCGGCGGAGGAAACGCTTCACTCAGGAAAATTCGGGTGAAGACCTCGCATTCATCTTTTGAAGAGGGCGGTGATGACGGCGATGAAGAAACACAGGACAGTTTCGAGGGACTTGAGATCGCGGTCTCGCTTCCTCATAAAAATGTAAAGGGCCTTCTGATGCTCTCCGGGGGAGAGAGGGCGCTTGTTTCCGTGGCTTTGATATTCGCCATGTCGCAGGTAAATCCTCCTCCTTTTTTGATATTGGATGAAACCGATGCCGCACTGGATGAAGCCAATTCTCGTAAGTACTCATCTTTGGTTGAAAAACTGGCTCAACAGTCGCAACTCATTCTGATAACTCACAATAGGGAAACGATGGCAGGAGCGGGTATGCTGTACGGGGTCACCATGGATTCGGGAGGGATCTCAAAGATCCTGTCCGTTAGACTGGGTCCGGAAGAGGTTGGGGCGACGGATCAATGAACCCTCTCGAGCCGAAGCAACCCGATCAAAAAAAAGCCCGCCGATAGTTTCGGCGGGCACATTTCTAAAGTTCATATCTTTCTCATTCTCTTTGTTTCATTGTCCAGGTTGATGTAGTGGTACATAAGCGAGAACCAGTCTAAGAAGTTCCTTCGACTTGCACTTTTGGCCACTTGCGTCAGTGAACTTTCTTTCTCTCTTATCAGTTTGTATGCCCACCATCCGTTTTCTCCCGCGATCTCTTTATGGAGATCGGAGAGGAGTCTTTTGCACCTTTTCAGAAACACCAGTTTGGATAAAGGCAAACCTAATAAGCATATTATTGATCCGGTCCCGATTCCCACTTTCCATTGGTTGTAGTCCGGATCCGGTATTTCAGTACCGGTGTGCATCATCAACAGAATAAGGGACATAGCAATGGTTATAAAGGTCCATAAAGGGTAAAGCACCCAGTTATCTCCGATCATGACCAAAAGAGATCTGACCCTTCTTACATTACTCCGATATTCTTCGGGTAGGTCGTTTATCCAAATGGGGTCTTTAATCTTTCCCCACTTTTTCCAAAATTTCTTCCATGACGGCATTTCATCAACCTCCTTTTTGAAAGCAACATTTTTAAGTCCGTTATAAGGATACGTGAGACTGATTCCAAGTGTCAATTGACGCAAAAGGTCGGAAGGGGGGGTGTGGTGCAAAAGAAAGTAGATAAACCGGAGAACAAAAGATCTTTAGAGCAGAATATCCGCGTCTCATTGGTGAACTGAGACCTTCGATGTCGTACATTTAAAAGTTGTCATTTTAAGATCCGTTCCACTTTTCGAAGCGTCATCGTTGACGTGTCATGTTGGCAAGGGTATTATTTTCGTGGTTGAAGAGTAGATAATGTTCTTTTAAAAAAAAGGAGGTTGATCCATGAATTCAGGGTTAATGAAAAGCTTGATAAAAAGAGGAGGTGTAAAGGAACCTGTATGGATAGGTGAAATATCTGAAGATAAACAACAGAAGGTCATAATGGCCCGTAACGTTCTGATCAAGATAGCCGATAACTGGTCGCACTATCCTTTCTGGATGTTTGTGTTAATTGTATTTATATTACTTGTGTTGATGATGAGTGGAGGTGTCGGAATACTGGCAAGTCTCGGGTATGACACATGGAAGGTCGTGGTTATGAAAGGATTGATAATACTTTTGTTCATCGCGCCTTTATCCAAGCTGATGTTTCTCAAAAAATGTAAAAAATATATTGATGAGATGAGAGATGAGCTTGAAGAAGATGAGGGAAAATATGCTTATTACACAGTAATGGAAAAAGACGTATTTTATTTAAGGATGTGCGTCAATAGTGCCATGAATCGAGGAGTACGTGATTGGCTTTTCGGCTTTTCTCCGGACAGGCTTTATGCCATTTATGACAATCCTTACAGAGAGGTAAGGAATTTGAAAAGAGGTTGACCGTCTTGCGTTGTAAACCCGCCGAGTTCAAATCGGCGGGTTTTTTAAACGAAAAACACTTATCACTAGAGTCTTTATGGTGGGGTAGGGTTTGGTCCTTTTGTTAATTTTCAAAAGTTTTGTGGGCGGGAGAGCCTTGATCCTTACAGGATCGGTACACCTTTTGGATATTTTCAAAAGTTTTGTGGGCGGGAGAGACTTGGTCCTTACAGGATCGGTACACCTTTTGGATATTTTCAAAAGTTTTGTGGGCGGGAGAGGACTTGAACCTCCACGCCTTGCGGCATCAGCTCCTAAGGCTGACGTGTCTACCAATTTCACCACCCGCCCAAATATTTATCTATATTAACCTAATTTTTTTGAAAAAGCACTTTATCGGATTACTTTTAAAAATATCTCAAAAGGTCTTGCGAAGCTCCATGTTTTCGCTTCTCACCTCCACGCCTTGCGGCATCACTCCGAGGCTCCTGTGTCTACCAATTTCACCACCCGCCCAAATATTT
>SLDR01000015.1 GCA_007125155.1 Candidatus Campbelliibacteriota bacterium | reverse complement strand
TTCAGATCTTTGATGAAAAGCAAGATTATCAAACTTTTGAAACAATTTTAGAAGAAGCTATCGATAAGTATGAAACACCTATTTTGGCATACTGCGTTATGCCTAATCATTGGCATATTCTGTTACAGACAAAAATTGACGGAGACTTGCAAAAATTCATAGGTTGGATTAGCAATACCCATACACGTCGGTGGCATGTATCTAAAGAAAGCGTTGGTCAAGGTCATCTGTATCAAGGACGGTATAAATCATTTGTATGTGAAAAAGATAATCATCTGTTCACTTTACTTAGATATGTAGAAAGAAATCCAAAAACCGCCAATTTAGTAAAAAGGGCCGAAGAATGGCAATGGTCAAGTTTGTGGAGAAGGGAATATGGTAGTTTGAAACAAAAGAAGATCTTGGACAAATGGCCTTTCGACATACCAAAAGATTATCTTTCAATAGTTGATCAAGCCATATCAAACAAAGAACTGGAAAGAATTGAAAAATGCGAAGAAAAGAGTATACCTTTTGGCAAAGATCCCTGGGTCGATAGAACGGTTAAGAAGTATAATATTGAACAGGTATTAAGAAGCACCGGTAGACCGAAAAAAGGTGGCTGACCCCATTTCTTCATTTCTTTATCAGGTATTAAGAAGCACCGGTAGACCGAAAAAAGGTGGCTGACCCCATTTCTTTATTAAAAGGTGGCTGACCCCATTTCTTTACTGACCCCATTTCTTTATTTCGAAAAAAGGTGGCTGACCCCATTTCTTCTTTAAAAGGTGGCTGACCCCATTTCTTCTTTATTTCGAAAAAAGGTGGCTGACCCCATTTCTTCTTTAAAAGGTGGCTGACCCCATTTCTTGACCCCATTTCTTTACTGACCCCATTTCTTTATTTCGAAAAAAGGTGGCTGACCCCATTTCTTCTTTAAAAGGTGGCTGACCCCATTTCTTTATTTCGAAAAAAGGTGGCTGACCCCATTTCCCTTTATTTCGAAAAAAGGTGGCTGACCCCATTTCCGACTTTATTTCGAAAAAAGGTGGCTGACCCCATTTCGACCCCATTTCCGAAGAGCTGGTTGCTGAAGTGGTAATAAGTAGTTACATTTATTTTCGTTACCCGACAGGTGGTATACCGTATACAGCTGATCTGGAAACTGTTGTGGCTATTTATCCCAACTGGGAAGAAATGTAGAAAAATGGGCTAGCCACCATTAGTGATGTAATATTTCCGTATGCTATGTATACAAGGAGTAGGGGTGGGAAACCGGAGGAAGAAATAAATGCTCCCGACCTGTTTTCATTATTAGGGATTATGACTTATTTCCCTTTTTTGGACTTTTAGGTTAATATAAAGGCTCATTTCTGGTACAACCGGCTTTGAAGTCGGTTTTTTTAATCAATTCAAAGAGCAATGGAGATAAGAAATATTGGAATAATCGCACATGTCGACCATGGTAAAACGACCTTGACCGACGCAATTCTTCGGCAGACCGGAGTCGGAAAAGAAGGGGTTTCAATGGACTCCGTCGATCTTGAGCATGAAAGAGGAATAACGATATATTCCAAAAATGCCGCGGTCATATACAAAGGCACGAAGATAAACATTATAGATACACCGGGCCACTCCGATTTCGGTTCCGAGGTTGAAAGGGTTTTACGCTCGATCGACACTGTTTTGTTATTGGTTGATGCAGCCGAAGGACCGATGCCGCAGACACGATTTGTTCTCAAAAAATCATTGGAGCTTGGGCTTAAGCCGATAGTTGTTGTGAACAAAATAGACAAGCCGGCGGCTGAACCGAAGGAGTGCGTAGATAAGGTACTTGAACTCTTCTGGGAACTTGGAGCAACTGAAGATCAGGCTGACTTTTCTGTCGTATATGCGAACGGACGTGAAGGCGTTGCCAAAAGAGACCCTGATGACGAATCGAGCAATTTGGATCCGCTTTTAGATACGATCTTGGAGAAGATCCCTTCCGCTTCAGAGGGGAATGATAAAGATGCGACCTTGAAGGCTCAGCCTTTTAACTTGGGTTATGATAATTACTTAGGTAGATTGGCAATAGTTCGAATCTACAGTGGGTCTTTGAGTTTGGGACAGGATGTATTTATTGTTAATCCGGAAAAAGAAGTTAGGCGTGGCAAGATCACGAAGATCTTTTCTTTTGTTGGGTTACGGAGAGTTGAAAACACGGAAGCAATGGCGGGTGATATAGCAATGATCGCAGGTTTGGGTGACATAAATATCGGAGAGACGATATCGGACGATCAGCAGATCGAGCCGTTGCCGATGATCGCTGTGGATGAACCGACCATTGCTATGAATATCATGATAAATACCTCTCCTTTGGCCGGGAAAGAAGGAAAGTTGCTGACCGCTCGTCAGATCAAAACCCGATTGGAGAGAGAGCTTGAGGTTAATGTCGGGTTACAGGTTGATTTTTCAAAAGGGGAGATGTTCAAGATCCACGGACGAGGAGAGCTTCATATTTCCATACTTTTGGAACAGATGAGGCGAGAGGGTTATGAATGTCAGGTTTCTCAACCCGAGGTCATTATGCGCAATGATGAGAAGGGAGAGTTGTCGGAACCTTTTGAAGAGATAATTATCGATATCCCTTCGGAGTATCAGGGGGCGGTAATAGAGCGTTTGGGAAAACGATCGATAATTCTTAAAGACGTCGTGAGTCAAAACAGTTCAGTGCGCCTAACATTTGAGGGTCCAACCAGAGGAATACTGGGCTATCGGGGTCAGTTTGTTTTAGATACTAAAGGCGAAGGGACATTTTCCTCACGCTTTATTGGATTCTATCCGAGCGTGGGAGAGATAAAAAAGCGCAACGTCGGCTCAATGATCTCAATGGCGGAAGGGAAGGCTTTGGGATTTGCTTTATGGAATCTACAGGAGCGAGGTGTTTTATATATCTCTGCCGGGACAGCTGTTTATCCGGGCATGGTCATTGGTAACACTTCAAAGGGAGAAGAGATGTTCGTAAATCCGACCAAAGGAAAACAGCTTTCCAATGTCCGCTCAAGCGGGTCTGACGAAGCGATCAACTTGGTTACTCCATATGAGCTTAATATTGAAAGGGGATTGGAGGTTATGAGCGATGACGAGTACCTTGAGATAACCCCTTCTTCTGTCAGACTTAGAAAACAATCATATAAATAGAACTCGATCAAATTTTAATGAATCGATCTCACAAAAAAAGACCTCCTTTTTTGAAGGACTTTTTTGGAAATATAGATCAACGTTGTCGTTTAAGTTTATTTTCCGGGACGAAGGTGAGGGCTTTACCTTTTTTATGAGCACGACCGGTTCTGCCGATACGGTGTATATAGTCTTCAAAAGTGTTTGGTAGATCGTAGTTTATAACGTGTGTGACGTTGTCAATGTGGAGCCCTCTGGCGGCGACGTCGGTCGCTACCAGTATAGAGGTCTGGCCGTTCTTGAATCTATCGAGGGCTCTTTTTCTTTGGCTGTGTGTTTTATTGCCGTGTATCGAATCGGCTGAAAATCCTACAGACTTGAGTTGTTTACTTAACTTTTCTACACCGTACTTCATTTCTCCGAATATTATGATCCTTCCTTTATTTATGTCTTCAAGAGTTTCGATAAGTTTTTTGAATTTATTCTCTTGTGTGAAAAAAATTACGCCCTGATCGATGCCGTCAATAGTGTCTTTCTTTTTTACTGATATTTCGACCGGATCGTTCAAAAAGTCGTGAATAAGTTCGCGGGCCATCTTAGGCATAGTGGCCGAGAAGAGGTGAGTTTCTCTTGTGGTGGGAATATTCTTTAAAATGGCTTTAATATCGTTTATGAAACCCATATCGAGCATTCTGTCGGCTTCATCTAAAACCACCGCGGTTATTACTTCCGGTTTGAGTATTCCACGATTGATCAGATCAATAAGACGGCCGGGGGTTCCGATCACGAAGTTCGGTTTACGTTCGAGTTTTGATATTTGAGGTCTGATACCCGCTCCACCCACACACAGCACCGATGTGATCCCGGAGCCATGACCGAACAGTTTTAGTTCCGCTTCTATTTGAGAAGCCAACTCTCTTGTTGGGGTTACAACCAGAGTTTGTTTGTTTCTCATTTGAAAACTTTTTTCCAGCAAGGGTAATATAAAGGCGGCTGTTTTTCCGGTACCTGTTTCGGCCAGACCGACCACATCGTTTCCTTTTAAGATCTCCGGAATGACCTTGTCTTGTATCGGAGTGGGTATCTTTATCTTGAGGCGTTCGAGAGCATCGGTTAACGGCTTGGAAAGACCGAATTCGAGGAAGGTGTGCTTAGGAAAGAATTGATCTTCAACAACGTTGATGTTCAATGATGAGTTGTTTATAAATTGTGACGGATCGAAATGAGGCTGTTTGGATCTTCCTCCTCTTTTAAAGCTACTTTTTTTTGAAGATCTTCTTGTAGAAATTCGATCATTTTTCCGACCGGATCGATCTTTGTAATTTGATCGACCCCTGTTTTTTTGATTGGATAAGGTGGTGTGTTTTTTTGTGTTCATCTTTGTATCTATATGATAATCTCTTCAGTTGAGCGGGTTGACGCTTATAAAGAAAAGCAACCGGTTACCCGCATCTTGCCACTAAATATACCTCTTTAGGGAGTTTTAGAAGCTTGGCCAATAGTACACCACTCTTTTACATAAGTCAAAAATCTATACTGGAAAAATGACTGTTTTTATCGTTTTAATTGAAAATATTCAACATCTAAGCACTCTTGTCCACAGAGCAACGAATACAGGATAATATTTCTCCTGTATCATCAATATAGAGACTAAAATTCAAATATTTTCTCAATGAATGAAGAAAACAAGAGATCACTGACGAACTATATCAGCTCACAAAGAGAAAGGGGTGTTGTTGATGAAGATATAAAAAATGCTCTTTCTGATGCGGGGTGGAGCGAAGATGACATCTCTGTCGGTTTTGTACATCTGGACGCAGATATTTCACCTCCAGAACATCAAGAACAGAAAGGACCGCAGAGATCGACCGATACCGAGATCGAATCTTCCATTTCTAATTCTCAATCGTTTCCGGAGGATTCTTACGGTGTCCTTGATCAAGGCCCGACATTTAGTGCCGGAGGAGATCCACGGGAGAATGGCTCAAATGCGGTTAAATATATTATCGTTGCCGTTATTGCCGTTTTTGTTATCGGAGTAGCATCGGTTGCCGCATATTTCGCAATAATGGCACCTTCGAGTGATGAAGAGATCGGAAAGGAGGATGTTGAAGAAGACAAAACCGAAATTATGGAAGAGGAAATATATGACGATGAAGAGGAAATAGAGTACGGCGAAGAAAAAGAAAGGATCGAGGATGAGATTGAAAAGATCGATGAGGGGGTGACGGAGGACGATTCTGTCAATGAAGAGGACGACGTAAAGGAAGATGTCTCTCATGATGAAGCAAGAGCAGTGGAAGAGAAGGAGGAGGGTGTGGTTGAGGAATGGGTATGTGGTCAGAACTTTGTGGATAATAGAGACAATGAAGTTTACGCCACGGTTCTGATTGGAGATCAGTGCTGGTTTGCGGAGGATCTGAGGCACGACGGTGGTTGCAGTGGTAACACTTGGACTATCGTAAGTCCTTATAATGCTTGTAATGATCAAGGAGGTGGTTATGACGGGCTTCTTTATCAATGGGATGCAGCGATGGGTGGCTCAACCGAAGAAGGAGCGCAGGGACAGTGTCCCACTGGTTGGCATATACCGACAGATGAAGAGTGGAAGATCCTGGAAGGAAACACGGATCCAATCCATGAATATCCGGATGATGAATGGGGTACAGTAGGTTATCGAGGCACTGATGTGGGCGACATGTTGAAGGATTTGGAAGGAGGATGGTGTTACTCCGATCATTGCGGAAATTCGGGTTTCAATGCTGTTCCCGGCGGATGGCGTAGTTCCAGCGGCTCTCTATTTCGCTCGGATCCTGAAGGGCGATGGTGGACATCCAGTGAATACAGTAGTATGTTTGCTTTTTTCCGACGTTTGAAATCTGATGATTCAGGGTCATTTCGTAATGTCGCTTCAAAAAACAGCGGGTATTCTGTTCGATGCCTCCGTGATTGATTCGCCACGGGTAATCAGAAAATAGTGATGGCCAATTCTTTATTGGCCATATTTTTTGATAAACAGCTCGGTTGACGCAGTCTTGCCATATCCTTATAATTCGTTGAATTGTTTTTTCCGGTTCTTTTTAAACACAAAAGGAGTAAATTATGGCAAAAGGTATGACCGCGAGGGCGATAAGAAGAAGTGAGATATCCCGTTCTCTGAAAGAGAATAAAAAGAGGGTCGGGGTTGTTTTTTTGCCCGGAGGTGATGATAGTGAGACGGTTATTCTTAAATTTTGGGATGATCCCGATATGTTGTCCGAGCTGAAGAGCAGGGGGGCGGAAGTGGTCGAGGTGGAAGAGGATCTCCATGGTGAGATAGAGATGCTCGAACGCCTTGCTGAAGAATTAGAGCACCGAAAGAGTGCCGGTGAGGTTCGTTGTGCAGACCCCACATTGCTCTCCAACGCCATTCCCGATCTCGTTATCAAAGCATTGAGGAAGTCGGGACGGCTATAGTGATCCAAATCGGTTTGGAGTTATGAGCGGTACGCGTTATCTTCAATAGGACTTTCTCATGTTTTGTGAAAGTCCTTTTTTCGTCAAGATCTCTAAATTATGGCATTAATTACATTGGGAGAAATTACGGACCAAAGATCGAAAAAAATTAACCTATCTCATTTAACTTAGCGGGCAAAATAAAAAGGGAGGATAGATCCTCCCTTTTTTGTGGAGCGTCACATACTGTATATGTGACGGACTAGATTTTCAGAAAAAACATTAAGATCAGCCTTGGTTTTCGCGGATCGGGGAAGGTGAATGGCCTTTCCTATCTTTACCGTCACCCTTCTTCGACGCAAAAGGAAGTCTTTTACCGTCATTCCTTCGTTTCCCTTTATCCGCACCGGCAAAATGGGAGCGCCTTTGGCGTAATGTAGAAAAACGGCTCCACATTTTCCTTTTCTGATTTTTTCGCCGGGAGAGACCCGTCGGCCTTCCGGGAATATACCCACCACACCTCCGGCATCCAGAGTCTTAGAAGCATGGCGGAGGGAACTCTTTAGGCTTATACCACTCTTGGCGGGAAAGGATCCGGTAAGGAGCATAAAAGGGAGGAAGGAGTAATAATACAGTGGAAAAACCGCATAACGCACGGGAAAAAGGCAAGAAGCGAATGGAAAAGAAGATCCTATAAGAAAAGGGTCGATCCAAGAAGCATGATTAGAGATCACTATAAGGGGTCCTTTTTTTCCACGAAGATCTTCTCCTTCTATCTTTAAGCGTAAAAAAATTCGAAAGATGATATAAAAGAAGGGATTGAGAACCGTATAAGTCCCTCTGCCTATGACGAAAGAAAGACGATTGAGAAACATGTTTTTCTTGCGGCCGGATCGGCTATTTATATCCATGAACCACCCCCTTCGTGTTTTTTGACCAAGTCAAGGAACTGATGAAAATTTTCTATGATAAACAATAAAAGCTTTATTGGAGATTGTCAAATTCAAAAGAGTTATTTTGACAATTGGGGATCATCCCTTCCTCTCATTTTCAATTCTTTGGCGCTGTGGCCCTATCTGTCTATAAATACCTCAGCGTATTGTTAGCCGATGTTAAATGGATCGTAAAAAAATAATGTGGCGGTTCAGATAGAACCGCCACAGCGTTGAGATATCCACCTTAGACCTCTTCTATATAGAAGTGGTCAGAGGTTCCATTGACCAAAAATGCGTAATAGGTAATAACTTCCACCCCCTTGAATTCTTCAATAAGTATGCCTTTAGCCTTTTTCAGGTCCATCAGATGTCTTTCGATCTCTTCCGCTTTGGTGGAAAAGCGAGCCCCGGAGTAAGCACCACAGTCTTGGTGGTTTATTAAAAATATTTGCTTACATTTGTGTAGTTGGGTTGAAACGTTAAAATCCCTCATCAAGCACTCTTTAAAACCTCCGTTTTTGGGTCTGACCAGATCCTGGATACCGCCCCCTCGAGTTATTATGTCGCAATCCACCTTATGCCCCAGAATAAAATCGCGAACATAATTTCTTCCGTCCTTTCTTTGATGAAGTCGAAAGTCCTCGCAGGTTATAAGAGCCGCTTCACAATGATGTGACATTTTTGCCTCCTTTTTTAAAAGAACAGGGTTAATTTAGGAATTACGAACTATATTTTACATATCGATGATCATATTTCAAGAATATCGATATGAGATCATCGTTTAAGTAACTCGTGTCTTTTGATCTCGGAACGGAACGGAATTTTGTATGACCATTATTATATATATTATAATTCCATTTCTTACTTTATAATTAGGGGAAATACCAAAAGGTGAGATAACTTTAATAAAAAGTGTTCATATTATTGACAGTTTAGAAAGGATAGATAGGTCGAAAATAATAATTATTATCGCTCGATCATCTCAAGAGAGAATGGAACACCCTTATCCGGGATATGTCACAGGAAGGGCCAGAGTGATTTTCGATTCATTTTCTTTCAGAGATATAAAGAAAGGAGATGTTTTGGTGACCCATATGACATCTCCGGATATGGTACCGATATTTAAGAAAGTGTCCGCCGTTTTGACCGATGAAGGCGGATTGACCTCGCATGCGGCCATCGTCAGCAGGGAGATGAAGATACCTTGCGTATTGGGATTGGGAAATGCGACCCGTGTCATTAAAAATGGTGATATGTTGGAGGTCAATGCCGATACGGGTCATGTGATAATAATCAGCAGAACAGAAAAATAATATATCGGTTAGTAGGTTTTTTTATTATATTTTAAATACAATTTTTTATTTAAAGCTTTATATATCTCCCCGCCAACTAATAGCAAAGAACCGAGGGACGCCAAGAAAAGGAATTCCAATGGATCTAAGGCCGAAAAATGGAAGAGATCGCGGAAGACCGGAACGAAGAGAACGGCAACCTGCGCTACGGCGGACAGTAGCACTCCGAACAGCACATAAAGATTGGTGGTCAGGCCGATCTCAAATATCGATCCGGTCAAGGAGCGCATATTGAATACATTAAACAGTTGTGAGAAAGCCAGAACCGTGAATACTGCGGTTTGTGCTTTGGTGGGATCATATTCCAGGTAATACAGGTAAACCGGTACGGACAGCGCCACCATTACCAAAGCGTTGAACAAGACGAACTTTATCACTTTGCCCGACAGTATCGGAGTGGAGGTTGGGAGAGGCGGTCTTTTCATTACAGCCGACCGACCCGGCTCAAGAGCCAAGGGGGCACCCGGTATACCGTTGGTGATCAGATTCAACCAAAGGATCTGTGTCGGCCTGAGCGGTAGGGTGAAAGTGGCGGCTAAAAGAGTGACTATGGTGATGACTTCAGCCACATTGGTGGTGACCAAGTAACCGCTGGCATTTCGGACATTACGGAATATGTTTCTACCTTCCTCGACCGCATTTACTATCGATACGAAGTTGTCATCCATCAAAACAATATCGCTTGTTTCTCGGGCCAGGTCGGTACCGGATCTTCCCATAGCGATACCGACGTCCGCCTGTTTCAGCGCCGGAACGTCATTGACCCCGTCGCCGGTCATAGCTATCAGCCGGCCTTGACTTTGGAGTTCCTTGGCGATCTTCTGTTTTATTTCGGGACTGACGCGGGAGAAAACACTGCTTTTTCTAACAGCTTCGGCAAACTCATGCTCGTTCATTTTTTCCAGTTCGGTTTGCGAGTATCCCAACTTTTCCATCTCTTCCTCAGAGAGATCATTATTGCTGACGAGACCCACCTCTTTGGCGATGGCCAGAGCTGTTTTTTTGTGATCTCCCGTACACATCATCACCCTTATGCCGGCTTTTTTTGCTCTGTCTATCGCATCCTTCACTCCGGGACGGGCCGGATCTTTCATTCCGACAAAGCCGACGAAGACGAGGTCGTCAACATGACCGGCCAATGATCGCTCGCTGTCGGACGGGAGTTTTCTATACGCCAATGCGATCACACGAAGAGCTTGACCGCTCATCTTCTCTTCTCGGTCTTGCATCTCTTGGCGAATTTCATCCGATATTTCTTTCTCTTCACCGTGATCGAGGAACTTGCTTGATAACGAAACTATCTTGTATGGGGCGCCGACTATGTATAATTCAGTTTCTTCCTGATCGGGTAATTTTACGACAGCCCCGCGGAAATGGGACTCTTGATTGAAGGGGATATTTTCAAGTTTCTTTTCTCCGCTATGGTCGGCCTCTTTTTCAACATCAGCTTTGGCGCCAAGAACCACCAATGCGGCCTCGGTCGGTTCGCCAATGATCTCATAGTTTTGATTGTTATTGTTCTCTCCGGGTTTTACCAGATGAGCTCCGGTACCCCAAACCCCGATGTGCAGAAGCTTATTGAGATCGGCGTCCGCTCGTATTGTTTGGGTATCCAGAGGAACGTTGTTATCTTTAAATTCTCCTTTAGGTTGCCAACCTTCACCCGTGATATGTAAATTTCGACCATTTGCGAACTGGATCTCTTTGACGGTCATTTTGTTTTGGGTCAGAGTACCCGTTTTGTCGGTCACTATTGTATCGACGCTTCCGATGGTCTCGATCGCAGGCAGTCTTTTTGTGACCACCGAGCGTCTCGCCATTCTATGTGCCCCGATAGATAGAACTATCGTTAAAATTGCAGGTAAACCTTCAGGAATACCTGAGACCAAGACCGCCAACGAGAACAAAAAAAGTTCATTGATCGTTTGCTCACCATAAAGGTAGCCGATAATGAAGACGGCAATGAAACCCAGTACGGCCAAACCACCCATCTTTTTGGCCAGCTTGGATGTTTTGCTCTCAAAGTGACCAACCTTTATTTCGTCCTTTTGCTCAAGTGAGGAAGCTATCCTTCCAAGGGCGGTGTTCCTGCCTGTAGCCACAACCACCGCTTTCAAGCTCCCGCTTACCAGATGGGTGCCTTCCCAGACCATGTTTGTCTGATCCGCCAATGATGCATCTTCTTCAAGCGCATCAACTTGTTTCTCGGTAGATGTGGATTCTCCCGTAAGAGATGATTCAACAAGGCGGCAGTTAACAGCCTCCAAAACCCTCGCATCGGCCGGAACCTGGTCACCGCTTTCCAAACTTATTATATCGCCCGGTACAAGCTTTATCGCAGGGATATCTCGAAGTTCACTATCCCTGATAACTTTAGTTCTGGGTGCAACCATCGCTTGCAGGGCGACAATTGACTTTTCCGCCTTATACTCTTGAAAAAAGCCGATGATGGTGTTGATCAGTATGACCGCGGATATGACCCAGAAGTCAAGGTAATGCTCCACCGCCAACGAGACCAGTGCGGCCGCCACCAATACGTAGATCAATGGACTCTTTATCTGATGCCACAGTATCGTTCTCCAAGTTCTGACGGACCCTTTGGGGATGTCATTCGGTCCATATTTCTCACGTCGTGATCTTACCTCTTCCAGTCCCAAACCTTCAAAGGAAGAGTTCAGCTTCTCAAGGACCTTCTCCTGCGACAATTGGAACCATTTGACCTCCTTATTTTTTTCGGCAATTTGTGATCGTTTCGTGTTCACGTGATAGATATTACCTCAAATAAATTTCTATGAAGAATTTTGATGAACGTGGTTGCGAGACCCGGAGAATGCTAGTTCGGATCTACCAATTGCCCCATAAAGAGGATCGTTCCGGTCTCGGGTTCTTCTATCACGAAGAGGAACGGCCTGTTGAACTCCACCACAGGAGCGGGTAACGGCATTGATTCCATTCTCATCTCTACAGCCGTAGCGGCGGCCGCTTCGGTACCTTTTTCGTCAACCTCGATAAATGATGCATGAAGGACATCTGATATGTATACGTTTAGTCCCAACTGCTCAATATCAGCCATATTTGAGAAGTCTGCAAGAGCCTCATCGAACACTGTTTCCAGGCCCAGGTTTTTAAGTGCGTCAACCAAACCCAACTCATTCTCTAGGGTAAATTTGGGGAATCTCAATGTTATCTTTTCCCGGTTGGTGGGTTTCAACGTTTCAAATATTTCGTGGTCGAGGTCTCCGTACAGTTCTGAAAGAGGCCTATTGTCGGTCGGCATAAAGACGTGTAATAGGTAATCACCGTCTTTGTACTTAATGGTAAGTGACTTCATGACCTCCGAGACCGCAAAGAGATAGTCCGATTCGTTTTCCATCATATCGACGGAGGTCTCTCCGCTTGTGCCGTAGAATGTTCTTTGTTCCGTTTTATCTTCATCGAACTCTTCATCCCAGATACCTTTGAAGTATATTGCGTTGACGAGGTAAGCGATGACATCAGGGTCAATGGGCCCGGGATCAATGATGCCGTCTATCTTCTCACGAGTATTCTCAAAGACCCATTGATTCACAGGTTCACCCGTCTCCGGCAACTGATCTATTTTCCCTTCAAAGTATCTTTCTGCATCAGACTTGTATGATCCAATAAAAGGGATGCCTTCTCTTAGGAATAAAACGTTGGCTATCGACACTTCGTTCTCTTCTGAAAAGTGCTCCAAATACTGTTTCAGACCCAATGAATCACTCATCAGAGCCTCAAGTTCCATCTCGGTCACGCCTAACACCTCCGCCATTTCCAGTGCGGAATTCTCGTCAGCCCCTCGATAGGCCATCATTAAAGCCGTGTGAATGCTATAGGGAGAGATAAAGATGTTCTTGTCATTTTCGGCCAAGATCGGGAAAATGCTAAAAGAGAAATCCTTCACTGAAGAAGACAGCTCTTTGAGCTCTCCCGGTTCTCTCAGGTCAACCGGAGGACCGATGGGAGTATCTTCGGATCTGATGTAGGTGAAAAACAAAAGGAATATGACGGGCAGAAGAATTAAAATATAAACGATCTTTTTCATATATGATTCTTGGTTTAACTAAACTTAATAAATTTTTAAATTCTCTATGTGAAATATAATATTATCAGGTCTATTAAGAAAGACAATCTTTCTTATCTGATAACCCGGACCGATATTTTTGGTCTTGAACAGGCTCTTGACGTGGAAATTTATATCTCGAAATTATGTTTTGAGGTCGAAAAAATGTTGGAGGTGGCCTTTCCGAGGGCATCTTGCGTCGGCTTTTATCGGTATAATAAGCAGGAGGCCGGGCGCGGGTACAGTAGTTCACGACCTGTCGAGGAGGTTGATGTCCCAAGTTGTTTCTTTGAAGATCATTCGTTAGGTTAAATGGGAGCGATCGAGATCGTAGTTCGAATATCCGTTAAATTCATAACGATCATCAGGTTCGCCATATGTTGACATGGATGAGAAATATCATGACACCTTATGAGCAAAGCAAATGTTTAATTTAATAAAGGGCTTGATGTGCAAATTTGCTCGGAGGATCATCCCGGTTCGGGTAATAATATCCGGCTTGTTATTAAGGTTGGAGGATGTTGCGATATTTGAGTACCGCTTGAAGTGCGGAGGTGAACACTTATCAAAGAAGGGGCCGATCCCTCCGAACCCGTACGGGCCCCGACACTCCTTGCAGTGGGAGGAACTAATTTTGGGGCAAAAAAGGTCGATGAATCAGTTTATAATTTAATTTATATTTATATATGAATATATATTATATATTAATAGCCATTGTAGTCATTGTGCTGATAGGAGTCGGTTATTTTCTTTTGACGGAAGACCCGCTCGAGATAGAGCCGGATAACGACCTTGAAGAAATGGATCTCCGAACGGAGTTTGTTCCCGAGGAGGGGATAGAGTCTCAAGAGATCAGGGTGTTGAATGAAGATGACGAGATCATTTTTCAACTTACGATCAATGAGCTGAATCAATGGACAGAGGAAAACTGGCATATCTTTGATGAGGAACCTGAAGTGGGAGGTAGGCCTGTCGAGCCTGACGGATTCGCTTATTTTGACATACCGGCTTCTATTTCACCGGACAACAGTAAGTTGGTTTTCTCCGTATCCGATTATGCGGCTTTAACCACAACTTCATTTATAATGGTAGCCGATCTGAGAACGTCGGAGATCAACATGATCAGTGAGCCGACAATGGGCGGGGTCGAGAATTATTACTGGTCTGAAGATAGTGAAAGGTTCGCATATTCGGTCGGAACCGCCAGGGCGACGGGGGACTTTCTTGTGGTAGATGACGCCGGGCGACACCAAAGGGTCTTTATCTTGGGAGAAGAAGAGCTTCTGAATATTATAGATCCGGATGAAGAGATCGTTGAAGTTGGTCAGTTCATGCCCGCATTTCAGGAATTGGAATGGTCGGAAGAAAGAATATATTTTGTCACAGAGCACCCGGATAACGGATTCGTCAGGTGGTCCATAAATGGTGATGGCAATGACCTAAGGAGAGAAGATCTGGGGACATACAAAAGCTCGCTTTTGGATGTTTCCCTCGAGTATCCCTCGTTGGCAACAGTTAATTACGAGGATGAAAGATTAAAGATCACATATGTTGGACCGGACAGCGCAATGGCCGAGATAACCGACGGATTCACTCTTTTTGTGGACGTTATAGATCCCGATGATCGGGAGATGGAAAATATTGCGGATCAAGAATTTGAGGAAAGAAGTCAGGTGACCGAACCGATCGAGCCGCCGTATTCGACCGAGATAAACGGCAAGGATGCAATAAGTTTTGAGATAGAAGGAGGTCTTGGTGGTGAACATGTGTTTTTTGTTTTTGAAGAGGATGACAAAATTATCATTACCTCTCAGTTCATTGCAGATCCGCATGAGCGTGATTATGAAGTGATGGTCAGAGACATCATCTTAAGCATAGATACGGCATAGTGCCTTGAAGTCAACGGTCATTGAATGTAATAGTCTTTTAGCGGTCCGGCGGCCGGCCGGTGTTGTGTATTATGCTTCAGGATCGCCATAGATCTTCCGGTCAGGCCGGAATCCGTTTGAAAAGTCGAATAATTTGACGTGTGAGATTATATTTGTTTAATATGATCCC
>SLDR01000002.1 GCA_007125155.1 Candidatus Campbelliibacteriota bacterium | reverse complement strand
CCAACGGATAAGGCAAGCCCCAAGTATCTTCAACCACTTGAAGATCGTACTCTCCTTTAACATTCATTGCAGGTGGGTCGAACTCAATTATTATCCAACCGGCATTGTTCTCCGTGTCTGAAAGCTTTTCAGCCAGATCTTCGTCAACCCAAGCTTCCATTTCTCTAATGGCGTCGGGGTCTCTCCTGTCTTCGAAGTATTTACCGAAAAATGTTTCAACGGCGGTCCTTTCGTCATTAAGAACACCACCATAACCCAAGCTATAGAAGGTCTCTTGACCGGGGACTCCAACTTCCAGTGCGTTGCCGGGATCGGAGCGCTGATCTCGTACGTATCTGGGCGCATCAGGAGTATGATCGATACGCCAGGCTTGGAAAGTATAAACAACCTCTGACCCTCCATAAGGAGCTTCGGTTAATATTTCACATTCCTTCTTTTCAACAACCGCATGAGCTGCGATCTTGAGTTCGGCTTCAGACTCCCATTCGCCCAATGGGATTTCTACGTTGTAATCTTTTACACATGGATCATGTGTTTCTTTGTAGTCAAAGTGCCCGATCTGAGGATTTCCTCCTCGATTAAGAGGGAAATCACCTTTTGTTTCCCCGACATGAACATGGGTTTCGGTTATACACCAACCAGCTTTAGTGATCTTGTATTCTACATAAATCTTGTCACCGTCATTGGAAGTTGTGACTTCTCCCACTTTCATATCTTGTCCCGCATACAGACCAACGGTTTTAGATTCGTTCCCACTTCCGTTATACGCGATCAAAGTGTTGATCGGCAGGAGTGAGAGTGTAAAGGTCGCAATGACCATTAAAGATAATATTTTTTTCATAATTTTTAATGTTACTTATAATCCTCTCTCCAATAAAAAAGCGAGGTGACATACTATCGACCTGCTTTTATGAAATTGCTTACCGAGTTGGTAATTTTAGCAATATGTCTCTCCCGCTGACTTATATTAATTAATACACAATTTTTAAAAAAATCAAACGCTTTTAGTGACAAAAATACCGACTTTAATGGAGAGTGGGGGAAAAGATGTGGAAAGATTGGGGAAAAGTAGAAAAAGTTTAAGTTTTAATATCTAAAACAGAGACCTGAAAATATCTTTTTTTGGAAAGTTATTTTGGGGAAGTCAGACTTCCCCAAGCTGTTCGTGTTAGTTTTTCCGGGGAGAAGTTCTCTTCTTTGAGGCGGTTATCGTGATAACATCAAAAGAACATGCTTAAATACGTGGTCTTTGATTTTGACGGGACTCTCGCCGATACATACAGTGAGATGAAAAGGATAGCTGAGGAGGAGCTAAATATTTCCGAAGATGATTTTGATCGGATCAGAAAAGATGGCCTGAGGGAGATGATAAGGAGGTCGGATATGTCCGTCTGTCAATTTTACAACATGGCTTTCAACATTAAATCAAAACTGAACGGCATCTCCGGGGTAAAGCTTTTTCCCGGGATCACGGAGGTCCTGGTCAAACTGAAGAGCGAGTACGGACTGGGCATAGTCTCCAGCAACTCTGAGGAGAACATCGAAAGAGTGGTGAGCGAGAACGGATTGAATGAGACTTTTGATTTCATACACTCCGACAGCTCTTTTTTCGGCAAACATAAGGTCTTGAAGAGAATGTGCGGGAAACTCAAGGTCGGGCCGGAAGAGGTAGTGTACATCGGCGACGAGGACCGCGATGTTGTCGCTTGCAAAAAGAACGGAATAAAGTGCATCGCCGTAACGTGGGGTTTCAACGCCGAAGAGAACCTAAAGAAGGAATCCCCCGACTTTCTGGCCCGCCGGCCGGCAGATATCCTCGAATACATCTTCCGATAAAATACCGGCCCGTTTGAGTACATCCATACAAGAGAAGCGTAACGCCTATTTCTTTGTTCGAAGATCCCTCCCGGATCCATTGGTGTGCGCCTTATTTCAGTCGAGGATCATGCTCGATCCTTTCAACTGTATGGAGAGATCGACCACGATCCAATGATCTTATATTCATGCTAGAATTGTTCAAATGCCTCTTTTATCAAAGAAGTTCTTGATAGCGATGGCGGTCTTTATTCTTTTGACGGTTGTCGGGGTTTTTCTTTACGTTCAATATCTTAAGGCTGAGATCCGGGCAGGCTCGGCCGTTGTCGATGAAGAGGTCTTGATCCATCCTGATGAGGGACCTTGATAGCCCGCACCTTAACCGGTCAATTGCTTGCTCTCTGTCGGCGGGCCGGAGTGTTGACCGGAGTGTGCTCAACCGGCTTTATCCTGCAACCCCTTCATTTCTTCCAATGCTCAACTGTTAGTGCCCGCGATCTTAAGTCCGTTCTCTTATGGAGAACGCGGTCCTTAAAAGGTGGACATTTTGCATTAAGATGGTAATATTTTGCAGTCAATTGTACTTTTATATAAGGAGGTTTTCATATGTTATACGGGCATTGGGAGGCCACGGTTGATTATAAGTGGAGGTTGCGAATCCCGAGCGAATTATCAAAGAAATTCCTCAAATTTGTGTTGATCAGAAAGAACGAGTCCGGTTTTTTGGAGATAACTGAACTGAATCAAGGAGTTGAAAAGAAAGACCTTCCCGACTGTTATGAGTTAAAGAAAGGTGCCAGGGTTCTGATACCCAGGCATCTTAGAAAGTCAATCTCTTTTTTGTTCGGCAAAAAGGTTTTTTTGATCGGTAAAGGGAAAAGCATTGAAATAAAACCTCGAAGGTAACAAAAAAAGACCTCGCATAAGCGGGGTCTTTCTCTTTAGATACCTCGACCGACCTCGGCCCGATCTACGTTTGGTATCGATCATGAAAGATCACTCGTTATTTCCCGTATGACTTCGGGCGAGTGAAGCGTTACTCGATAGAATGATGTGTAGCTACTCTCCGACATGCTCCTTGGTCGGTGTGTCATTTTTCGGTTTAAGCATTATAGCGGCGAATAAGGTGGTCACCGGAACCGCCATTATGAGACCGATACTGCCCACAAGCGTTCTGGTTATTTCGGTGGCGAATATCTCCATATTGATCAAGGTCAAAAAACCCTCCTGACTTTGTGAGAACAGAAGAAGCAAAGGCAATGAGGCGCCGGCGTAAGCCAGGGCGAGAGTGTTTACCAGCGATACGATGTGTTCTTTGCCGACAGAGAGAGCTCTTCGGAAGACCTCTTTTTTGCCAAATCCGGGATCGGCTCTATAGAGTTCTCTTACCGTTGCCGACTGGGTTATGGAGACGTCGTCGAGTATCCCGAGAATACCTATTATGATGGCACCTAAAAGAAGTCCGGATATATCCAAGAGCCCACCTGTCTGGAGGTTTAGATAGAGCGCTTCGTGTGAAGAGAATCCGGACAGTTTTATCATTGAGACACTTAGGTATGAAAGTAGGCCGACGAACAGAAGCGTCACCGCGGTTCCGAAAAACGCCGAATGCGTAACTCTGTTGAATCCGTGGGTGATGTACATCGCCAAAGCCAGGATCAAAGAAGCGAAAACAATGATGGTGGGAACCGGAGAGGCTCCATCAAGGAGCCTGGGTAGAAGAATGAAAATAATGATGGCAAAACTGATTCCAAGACTCAGTATGGAACGGACACCCTTCCAAAAACCGAATGAAAGAATGGCGGCTACGAAAAGCGCAAAGATCAAAAGAAGGGGAAAAAGCCTGTCCGGTTCACTGACGACGTAATGATACTCTCCTTCAAAATCCTCATAAACGTCAAGAAACAATCTGTCTCCGCGGTCGAATTTATGAAAATCGCTATCTATTACCAGGATCTCGCCCCGCATGGCACCTTCAAGTATCTCGACCTCCAGAGTTTGATGGAATGCCTCAATGTTGGTACCGGGTATGAATCGATGGCCTTCTTCCAAAATATCAACCACTTCGGCTCGGATATTCCTTGTGTCTTCCGTATTGTTTGCTTCCGCTAAGGGAACGTATTCACTGAAGTGAACGAAACCCACCAGAATAAATAAGACGAATATGAAGATGTATTTGATCTCGGGTTTCTTTATCTGTTTAGGCATCTTGGGATAATATCATAAATGAAATTTTTTAGGCATCAATTGTGAATTTTGATGTTGTTTTATCCACATGTGAAAAATGAATCAATACTTTAAATAATTAGCTTTACACCTTGATGCGGAAAATCCTAATATTTTTAGAGGTATTTTTGTTACAAACCAAACTCTTCCGATCAAGAATGATCATTTGATTTTTCCAAAGTGAGACCTTCTTGTCCTTTGTGGTTGTTTATATAATTCGATATTATTTAAATAATTGAGGCCGTAAGCAGTGGTCGGGCCTTTAATTTAAATATTATAAATTACAAGTAAATAAAAAGTATATGGAGGAAGAAAAAAGACAAGAGGAGAATAATGCTTTTGGCGCAGAGCCGGAGCGGGAGGGAGGTTCCGACTTCTTGCAAGAAGAGGAGAAAGGTTCGGATCTTCAGAAATGGTTGATCGGCGGTATAATCATATTTTCGTTGTTCGTATTGGTGATCGCACTTGTTGTTCTCTTGAGCAATGATCAAACCATCGCTCCGATGAATGATGAACCAAATGACGAGGTTGTCGAAGACCCGGAAGATACAATCTACTTCGGAGTTTTGCCATTGCAGAACCCCAGTGAGATGTTGAATCGTTTTGGAAGACTGGAGACTTATCTGAATGAATATACCGATATGAATATAAAAATGAGATTCTATACGACCGAAGGCGAGCTGGGGGGATTCTCGGCCGTTGTTAGGGATTTCATTGAAGACGAGATAGGATTTGTGTTCTTGGCGCCGGTCACGACCATTCAGGCTTACGGTAATATTGGTGACGTTATGGAAGTTATCGCTACAGGTGAAAGATATGACGGCTCTCCGACCTATCAGGGAGATCTCTTGGTCCTTGAGGATTCCGTTTACCAAAGTTTTCGCGATCTGGAAGGCAGGCCCGTTGCCGGGACCAGCAGATCCTCAACTTCCGGAGGTTTGATGCCGGAGGGAATGCTGATAGATGAAGGAATAGACTCGGAAACTTTTTTTGTTGATCTCTACGGAGAACCCGGAGGTATAACTTATCTTGGGTCTCACGACAAAGCGGTAGAGGCGCTTTTGACCGGTGTAGTGGAGGGTGCTTTCGTAAACGAGCAGACGATGGATAAGTTCCTGGCTGACGGCGCTCCGGTAAGGTCCATCTGGAGGCATGATCCGGTACCGGAGTTCCCCGTATCCGCGAACAGAAATGTCGTAAGCGATGAGCAGATAGATCAGATGAGGGAGGCGCTTCTTAATTCTTACAATGTGGATCCGTTGATACACGAGAGGGTTGATAGCGGATATAACAGGTTCGTTGAGGTAAGCATTGAAGATTACCTTCCGGTACAGGATGCCATAGACAATGTTTTTGGCCCCGATTTTTATAACCTCGATGTTTGGGGAAGAGATCCGGTAGAAAACGGAGAGGAGGGAGAAGCGATAGATCCGGAAGAACTTGAAGAGATAGAAGAATAAAAAAACCGATAAGTAAGGATGAAGCCCATCAAAAAAACTTTTTCACTCAAGGTAAAACTTCTGGGTGCGGTAGGATTGGAAGTTTTAATTTTCCTTATTATCGCTCTTGCTCTTCAGATCCATCAGACCGGAGATATAATCAAGCAGCAGCTTGATACATATGGAAACTCAATGGTTACCGCATTGGCTGATTTTTCCATTGAGAATTTGCTGGCACATAATTATCCGGCCATGCAACTTTCTCTCAATTACATAGGGGAACAGGATAC
Source organism: Candidatus Campbelliibacteriota bacterium (assembly GCA_007125155.1). Classification (GTDB taxonomy): domain Bacteria; phylum Patescibacteriota; class Minisyncoccia; order Phycocordibacterales; family CSBR16-193; genus SKVL01. Next base: position 9,727 of record SLDR01000002.1, on the reverse strand, counting down.
TCAGATTCTCGGAATAGATGTGTATCATAATCATAGAAGAGTCGCCAGTTACGTTTCCGACTTGGTAAAGGAAGATAAAAAAGATGACCCTGCTACCTGTGACATATGTGGAAACGTATTTGTCTCCGATGTTATTTTCGATCCGCTCGATCAGCCGGCCAGAAAGCTGGGAGAGGTCAGGGTCTATCTATCCGATGAGGTTTATGAGGAGTTTTTGGCAACTCAGATAAGGTTGATATGGATACTCGGTATCTTTTTGTTGGTGGGTGATATCATTGCATCCTTCTGGATAATCAAGGTATTGGTACTGTCTCCTTTAAGACGGGTGTCTGACGGAGCGGAAATAATGGGTAAGGGTGATCTCAGTCATCGTATAGAGGTCCCGACACAGGATGAAATAGGCACTTTGGCCAAGACCCTCAATAAGTTGGCGGGAGATCTGCAGGGAAATTATGACAGAATGAAGGAGCAGACCGATAAACTCAAGGAATCCGAGGCCGGTCTTCAGGAGATCAAAAGATCCCTTCAGATAAAAGTTCAGGCAAGGACCAAGGAGTTGGAAGAGTTGAACAGAAGCTTGGAGGAAAAGGTTCAAGAGAGAACCAAGGAACTTCAGGGTAGAGTTGATGAGTTGGAGAGATTTCACAGACTCACCACCGGCAGAGAGAAGAAGATGATAGAGTTGAAGGAAAGGATAAAAGAACTCGAAGAGAATCTCGGAATATGTAAGGCGAATGAGGAAACGATAGAGCTCAAAGAGAGAATAAGGAACTTGGAGAACAAGCTTGATGAGCACGAGAGGGGGGAAGGCGAAGAAGAGGAAAGATAGGGTCGGGAGTTTACCTGAAAGATCGAACGAACGGAGAAACATTCTCCGTTCGTTTTTCTGTTACAGCGATTTTCCCACAAAAAAGCAGAAAAGTACGTTTATGGTACTGAAAAGGATAGAGATATAAAGAGAGATCACGGCGAGGTCCAAAATTATCAGCGAGTTGTTGAGGGCAAAGAGAGTCAGAAGCAGGACGCCCAACGATTGGAATACCATCTTTATCTTGCCGGGAAGTATGGATCCGGGATTGCCTTTTCTGTCATATAGGAACGCAACGATAGTAATTGTCAGAACTTCGAGAAATATTATTATGAACATTATCTCGAGACTTACATATCTTATTATCATTACGGCTCCCACGATACCTATAAGCAACTTATCCGCCAAGGGATCATTGACCTTTCCCCAGAAAGTTATCTGCCGTCGAGTTCGCGCCATTGCTCCGTCGAAGAGGTCGGTTAGCACCGATATGGTGAATGCGATAAGTCCGGCCAAATAATATTGAAAGAAGAGAAGGTAGAAGATAAAAGGTACTGAGAGATATCTGAAAAAGGTGAGGTGGTTGGGTTTGATGTAAGAAGGAAAAATAATGAGAACATATCTTTCCAGGAATCTGTCGATAGGGTTCGGTGTTTCCGCTTTTTTTACACCTATATTCAAGAAGGCCTTTTTAAGTAGCATCGTTGGTTCTATAAGATCTAAAAGCGGAAAACCGCATATATATATTACACTAAAAAAACGATATTTATATGTGATGATCAAGAAGACCTTTTGGTAATTGAGCAAAAACTGTTATTATCTCATTATGTTAAAGAATATAGTAATTTTTACTTTGATCTTGGTACTCGGCCTTCTTCTGTCCGGATGGGACCACATGACGGGCTCTCAATCCGTCGTGGTTGACAACGGAAATGAGATCGACGGCGAAGAGGACGGTCTTGCGAGGAAGGATCCAGCCGATAATGGAAAAGAGCCGACGCCCGAGACTCCTCACCATGAGCCACCTTTTGAAGACGAGCCATCAGATCTTCCCATGGTTTCAATTATCATAGATGATCTCGGTAATAATCGAGAACACGATATGAGTATCGCGAACATAGAAGCCGACGTCACGCTTGCCGTTCTTCCTTTCAGAGACCATACGCTTGAAGTGGCCGAGTTCTTCGCGAATCGAAAGGAGATGATACTCCATCTTCCTCTTGAGCCGATGTCCGAGAGTGAATTTGAAGAGAGGATGATGAAAGTCGATATGACATTTGAGGAGATGGCGGGGCTTTTAAATGAAAGTTTGGAAGAACTCGGGTCTTATGTTGAAGGTGTGAACAATCATAAGGGATCAAGATTCACCTCGGATCGGCGGGCGATGGGTACATTGCTTGATATCATAAGTGAAGAAGATCTCTTCTTTGTTGACAGTTTCACGATAGGAACCTCCAAAGGATATGCTCTGGCAAAGGAAAAGGGAATAGATACCGCAGTAAGGGACGTTTTCCTCGACAACTCAAGAGATCCCGAGGATATTCGGAATAAGTTGTTAAAGACGGTTCGTTTGGCCGAGGAGCAAGGTGAGGCCATAGCCATAGGACACAGTTCTCCCGAGACCATATCGGTCTTGGTGGAGGAAATACCTAAACTTGAAGATCGCGTAAACTTTGTTCCGGTCTCTGAGCTTTTGAGATAGTTTTGAGGATATACCGAGCTAGAGTGATTGTCTCGCTCTTTCTTCGGTTTCGTCCTTAAGTGCTTCAATGGTCGATCTATGTGTGGACTGGAAGTTAAGGATCTGCTCATAGATCCTTTCGGGAAACATATTAGCCAGGTCTTCGGGGTAATGGGATCCGTCTCCAGGTATGGAGTGTCCGGTGATCTCATTTCCCGAGAATTCGATAACCACAGGCAGAGAGGTTGCGGTACCGGTCTCAATTTCGCCTTCGACATTGTACATCTCGGCAACATAGGCCCAGATAAAAAGCTCGCCTTCACCTCTACCAAATTCGTGATGATCTGCGAAGACATCTCCGTCACGGCTTGTCGTTATCATGTTGTCTTCAAGATATTTATTTATAGCGCTTCTTGGGGGTGCGGGTAATATGTTTTCAATGCTGTGCATTCTCTCCGCATAATGGTACTCATCAGTTACATACGGTTCTCCGAAAAAAGCAAACTCTTGCAATCTATCGGCGTAGCTCCTGAAACCCAAGAAGGCCAACAGCGGGGAGATCAAAAGGAAGGCCAAGATGATTATCATCAGCCACATCAACCATTTATTACGCTTCGGTTTTTCGATCGGAGCGTCCGACACGGTTCTCTCTTCGGGGATTATCACTATGGCGATAATGTAGGCGAGTATGAAAGGCAGAAAGCCTGAAGCGAAAAACAATATTACACCGGCGAGCCTGAATATGACCGGGTCTACCCGGAAGTATTCTCCCATTCCACCAAACACACCCGCCACCACAACGTCCGTTCTGCTTCTCTTTAATTTTTTTATTTCTTTATTTTCTTCCTCCATAATTTTAATTTTTTTTAATAATAAATAATGTCCGGCCGGCAAAGAGAGAGACCGCGACCTCGAGAATTTTATCTTACAACATCCTCCGCTTTTGTTCTGTTTTGGTCCATCCTTTTCCTGAAGACGAAAATATATAATATCTCCAAGCCGGCCAGGGAGTTTATCAAAAGCAGAGCAATGAACCAACCCTTTCTTCCATCCCGAGCCGACATCCACAATGCCACTCCGGTCCAAGGCAACGTCCAAATACCCGCGATAACAGCCACCCAAACGAACCAAGGACTATATACGAATTCCTCCATGCTATTGATTATGATTATCCTAAAAGATAAATTATCGTTAATTTAATTCTATACTGAATTATAATATAATCAAACATTCACCGATTATGAAATGGTAATATTATTCCGATGCTTTTTAAAAGTTAATTTCAAAGTATATGAAAGAAATAATCAATTTTGAGCATTTTTCAAAGCTCGATATCCGTATAGGATCGATCCGAGAAGCTGAAGCGGTCGAAGGATCTCAGAAATTGATCATCCTTTTAGTTGATGTGGGGGAAAAGGAGGATATTCAGTTGGTTGCCGGAATAGGCAATAGTTACAATCCCGCCGATCTTGAAGGAAGACAGGTGGCGGTTCTGGTCAATCTGGAACCCAGGATGATAATGGGCCACAGGAGTCAAGGAATGATACTTGCTTCTGAAGGGGGAGAGGGTCCGGTTATAATTTCTCCATTGAGTCCCGTTGAGCCGGGGAGCAGAGTGTCTTAGTTTTGCCTCAGTTGGAGGTCAGTCTGACCGAGTTGAAAAGTTTCAGGATATCCTCCACCGGGTATGATGAGCCGGATACTATGACCGCTATCGGTCTTGTTATTCCTTGGACCTCCATCTCGAATATGGCCAAACCGGAATCTTCAAGACCGTTCTTTGTACGCGGAATGAAACCGCCGACAAAGGCAGGGTCTTCGATCAGTGAATGATGAACGTTTATGTCGTTATGATCGGAACTTAAGTATACGGAACTCAGCTTGCCTCTGCTTATTTCCAAAAGCGACATTTTGTTGAAATATATATATTTTGAAAGGTGGATCAGATCGTTCAAGGTTGAGACGTTCTCTATATGACCCAAGGGATTCATTATGTGGGTATCTCGCATTCCGAGTGAGTACAAGTGGCTGTTCATCAGTGATGCGGCATCTCTATTTCCCAAGTGATAAATGATGGAAAATGCCGCTTCATCCGATGACTCCGTGAGAAGGGCGGCTATCAGGGTGTAGAGGGTGATGTTCTCTTCGGCACGGAAGCGGGGTTCGTACGATTCTCTTTTTAAGGCACTTTCCGGGACGATCATGTTCGTCCCTATGAACAGCCTTTCGCTCGCGATGAGACCCAAAGGCAACTTACTCAGTCCTTTAATGGAAAATATATCGTCGGATCCTTTCTGAGAGAATATGAAATCACTTTTCAGATCGACGATCATATATTTCTCGGCGTGAACATCGCCTATGCTGTAGAAGTAGGCGAAGTCATCACGGGAGTACCCTTTTTCAAATACCAAAACCGGCATACCCGGCCTCGCAAGATCATACAGCTCCTTGGCATCTTTCGTCTCGAGACGAATACAGCCGGCTGATACCGGAGATGCGACCGCTCTGCCGTCGGGATGGTGGGGCCAGCCGTGAATGAAGTAATTTCCAAAAAACTGGATGCTGTAAGGCATCGTCACGTCGTATAAACTGGAGTGGTGCGTCCTGTTCTTCCATTCGACCTTGTAGAGACCGGCCGGTGTCTCGGTCCACGTGCCATCCTGGCCCTTTGCGGCAATCGGGAACTCAAGTACCATTTCTCCCTCCCTGTATCCCCTCATGGTCATCGTCTCAAGGTTCGCCATTATAAAATCGCTTTCATTCTTTATCAGGATCTCCTTAACGTCGTTGAAGTAGCGCTCATCCTGAAGGGACATCTGCGGTCCGAACTCAAGGATCCGTTCTTCTCCTTCGAATGCCGGTAGTGTAATTTCATATACCGGAAAGTTGTAGAGTTGAAAATATAAAAAGATGGCGGCCCAAAATGAAATTCCGTACAACAGAATGAAAAGGGATAGAGGCAGGCGAACGGAGGCGATCCTCGATAGTTTTTCCATGTTATTTTTTGAGCCTGCTTCGGTCATACTAAACATCACGAAAATACCAAAAGGGCTTTCGTTGCTTAATATTATAACTCATAATTTCAAAAAAGTCGGAATGAAGTATGGAGTCAACCGGAGGATATTATAAAGTTCTCCTCTTGCGTTGATAAACTCCTGTAAGTTATCATCTGTAACATATGAGTGTTAAGAAAGCGATCATTCCGGTGGCGGGGATGGGTACCAGGTTTCTGCCGGCAACCAAAGCTCAGCCCAAAGAGATGCTACCGGTGGTTGATAAGCCGGTTATTCAGTACATCGTGGAGGAGGCGACCGCGGCAGGGGTGGAGACCGTTATTTTTGTCACCGCCTTGGGTAAGAGGGCCATTGAAGACCATTTCGATCGCAATTTTGAACTTGAATACCGTCTAAAACAAAAAGGAAAGACGGAAATATTAAAGGACATAAAGTCCGTTGAAAAGCTGGCTGATTTTGCTTTTGTAAGGCAGAGGGAGCCGAAGGGGGACGGACATGCGTTGCTGAGCGCGGCGCCTTTGATAGGTGATGAGCCGGTTGCGGTTCTTTTCGGAGACGACATCATCGATCTTAACCGATCTGCGATCTCCGAACTTATGGAAACTTATGAGCGGTCAAAAGCTCCCGTTCTTGCCGTTACGAAGGTTCCGAGAAAGAACGTCTCTCAATACGGGGTCATAGACGGCAAAAGAATAAGCGATAAAGAATGGTTGGTTAAAAGTTTTGTAGAGAAACCCGATCCAAAAGAAGCCCCTTCCACCGAGGCGGTTGTTGGACGTTACGTAATAACTCCGGATATATTCAATATTTTAAAGTCTCAAAAGGCCGGAAAGGACGGAGAAATACGACTTGCCGACGCATTCATCAGTTACATTGAGGCTGGAGGGGAACTTTATGCCCGTTCATTCAAAGGGGTTAGATATGACTGTGGAAACAAGTTGGATTTTGTGTTGGCTCAGGTTGAGATCGGTTTGCAACATCCGGAGATAAAAAGGGGACTCAGGTCTTATCTTAAAAAGCGTTTTAAGTAAATTTTATTTGATCTTAAAATTCAAAATTGAAAACCGCGCGAAATGATTCGCGCGGTTTTCAGTTGGATTTATGTATATTTACTCTACTACAACATCAATAACATTACCCTCGAGTTCAACGGTGAATTCTCCCGGGTACCATGTACGGTGATCCTCTCTGACTTCTTCTATTTCCAAAGTTTCGCCCGGGGCAATAGTATATGTCCAGTCATGCCTTTCATCGAAAAGCCTGCCTCCCATTCTCACACTCAGTTCCACCTCTCTTTCTTCGTCGGAGTCATTCCTCACAGTTGCGGTTATGACCGATGGGTCATCCGTGGTCAGTGTCAAAGAGCCTTCTTCTCCATTAAGGAGAAGTTCTTCGACCACGATCCCGGTGTCCTCCGGAACCTCTTCTTCAACTACCAGCTCAGAGATACTTTCGCGTCCCATTACGTTTACGAGTACCAGTATGACCACAGCTGCGAACAGAACAAGTACCAGAACTTTTTTATCCATTTGATCTGAAGAATTAACTGATAATCTTTCTTCGACCTATTTACTAATTTTAGCATGAAAAATAAAGAAAAAGACCGACTTTTCAAGGTCGGTCTTTCTTCATGCTCTATTGTTGCCAATTTTATTACGGTCGGTCAATATAAATCTTTTCAAAATAACTGTCCCAATAGTATCCTTCCAATATAACTGATTCTACTTTAAACATGACTTGATCAACATTTTGTCGAAAATTCCCGCTCTCGAGAATAATTTCTCCATCATTGTTCGTAACACCAACAACGCTTCCGTTATTTCCGAATACACCTTTAACTTCTGCGCCTTTCACGGGTGAGTTATATTCGTATGTCACTGTTATTGTAACATCAGCTCGCCAAATATTTCTGTTGTGCCACCAAGCACTTGTAGCTGACACCGTTGCTGTCATAGCTATAGGGTCACCGGGTACGGCCGGCTTTTCAACTGTGGTCGTAAAGCTGGCGGTGCTCGTTGCGTTGTCTGAGGAAACTATTAAAGTTCCGGTGTCACTATCATCATCTCCGGCAGAATCAGGTATGGAATGAGTTACGGTAATATCGACGGAACCTCCGGCATCTATTGAGACAGAGGAGGTGCTTGTGGTCGCCGACCATCCATTGCCATCTATGCTGATGTCATAAGTGTCATCTTCGGTTCCGGTATTTTTAATGGTGAATTCATAAGTCACATCATAACCTGGAGTCGCAGTTTTTTGCTCCCCGTCAGTAGGTATTATTTCAACTCCGTATTCAGGATCAGTATCAGGATCTGGTATTGGATCTGGTTGATTTTCTAGAGCTTTCGCGACAGCCAAATCGGCCCTTACAAGACCGTATCCTTGTCTGTCGGAAGAGAGCCCGATGTCTTCGGCGGTATCTTGTAGGATTTTGCGAATTTCTACATTACTTAGGGCCGGATCGGTAGCCCGAACCAAAGCGGCGACACCGGCGACATGAGGGGAGGCCATTGATGTGCCGGATCCGTACCCATATCTGTTAGCCGGTAAGGTTGAAAGGATGGAAACTCCCGGTGCAGCGAGTTCCACTTGGCTTCCACGGGATGAAAAATTGGGAAATCCGTCATTTATATCCGTAGCACTAACTGCAATAACTTCCGGATATCTGGCAGGATAGCTGACGGAGTTCGGTCTGGGACCACTATTTCCTGCTGAAGCTACCAGGAGTACACCTTCATTGTATGCATCTTGAATAGCTAATTGTAATGTTTGATGATGACCCCCACCCAAACTCATGTTTATAATCGAAATATCTTGATCAACAGCCCATTCTATTCCCGCTACAACCGAAGCAACTGTTCCGCCTCCACCATCATCTAAAACCTTTACAGCATAAAGATCTACATCCGGCGCAACGCCTACAACCCCCAGATCATTATCCAAAGCGGCGACAGTACCGGCAACATGAGTTCCGTGCCCGCTTCCATCTGAACAGTGGCCGGTGGCGTCAATTGTGTTAGTGCCACCGATAACGATAAGGTCAGGATGATCGCAGTAGATACCGGTATCCAAAATCGCAACACCTATTCCTTCGCCTCTTGAGGCATTCCAAGTGGGAAAAGAGTATGATCCATCTCCAAAAACCCTATCAATTCCCCAGGGCACTGTTTGGCTGTGGGCTTCCATTATGCCGTTTTCTTCCACGAATGATACCTTCGGGACGTTCCGCAGAGCGTTAATGACCCACTCTGAATCATGCGAGGGCAACTCAACCAAAAGGACGTCTATTCGTTTCAGTTCTTTTGTGACTTTCCCTCCTTGAGATCCTATCAGTCTGTGTTCCGCGGGACCGGGTTTTCCTTCGAATCCGATAAGTACCTCCACCTTGCCGTTGTTTGCTTCAGCAGTGTTCCATCCGAATCCGAGTATCAAGGTCAGAGCCAAAAGAGTGATACCTAGATATTTTAATGAAAAACCGAATGCTTTCATATTTAAAATAGTTAAATTCCAATAATATAAGTATTATATTATTCTTTTCAAGATAATTCAAAAATTAAATCGTCCTCCGTTATTTCGGAAATCTGAAGAAAAGCACTCCGGAATAGTTACTGCTCTCAAGGAATTTTAAGAGGTCCTCTTTATAAACTTCGCCTCTTTGGCTTGAGGCGTGAACAAGTTCACTGCCGTTAAAGACGAAACCTTCGTGGCGCACGTCCAACCCCATATTCTCATCTCCGTCGACAATGAAAGCCACACCGACTTCTTTGGGAATGTTTTTTGTGATCTTTTGAACGGCCTCTGTTTTAATGTACTCAATAACCACCTCTTCTTCCCAATCAACATCGATAAGCCGTCCTTCTCCTTCTCTGTCTTTGTTTAAAAGCACTTTCTTCTGCTCGGTCAGGTCGCCTCCGATCTGTCGCGTGATGTCCTCGAAAAGAGGGGAGACTTTGTTCCTGTAGGTCGTGAAATGAAGCCGACTCTCGAAAGAGACAACCCCGGCCGGATAATAGTTTGCGACCTTCATCATCTCTTCGGCGCTCTTGCCGTTTGCATTGTACTTGGAAGTGCTCACCAGTACCAGGGTGGTGCAATCGAAGACGTCTTCTCTGTATATTTGCTCTCCCTCCTCTTCACCCAAAGGCCCTCGCTCGTAGGGTCTCCCCAAAAATTCATAAACTATGCCTTTTAAGGAGGTATTTATGATCCCATCAGATCCCGACT
>SLDR01000025.1 GCA_007125155.1 Candidatus Campbelliibacteriota bacterium | reverse complement strand
TGGGGCAATCAGATACGTTCTTATGTTCTGCATCCTTATAAATTGGTAAAGGATCATCGAACGGAGCTTGAGATAAGAGACCCGGATAAAGTTTTGGGTGGGGATATTCAGGAGTTCATTGACGCCGAAAAAACCCTTGAAAACAGCTGATTTTTCGAAACTTTTGTTTATATTAAGATATGTTATATACTGTACAGGTAAACGGTGCCGGGTTCTGTAAAAAGTTGTGTTCGAATCAGCGGGTGAGTGCCAAGGTTGCAGAGCTTTGAGCTGAGAATTTTCATAAGAACGACCCCTTGTATGATTTATTTCGAAGAAGTTTCCAAGATGTATCCCGATGAATCTTTGGCCCTCGACGGGGTTACCTTTTCCGTTGAGCCGAATGAATTCATATCTGTTGTCGGACACTCGGGCGCCGGCAAAACCACTCTTCTTAAAATGATAGTGGCCGAAGAGCATCCAACCAGCGGCTCGGTTTTGGTTTCATCCGAAGAGGTACACAAGCTCAGAGGTGAGGCCATAAACAGACTTCGTCGCAGGGTTGGGGTGGTATTTCAGGACTTTCGACTTCTTCCTCATAAAACCGTTTATGAGAATGTCGCTTTTGCCATGGAGGTGGCCGGCAGAACCGAAAAAGAGATATGTTCCGACGTTCCACACGCCCTTGATCTGGTGGGTATCACCAGAAAGACCTGGAGCTTTCCTTGTGAGCTGTCCGGAGGGGAACAACAGCGTGTGGCAATAGCCAGGGCGATCGTTAATCAGCCGGAAATAGTTATCGCCGATGAACCGACCGGGAATTTGGACCCTGAGAATACTTATGAGATCGTTCAGATCTTAAAAAGAATAAACAGTCTGGATACCACCGTTATAATAGCGACTCATAACACCGGTATCGTTGAAGCTTTAAAGAACAGGGTTGTTGTTCTTGATTCCGGAAAAGTGGTACGTGATACCAGTAACCCGAGTCTGTTAGTTTAAATATTGATATGCTGTTCACAAAGTTAAAAAGAGTGATACGTTCGGGATTCCTTAATTTTTGGAGAAATGCTTTTCTTTCGACCACTTCCATTCTGGTGATGGTCATAACCCTTTCTTTTATAGGATCCATCATATTTTTAAGTGCCATTCTTGCAGCCTCTCTTGATGGTGTCAGTAGACAGGTTGATCTTTCGGTGACCTTTATCCCCGAAGCTCCCAGTTCGGAGGTTTTGGCGTTAAAAGAGGATCTTGAGGCGAGACCCGATGTGTCATCGGTGAAATACACATCCAGAGAGGAAGCTTTGGAAGGATTCAGGGACCGTCATGCGAGTGACAGGATCATACTCCAGACAATAGACGAGCTTGGCAGAAACCCTTTGGGCGCAAATTTGACCATTCAGGCTTATGATCCCGAGAGCTATCAAGACATCGCCGCCTTCTTGGAGCCGGAGCATGCTCTAGGAGCCGATGAGAACATCATCTATCGGATCAACTTCAGAGACAATGAGCTCGCCATCGAAAGACTCACTTCCTTGATAGGTGCGGTTGAGAGGTTCGGTCTTGCTTTGACCGTAGCTTTGGCGTTCGTTTCGGTTTTGATAACCTTCAATACCGTTCGATTGATAATATATACCGCGCGAGATGAGATAGCGGTGATGCGTCTGGTCGGAGCCAGCACGAGATATATACGAGGACCGTTCGTAATAAGCGGTATCCTTTACGGACTGATCGCCGCTTTGATCACTTTGGCCCTTTTTTACCCCATGACCTTCTGGCTGGGAGAAGTTACCGAGCATTTCTTTATCGGTATTAATGTTTTCACTTACTACCTTGAGAACTTCGTTCAGATATTCTTGATAACCGTTTTGTCGGGTATTTTCATTGGTGGTATTTCAAGTTATATGGCAGTAAAACGTTATCTTAAAATTTAAAAAAAAGTAAAAAATATACAGTATGACAAAAAGAGTGAAGAGTCCGAAATACATATTTGTAGTGGGGGGAGTCATGTCGGGAGTGGGAAAAGGCGTTGCATCCTCATCGATCGGAACGATAATGAAGGCCAGAGGTTTCAACGTTACCGCACTTAAGATCGATCCGTATATAAATGTTGACGCCGGCACCATGAACCCCACCGAACACGGTGAGGTTTTTGTTTTAGATGACGGTGACGAATGCGATCAGGACATGGGAAATTACGAGCGTTTTCTCGATATCGATCTTTCAAGGATAAATTACATGACAACCGGCCGAGTGTACCAAGAGGTGATACGCAAGGAAAGAAATCTTCATTATGGAGGAAAAAATGTCGAGGTCGTTCCCGATATTCCCAAGGAAGTGATCCGCAGGATAAAGAAAGCAACCAAGGAAGCCGATGCCGATATTGCGGTGATAGAGATAGGGGGAACCATTGGCGAGTATCAGAACATCATTTTTCTGGAAGCCGCCAGAATGATGAAAATGAACGCACCGGATGATGTCATGTTCGTAATGGTAAGTTACCTTCCTATTCCTTCGAAGGTGGGAGAGATGAAGACCAAGCCCACCCAGTATGCCTCCAGGACATTGAACGGGGTCGGTATCCAGGCCGATGTTATCATCGCTCGCTCGGAGGTTCCTCTGGATGCCAGAAGAAAGGAGAAGATCGCCACTTTCTGTAATGTAGATAAAAGCGGTATCATATCGGCACCTGATGTGGACAGTATTTACGATGTGCCGATCAATTTTGAGAAAGGGGATCTGGGAAGGGTTATATCCGACAAGTTGGGACTTAATCATGTCGAGTTGAAAACGGATCTGCGTGCTTGGCAGAATTTTGCCAATAAACCCAAAAAAGCGAAAAAAGAAGTATCCATTGCCGTTGTCGGAAAGTACTTCGATTCCGGGGATTTCATCCTTGCTGATGTATATATTTCCGTGTTGGAGGCAATAAAGATATCATCTTATCACTTGAATTTAAGGCCGAAGATAGATTATCTAAATGCTGAGGATTTTGAAGGAGCGAATAGCAGTCGCAATTTAAAGAAACTTGCCAAATACGACGGAGTTTTGATACCGGGAGGATTCGGTACACGCGGGATAGAGGGAAAGATAAAGGTGGTAAATTTTGTGCGTCTTAACAAGATCCCTTATTTCGGACTCTGTTACGGGATGCAGATCGCTGTGATCGAGTACGCTAGAAACCTCTTGGGCCTAAAGGATGCCGCTACCGCCGAGATGGATGCCAATACCTCCAACTCGGTAATCGACGTAATACCGGGTCAGAAGGATCTGATCGAGAAAGGTAATTATGGAAATACCATGAGGCTCGGCGCTTACCCGGCCGTGCTTTCCAAAGGATCCATTGCTCACAGATCCTACAAAACGGATGAGATATCTGAACGGCACAGACACCGCTATGAGGTGAACCCGGAATACGTGGAAAGACTTGAATCCGCAGGTCTGGTCTTCTCGGGAAGATCACCTGACGGCAGACTGATGGAAATAGCGGAGCTTCCCGAGAGTGAACACCCTTTCTTCTTGGGAGTTCAATTTCATCCCGAGTTTAAAACCCGCCCGCTCTCACCGCACCCGCTTTTCAATGCTTTCATAAAGGCCTCTCTAAAGAGAAGGGAATAAGCTAATTATCTTTATTGTCTGAGTTTATTTTGCTGAGTGGACTATCTGGTAAAATATAGTCATGGTTAAGTGCAAAATATGTGGAGCAAATTTTAAGGTTATTACTAATACTCATCTTAGTAAACATAATCTGACAATTGATCTATATCGAAAAAGATTTAGTAATAGCAAGGTCGGCTTTAGTTTAAATGTAACCAAGCTACCTAAAAATGATCCACGCTATAAAAAATGGCGGAAATCTCTTTTTAAACGGCCTCCCTCTTGGAATAAAGGATATACAAAGAATGAACATCCAGGAGTAGCTAAAATATCCGAAACATTTCGTAAAAGAAAGATTGATAATTTTGCTACTTGGAGAGATGAAGCGCGAAGTAAGGGAAAGATACCTAAATGTTATTCTGAATTTAAATATAGTAAAGAGTTGGCTTTTTTGATCGGGATGGTCTTGGGTGATGGAAACATCTATGAACACGAACGAACCGAGTCGTTGAGGATAACTCTCGGAACTGATAAACCAGAATTATGGGAATATACTGCGAAGGTGGTTAAAAAGGTTTTCAAGAAAAAACCATATGTATACAAATCAAAAACTGGAGAATGTATGGTTATCAGTCTTTATCAAAAAAAGATAAGTCAAAGGTTAGAAGTGCCCACAGGGAAAAAGACTTTGGCTAGATTGAGTTTACCTGATTGGATAAAATCCGAGAATGAATTTTTAAAGGCTTGTTTAAGGGGATTGTATGAGGCGGAAGGAAGTTTCAATATTCATGAGCCGACATATACTTATAAATTGATTTTCACAAACAGAAATGATAGTTTATTAGATGAAGTATTCAAGGCTTTGAAAAAATTGGGTTTTCATCCACATCAAAGCAAATATAAAGTGCAGGTTTCTAAAAAAGAAGAAGTATTTAGATTAAAGAAAATTCTTTCATTCAGAGAATACAATTGCCGGGTCGTCTAATGGTAGTGACGCCGCCCTCTGGAGGCGGAGATCGGGGTTCGAGTCCCTGCCCGGCAGC